>DASWEZ010000149.1:0-7461 GCA_036394495.1 Burkholderiales bacterium
AAGGCGAGCCGAGTGAAATAGCCGAAGCGGTGGCCTTCCTGGTTTCGGATGCCGCCAGCTATATGACCGGCCAGGTTGTGTTCGTCAACGGCGGCGGACCGGGTAACTGATGTCTTTGATCAGGGCGGAACAGCCTTCGGACTTCGATACAGTCAACGCGCTTCTGCGGGCCTCGTTCGGGCGCGAGGCGGAGGCGCGATTGGTGCAGCGGCTGCGCGCTTCGGAGAAAATTACGTCCGCCCTGATCGCAGAAGAAAAGGCGCGCATTCTGGGACACGTGGTGTTTTCAAAAATTGCCGTGGACGGCGAAGTCGGCGAGATTAACGCGGTGGCATTGGCGCCGCTCGCCGTGGAGCCCGCTTTCCAGCGCCTTGGCATCGGCAGCGCTCTGGTCAGCGCCGGACTGGAACGCTGCCGGCTGGCGCGACAGGCGCGGGTACTGGTGCTTGGCGACCCGGTCTATTACGCGCGTTTCGGATTCGTGCCGGCCGCACGGTTCGGGCTGAAGTGTCCTTTTCCCGCGCCTGAAGACGCATTCATGGCGATCGAACTGGAACCCGGCGCGTTCGTGAAAACTTCAGGCACCGTGCGCTATGGGCACGAGTTCTACGATCTGGATTAGAGCGGAAGGCAATTCACCACAGAGGCACAGAGGACACAGAGGAAAGAAGGCGTTGGACGAAAGAGATGGACTGAATGTCATAACGCAAAGGTCGGGTGAATTGGCCATCATCTCGAATTGGTGTGCAAGCTACAGCTTCACTGCATTTCTCTGTGTCCTCTGTGCCTCTGTGGTGAGAATTTTCAACTAGCTTAGACGCTAATAATTCTTTCCAGCGCGGCGCGCATGTCTGCGGGCACGGTGGTGGAACGGCGCGAAGTGCGATCCACGTACACATGGACGAAATGCCCTTGCGCCGAGGCTGCATTCTCCTCGTTTCTGAATAGTCCGATCTCGTAGCGCACGCTGCTGTTGCCCAGCTTCGCAACCCGCAGTCCCGCATGCACCACGTCCGGAAAACTGATCGGGGCGAAATACTCGCATTGCGTTTCCACCACCAGGCCGATCACCGTGCTCGTCGCGAGGTTCAACGCACGTTGTTCGATCAGGTACTGGTTCACCACAGTGTCGAAGTAACTGTAGTAGACGACGTTGTTGACGTGGCCGTATACGTCGTTATCCGCCCAGCGGGTCGGAATCGCCTGGAAGTGACGGTAACTGTCGCGCAGTTCCGGAGTCGGTCGAATCATGGAAGTCCCTCGTCGTCAGTGTGTGCCGGTCTGGTCGTCGGCATCGCTCAATCGCCGCATATGTTTCCAGTTCACCGCCAGCATGCCGGCCGCGACGACGATGAACATTCCGAACAGGGTCATGGGCTCCGGAAAATCGCCGAACACAAGATAGGCCAGAAGCGTCGACCAGATCAGTTGCGAATAGACGAACGGCGCCAGTGTCGAAGGCGATGTGTGTTCCATCGCGCGGATCAGCAGCAGGTGGCCGAAGCCGCCGAGAAAGCCGATGCAAACCACGAAGCCCGCCTGGCTCAACGTCGGCGTAATCCAGTGCAACGGTACCGCGAAACTGGTGATCGCGCCGCCGACGAGGGCGGTATAAAACAGCGAGGTATACGGATGTTCGCGTCCCGAAAGCTTGCGCGTCACGATTTGATATACGCTGAACAGGATGGCGGTCGCCAGCGGGAATACCGCGGCGAGCGAGAGCACGCCGCCCCCCGGCCGCAAGATGATCAGCACGCCGACGAAGCCCAGCGTGACCGCGAACCATTGGCGCCGGGTGACCTTGTCGCCCAGCATCGGTCCCGACAGCAGGGCCGTGAGCACCGGGCCGACGAAGGTGATGGCCGCCGCTTCCGCCAGCGGCAGATAGCGCAGCGCAAAGTAGAAAAAAGTCGTACTGCCCACCAGCAACACCCCGCGCAGGATCTGCAGCCACGGATACGAGGTGTGAAACAGTTTCGCTCCCATCCGCGGCCCGAGCCATGCCAGCATCACCACGACGTGCACCATGTAGCGCGCCCACATCAGCGCCGATATCGGGTACGACTTGAGCATGTACTTGGCGAGCGTGTCCATCGCCGAAAACATGAACACGGCTGACATCAGCAACGCGATGCCGCGCAGGGTGCGGCGGTGGTGCTGGGCGTCTGCTTTAGTCATTTGAAAAACCGTGACGGTCGTGACTATCGTGACGGTCGTGACTGTCGTAGAGGCGATAAAAAACCGGCGTAGCTGTCTTGGTCTTGATGTTCACGACAGTCACGGCCCTTACCGACCCTGCGGCAACACGCCGCGTCCGGCGAAACTCGTCTTGCCGCCGAGGGCCTCCTCGATGCGCAGCGCTTCGTTCCATTTGGCCATGCGTTCCGAACGCGCAAAGGAGCCGACCTTGAGCTGTCCGGCGTCCCAGCCCGCCGCAAGATGCACGATGGTGACATCCTCGGTCTCGCCCGAGCGAGCCGAGACGATGGTTCCCCAGCCGGCGCGTTTGCCCGCGTCCAGGGCGGCTTTCGTCTCGGTCACGGTACCGGCCTGGTTGGGTTTGATCAGCACCGCGTTGCAGGCGCCTGATGCCGCCGCCTCTTTCACGCGCGCGGCGTTGGTCACCAGAAAATCGTCGCCGATGATCTGTACTTTTTTTCCGGCCGCGGCCGTGAATTTCTTCATGCCTTCGGCGTCGTCCTCGGCGAGAGGGTCCTCGATCGAGACGATCGGGTAGCGGTCCAGCCATCCGAACAGCAGCTCGCACAGGCCGTCGCTGTCGAGTTCGCGGTTTTCCAGGCCCAACCGGTAGCGGCCCGCGCTGCCGAACTCCGACGCGGCGATGTCGAGCGAGATGCCGACATCCTCGCCGGGGCGATAGCCCGCGCGTTCGATCGCGCGCATCAGCATGGTGAGCGCCTCTTCGTTGGACGCGAAAGCCGGCCAGAATCCACCTTCGTCGGCCACGCCTTGCAGCTTGCCCGCTTCTTTCATCAACTCGCCGGCTGCGCGATAGATCTCGGCGGTCATCGCGGCGGCGTCGCTGAAGCTGTGCGCGCCCAGTGCCATGACCATGAAGTCCTGCACGTCGACGCGCCGTCCGGCGTGCGCGCCGCCGCCGAATATCTGGATCTCCGGCAACGGCATGCGAATGGCCTTGCCTTGTGCGAGATAGGCGTAGAGCGGCATCCGGTGGGCGCCGGCGACAGCATGCAGCACTGCCATCGAGGTGGCGATCATGGCATTGCCGCCGAGCCTGGATTTGTTCGCCGTGCCGTCCAGTTCGATCAGCGCATCGTCGATTTCGGCCTGGCGCAATGCGTTGCGTCCCAGCAGCAGGCGGGAGATCTCGTTGTTGACGTGTGCCACCGCTTTCGACACGCCCATGCCGCCAAATGCCTGCCCGCCGTCGCGCAGGTCGACGGCTTCGTTCGATCCCCGCGATGCGCCGGCGGGGGCGATCGCGCGGCCCACCGAACCGGCGGCGACATGCACCTCGACTTCGACCGTCGGCCGGCCCCGCGAATCCCATACGCGGCGGCCATGAATTTTGGTGATGGTGGTGTCGGTCATGAAACGTTCGCTTTCATTCTTGTCATTGTCGGGCGAGTTCGCTTTGCCAGGCCGCGCGCACGCGGGCGAGGCTGTCCACCGGATCGAGCAGCAGCGCACGTGCGACGCGGCGTACCCGGTCGCGCTGCGCGTCGGTCGTGATGTATTCCACCGGCGACTTGCCGTCGATCCTGCCGAGGAACAGCCCCGGCAGCAAATGCGCGGCGCGTTCTTCGATGTCGACGCGCGGTTCCCAGGTGACGTTCGCAAGATAGTTCCCGGCCAGCGCATCGAAACTGTCGAGGTAGTGTGCCTGCCACCGGGGCCGCCAGATGCATTTCAACAGCAGATGGTTCAGGCAGAACGCGAGATCGAAAGCCGGATCGCCGTACCACGCGCATTCGGCATCGAGGAACACCGGTCCGTTCGGTCCCGCCAGGATATTTTTCGGGCTGACGTCGCCGTGCACCAGCGCCTTTTTGGTCGCGCCGGTTACGCGCACCAGGCTTTCCAGCCGGTCGGCGCAATCGGGATGCTTCCTGGCCGTGGCTGAAAGATAAGGCTCGAGCCGGATCGGGAAGAAAATGTGGTCGGTCGGAAATTTCCTTGCGACATCGATGTCGCCCGCGGTGTGGCTGTGAATCGCCGCGATGCGCCGGCCCACCTCGCTGGCGGTGTCGAGCGAGATTTCACCGTCGCGCAACTGGTTCTTCCACACCGGATAGCGCTCCCCGTCGAGGAATTCCATCGCGAACATGCCGGTTTCGCGGTCTTCGCCGAGCACCTCCGGCACCGCCCGCGGATCGATGGCGCCTGCCACCCGCATCCATTCGATCTCGTATTGATTGCGTTCGACGGGGGCGTGCCAGTCCGCCTCGACTTTGAGCTTGGGTAATGCACGCTTGATGCAGATCGGGCCGCTCTGGAGGTCCACGCGCACGATGTCCGAGGACACGCCGCCGGTGAGCGGCGCAATGGCGGGAGATTCGCCGGATTGAAGCAACCCCATGCGTCCGAGCGCGATGAGGAAGGAATCGTTGCTCATTATTATCTTGAGGACACCGCACCTGGGCCGATGCCACGATATTGGCGCATCGCGAGTGCGGAAATCGAGTCGAGACTCTATCACAGCTATGACGGCTGCCTGTTTTTCTCCGCCTCGTTCGACGCGATCCAGCGGGTTTTTAGCGGAAGTTTGGCGTCGGAAAGCCCCAATTCGGAGGTTTTTTCTGTAGTGCGGCACGACGCGCGTGCGTTACGTCGAAGCCATCTCAAAGCAGATTGACAAGCGGCTGATTCAATTAGTATTGTGTTCGTCGTTTCGGAGCGGTTCATGTAGCAGGTCGTCGGCAGGGAGGCCATGGCCAAGATCGCGGTGTTCAATCAGAAGGGCGGCGTCGGCAAGACAACGACTTCGCTCAACCTCACGGCGGCACTCGCCCGGCGGGGTTATAACCCTTTGTCGATCGACCTCGATCCGCAGGCCCATCTCTCCTATATCTGCAACAGCACCGTCGGCAACGCCGACGACTCGATGTTCGGTTTTTACCAGAGCACCAAACCACTGGCGCAGTTGATCCGCCCCGCGGCCGGCGGCTGGCTGGTGATCCCCGCGCATGTCGAATTGTCGAAAGTCGATACGCAATTCGGCAAAGGCCCGAACATCCTCAACCGGCTCAACGTCGGCATCGTCAAGGAAAACCTCAACACCGGCCGGCCGATCGTGCTGGACTGCTGCCCGATGCTGGGCGTGCTCAGTTTGAGTGCGATTTTCGCGTCGGACCGCGTGCTGATCCCGGTTTCCGCCGACTATCTGGCCGTGCAAAGCGTGCACCAGGTCGAGAAGACGCTGAAGGCACTGGAACATGTGCTGAGAAAACGCCTGCCGCGGCGCTATGTGATGACGCGCTTCGACGGCCGCCGCAAGATGTCGCACCAGATCTATGACGAGCTCAAGGCAAGGCTGGGCGATGAGGTCTGCGAAACCAAAATCACGGAAAACGTCAGCGTCGCCGAAAGCCCCGCCTCAAAGAAGGATGTGTTCGCGCATTCGCCCGATAGCCGCGGCGCAAAGGATTACGAGGCGTTGCTGGAAGAACTGGTGAATGTCGGCTTCATCGAACGGCGCGAACCGGAAGTGGTCACCGAATCCCCCGTTACGGCTTTTCTTCATCAGGCTGTCGCGATATAAGCGAGATGATGCCCTCGAGGTCGCTGCCTTCTTCGCGGATGGCCGAAGCGATCTGTTTGCACTCGACGATTTCGCAGTGCATGTACATCTGGACGATCTTGCGCTCCGCTTCCGCCTGGTCGCGCGCATGGACGACGAGGTTGTCCACCGGCAGGCCGCTTCGCGTGCGGATCCTGAACCCGAACTTGATCAGATGCTGCGCAGGACCTGGGGCGGGTGCGGACACGTCTTTAGCCCGGCTGAACCTTCAGATCCAGCCGGTAGCGCTGGAAGTTCATCACGTAATGCAGCGCATTTTCCTGCAGCCTCGCCACTTCCGCGTCGGTCAGTTGCCGCACCACTTTTCCCGGTGAACCCACCACCAGCGACCGGTCCGGAATCTCCTTGTTTTCGGTGATCAGCGCATGCGCGCCGATCAGGCAGTGCTTGCCGATCTTTGCATGGTTGAGGACTGTGGACTTGATGCCGATCAGGCTGCCCTCGCCGATGGTGCAGCCGTGCAGCATGACCTGATGGCCGATGGTCACGTGCTTGCCGATGGTCAGGCGCACGCCCTCGTCGGTATGCAGCACGCAGTCGTCCTGCACGTTCGACCCCTCGCCGATGGTGATCAGGTCGTTGTCCCCGCGCACCACGCTGTTGAACCAGATGCTGGCATTGTGCTCCAACACCACGGAACCGATGACCGTCGCGTTGTCCGCAACCCAGTAATCGCCGCGGGTAATGACTTTTCTGTCGCCTAGGGAATAAATCATGCTTTGTTTGTTCGTCGCACCGGATCGGCTCATTATAAGGGACGCCTGACGTCCGCAGCCGCGCCGGGAGATAATACCGCCAACCGTATTCAGGAGACCCGCCATGTCAGCCGTCGCCGCCGTAAAATCCGCTGGAGAAACCGACATCGTCAAGCTGCTCGGCGCTGATGCCGACAAGCTGCTCAGCCATGTCTGCAAAGGGATCCCGAAGGAGACGGTGCACCTGCCGGGACCGGATTTCGTCGAGCGCGTCTTCACACCGTCCGACCGCACCCCCCCGGTCATCCGCAGCCTCCAGCAGATGTTCGACCATGGCCGCCTGGGCGGCACCGGCTACCTGTCGATCCTGCCCGTGGACCAGGGCATCGAGCACTCCGCCGGTGCATCGTTTGCCAAGAACCCGGCTTATTTCGACCCCGAAAACATCGTCAAGCTCGCCATCGAGGGCGGCTGCAATGCGGTGGCCTCGACCCTGGGCGTGCTTGGGACCTGCTCGCGCAAGTACGCGCACCGCATTCCGTTCCTGCTCAAGATCAACCACAACGAATTCCTGACCTACCCCAACAAATACGACCAGATCCTGTTCGGCAGTATCAAGCAGGCGCGCGAAATGGGCGCGGTGTCGGTCGGCGCCACCATCTACTTTGGCTCGCCGGAATCCGCGCGGCAGATTGTCGAAGTCGCAAAGATGTTCGAGATGGCGCATGACGCGGGACTGGCCACTGTGCTCTGGTGTTACCTGCGCAACCCGGCATTCAAGTCCGACAAGGACTACCACGTCTCGGCAGACCTGACCGGTCAGGCCAACCATCTCGGCGTCACCATTCAGGCCGACATCATCAAGCAAAAGCTGCCGGAAAATAACGGCGGCTACGCGGCGCTCAACATGGGCGACTCTAGCTACGGCAAATTCGACAAGCGCATTTACACCGACCTCGCCAGCGACCATCCCATTGACCTGTG
>DASWEZ010000150.1:0-2037 GCA_036394495.1 Burkholderiales bacterium
CGTTCTCACCGCGCAGACCGGACTGTACGGCGCCCAGCAGACGCTGGTCGCGACACGGCTGCAGCGCCTTACGAGCCTGGTGGATTTGTATCGAGCGCTCGGCGGCGGCTGGATCGAGCACACCGGCGGGGCGCCGCGCCCTGCGAACGACGGGGTGGCGACGGCACGCTAGCGCTGGAGGTTCGAATGCGTCGTAGAGATTTTGTTGAAAAAGCACTGGGCGCCTTGGCTGCGTCGATCGTTGCGCCGCTGTTGCGCGCACAGGATATGGGCCACATGGATGGTATGGAGGGGATGACACATTCCCTCGCGGCCATTGACGCATTACCAGCCGGCGCTTCCCTGCATGAGCTGCCGCGTCTCGGAAATGAAAGCAGCACGCGCGGCGTCTTTCGCGCGGAGCTCATTGCCCGGCCGACCCAGGTCGAGCTGATCCCCGGCATCAAGTCCACACGCTGGCTGTACAACGGGACTCCCATCGGCCCGCTCATCGATGTTCGCGAAGGCGACAGCGTCGAAATTCGTTTCGTGAATCATCTTCCACAGCCGTCGACGATTCACTGGCATGGCTTGCCGGTGCCGGCTGCGCAAGACGGCAACCCTCGCGATCGGATCGAACCGGGCCGCAGCCGCGTGTACCGCTTCACGTTGCCGCCAGGGAGCGCCGGAACTTACTGGTATCACCCGCATCCGCATATGTTGAGCGCCGAGCAGGTGTTCCGCGGCCTGGCCGGGCCGATCATTGTCCGCGCTACCGATGATCCGCTCGCTGGACTTCCCGAGCGACACCTCTTTGTCACCGATCTCAAGCTGGCCGCCGATGGCAGCGTTGCACCGAATGACATGATGGACTGGATGAACGGCCGCGAAGGCCAGTTCGCGCTGGTCAACGGTCAGCGGCGACCGCGCATCGCCGTTGCCGGCAGCGAGCGCTGGCGGATCTGGAACGCGTCGAATGCTCGTTATTTGCGGCTCACGTTGGGTGGGTACGAATTCGCGCAGGTTGGCACAGACGGAGGGCTTCTTGCCGCACCCCGCCCGGGCCTGACCGAACTGCTGCTCGCTCCCGCGGAGCGCGCGGAGATTGTGGTGCCGGCACGGTCGGCGGGCACCGCCTTGCTCGCCGCGGACGTCTATGACCGGCACAAGATGTCGATGTCGCACGGCAGTCTGCCGGCAAGCGCGCTTCTCCCGCTTGCGGACGTCGACTTCGTGCCGGGTGCCGCACGCGCTTTACCTATCACTCTGCGAGCGCTGACAAGTCTTGGGGAACCGAAGGCCGTAAAGAAGGTTGTGTTTACCGAACGAATGGACATGGAGGCGATGCGCAAGGCCGGGGTGGCGGCAAATGAACGCCCACGTGGCATGAAATTCCTCATCAATGGCAAGACATTCGACCTCGGCCGCGTGGATCTTGTCGGCCGCCGAGGCGAGATAGAGCTGTGGGAAATCGACAATCAGTCCGACATGGACCACCCGTTTCATCTGCATGGCACACAGTTTCAGGTCGTCGAACGGGAGCGGAACGGGGTGAGTGTCGACGAGCCGTATCTGGCGTGGCGTGACACGGTCAACGTCCGTCCCGGCGAAAAGGTGCGGTTCAAGACCGTACAACAGTCCGAAGGCATCCGCATGTTCCATTGCCACATCCTCGAACACGAAGATCTCGGCATGATGGGGCAGTTACAAGTCATCTGACCACGTCGTGCCGAGGCCCATCTCCGACACCATCGCTGTCAGGTGGCCGGCTTCGGCAGCAACCGGCCTTGCAGCATGAGACGCAGGGTCGCGAACGCGATCAGCGCGACGACGATGTTGGCGGCGACAAAGAGGTAAGGCGCGATCGACGCGACTGCGCCGGTGGTGCCGCGCTCCATCATGTCGAGCGGTACGGCTGCAAGCGTGGTGGCGCCGAACGTCAAGGCCCAATAGGACGCGGCGAACGGTTGTTGCCGGATCCAGGGCAGCAGGCGCAGCAGCAGAAGCGCCTGCAGCAATCCGTATCCCAGCATGGCATGGGCGAGCATGTCGGGCGCG
>DASWEZ010000151.1:0-8641 GCA_036394495.1 Burkholderiales bacterium
TTCGGCGAACAGCTCTGGGGATTCGCGTTCACGGACAACGGCTGGGTCCAGAGCTACGGATCACGCTGCGTGAAACCGCCGATCATCTACGGCGACGTCTTCCGGCCGGAGCCGATGACGGTGGAGACCACACGGTACGCCCAGTCGCTCACCGAAAAACCGATGAAAGGCATGCTGACCGGGCCGGTCACGATCCTGCAATGGTCCTTCGTGCGCGACGACCAGCCGCGCAAGCTCACGGCATTCCAGATCGCACTGGCCATCCGCGACGAGGTTGCCGACCTGGAAAAAGCCGGCATCCGCATCATCCAGATCGACGAGCCGGCTTTTCGCGAAGGCCTGCCGCTGAAGAAGCGCGATTGGGAGAAGTACCTGGACTGGGCGGTGCATGCATTCAAGCTGTCCGCGGCCGCCGCGGCCGATGAAACGCAGATTCACACGCACATGTGTTACTCGGAATTCAATGACATCCTGCCGGCGATTGCCGCGATGGACGCGGATGTGATTACCATCGAAACGTCACGCTCCAAGATGGAACTGCTGGACGGATTCGGCGAGTTCAGTTATCCGAACGAAATCGGTCCGGGCGTCTATGACATCCACTCGCCGCGCGTGCCGACGGCGGATGAAATGGTCGGATTGCTCGTACGCGCGTGCGACGTCATCCCTCCCGGACGGGTTTGGGTCAATCCCGATTGCGGGCTGAAGACGCGAGGCTGGCCGGAGACCGAGGCAGCGCTGCGCAGCATGGTGGAAGCCGCGCACCGGATGCGAAGGCGACTGGACAATTCGAAACCGATGGCCTTGTCGGCATGAATGCACTCCATCAAGTTCAACTTCGATAGCCACAGAGGACACAGAGATCACAGAGAAATACCGAAAAGATCGAGGGGGTCTCGTCTGGCATCCAGTCAATCGTCCACTTCTTGCGATTCGCTGCCGCCAAACGCGCTCCCAGTTTTTCTCTGTGTCCTAAAAGGGTACTCCGACGTACTACGCCCGTAGGGTATCTGTGCCCTCAGTGGCGAATTGGGGGTTTTTCGGTTCGTCAGTTTGCTGATTAACCGCCGAGGTCGGCCAACGGATGCTCGCCTGCCTTCCATGGGCTCGCGAAAAATCCCTCGGTCCACTCCGGCGTGACCTGCGCGAGTGTCGGCGGTTGCCAGCGCGGCTTCTGATCCCTGTCGATCAGCAGGGCGCGTATGCCTTCGGCGAAATCCGGCCGGCGCGCGCAATGCAGTGCCGCCATGAACTCCATGCGGAACACCTCGGCGAGCGACAGATGCCGGGCCCGCCGCTGTAACTCGTAGCTCAGTGCAGCAGTGCTGGGCGATCCCGCGGCGAGGGTCGCGCCTGCTCTTGCGAGCCAGGCGTCTTCGGTCTTCAGGCCGGTGATCGCGGCAACGACGTCATTCAGCTCTCCGCTGCCGCACAGTTTGTTGATCAGGTCGAAGTGCTGGCGCAGCGGACCGTGCGGCAGATCGGCTTCCGAGAAAGTGCGCAGTACGGCGGAGAGCAGGCGGTGATTGTCGCCGGAAGCGGATGCCCACGGCTGCGCAGCCAGCGCGTCGAAAACCGCGGATTTGCGTGCCTGACCGATGCAATGATCCGCGAGCCTGACGAACAGCGTGTCCGATGCCTGCAATCGCGCGCCGGTCAGCGCCAGGAACAGTCCGGTCGCGCCCGGCATGCGGCCCAGCAGCCAGCTGCCTCCGACATCCGGAAAAAGCCCGATGGTGATCTCCGGCATTGCCACGCGCGACTCGTTGGTGACCACGCGATGGCTGGCGCCCGACATGAGGCCCACACCGCCGCCCATGACTATGCCGTGCCCCCAGCACAGCACCGGTTTCGGATAGGTGTGAATCGCGTAGTCCAGGCGATATTCGCGACCGAAAAATCCGGCGGCGTAGGCGTTGCCACGAATGTCATCGCTCTGCGGCGACGCATGATGCGCGAGCATGGTTTCGTGGACCTTGTGCAGATCGGCTCCCGCGGAAAAAGCCTTCTCGCCGGCGCCCTCGAGCACAACCAGAACGATCCCCGGGTCGGCGGCCCATGCGGCCAGATGTCCGGCCAGCAGGTCGATCATCTCCAGCGACAACGCATTCAGCGTCTTCTCCGCATTTAGCCTCGCGACGCCGATGCGCGCGCCGTTTTCAGCCCGCCGCTCCTCAAACGATACCGACTGGGTCTTGGTTTCCGTCATGCGATGTTCAATCCTAAAATGAAGAAAGTCGGTTAACACGAAGGGTAACGAAAGAAAAACGAAGGGACATGAAGGAAGGCGAACTGAAAATGGAGATCGACTTTGATCGGCGTCAATTACATTGCGGTGATAAGTAATGAGCATGGGCAAAATGGCAACTAATTGCGGGCCATTTCGTCACCAGCACAAGTCTCCCAGTTCTTGATTCTCCTTCGTGTCCCTTCGTTCTTCCTTCGTGACCCTTCGTGTTCAAGCGTGTACTAGCTTTGCCGCTGAAAAGAAGCATCCACAGAGGCGAGCGCCGCCATGTTCACGAGCCTGCGCACAGAGGCGGTCGGCGTCAGAATATGCACCGTTTTCGCCGCACCGAGCAGTATCGGGCCGACCGTGATGCCGTCGCCGGAAATGGTCTTGACCAGGTTGAAAGTAATGTTCGCCGCGTCGAGTGTCGGCATGATCAGCAGGTTCGCCTCGCCCTTCAACCGCGAATTCGGAAAGATCTTGTTGCGGATTTCCTCGTCGAGTGCCGCATCACCGTGCATTTCCCCTTCAACTTCCAGTTGCGGGGCGCGTTGCTCGAGAATCTCGCGCGCCTTGCTCATCTTCTGCGCTGACGCACTGCGCGAACTCCCGAAGTTCGAATGCGACAGCAAGGCGATCTTCGGTGTGATGCCGAAGCGATGGACTTCGTCTGCCGCCATCATCGTGATTTCGGCGACCTGCTCCGCCGTCGGATCGGCGTTGACGTAGGTATCGCAGATGAACAAGGTCCGGTTCGGCAGGATCAGCATATTCATAGCGGCGAACTGGTTGACGCCCTTGCGCAAGCCGATGACGTTGGCGATGTAGTCCACGTGCAGCGAAAACTGGGCGAGTGTTCCGCACAACATGGCGTCCGCATCGCCGCGGCGAACCATCAGCGCACCGATCAGCGTTGTACGCCGGGTCACTTCGCGCTTGGCGTACTCCACAGAAATGCCCTTGCGCTGGACCAGCGCGTAGTACTCCTGCCAGTAATCGCGAAAGCGTGAGTCTGAATTCGGATTGACGATCTCGAAATCCTTGCCGGGCCTGATGCGCAAACCGTATTTCTCGATGCGGGGAACGAGTACTTCCGGACGGGCGATCAGGATCGGCTTGGCCACGCCCTCGTCCACCACGATCTGCACCGCACGCAGCACGCGTTCGTCCTCGCCTTCGCAAAACACCACCCGCGTCGGGTTCTTCTTCGCCGCGCTGAATACCGGCTTCATGATCAGACCGGAGTGATAGACGAACTGCAATAGTTGCTCGTGGTAAGCGACGAAATCGTGGATCGGCCGGGTCGCCACACCGCTTTCCATGGCGGCCAGCGCCACGGCCGGCGCGATTTTCTCGATCAGGCGGGGGTCGAACGGCTTTGGAATCAGATATTCCGGACCGAATGTCAATTCCTGTTCGCCGTACGCCAGCGCGACGATGTCGGACTGTTCCGCCTGCGCGAGTTCGGCAATCGCACGGACCGCCGCGAGTTTCATCTGCTCCGTGATGGTGGTCGCCCCGACATCCAGCGCGCCGCGGAAGATGTACGGGAAACACAGCACGTTATTGACCTGGTTCGGATAGTCGGAACGTCCGGTCGCTATGATCGCGTCGGGACGCACCGCTTTGGCTTCGTCAGGCAGAATTTCCGGTGTGGGATTGGCCAGTGCCAGGATCAACGGCCTGGTGCCCATTTGTTTGAGCATTTCCGGCTTGAGCACGCGCGCGGCGGAAAGGCCGAGGAAGATGTCGGCATCGGGCAAAATTTCGGTCAGCGTCCGCGCCTTGGTGTCCTTCGCGTAGCGCGCCTTGTTGTCGTCCATTTCCTCCTTGCGCCCGCGGTACACCACGCCCTTGATGTCGGAAACCCAGATGTTCTCCATCGACAGGCCGAGGCTCACGAGCAGATCAAGGCAAGCGAGCGCCGCGGCTCCCGCACCCGAGCACACCAGCTTCACCCTGGCAATGTCCTTGCCGACGACCTTGAGGCCATTGAGCACCGCGGCGCCGACGATGATCGCCGTGCCGTGCTGATCGTCGTGGAAAACCGGAATCTTCATGCGGCTGCGCAATTGCTTCTCGATGTAGAAGCATTCCGGCGCCTTGATGTCTTCGAGATTGATGCCACCGAAGGTGGGCTCCAGGCTGGCGATGATGTCCACCAGCTTGTCGGGGTCGCGCTCGTTGATTTCGATGTCGAAAACGTCGATGCCCGCGAATTTCTTGAACAGCACGCCCTTGCCTTCCATCACCGGCTTGCTGGCCAGCGGGCCGATCGGCCCGAGGCCGAGCACCGCGGTTCCGTTGGTGATCACACCGATCAGGTTTCCGCGTGCCGTATAGTTGCGCGCCGTCGTCGGATCCCGCACGATTTCCTCGCAAGCCGCGGCGACCCCCGGCGAATACGCAAGCGCGAGATCGCGCTGGTTGAGCAAGGCCTTGGTTGGAACCACCGAGATCTTTCCCGGTGTCGGCAAGCGGTGATAGTCGAGTGCGCTTTTGCGCAAAAGCTCATCCATGTTTTCTCCGTCTTCAGGTTTGGCAGCGATTATACGGGACGCATGCCCCGGGCCTGCCATGCGACGCAGCATCGAGGTTTGTCGCAGGCCGGGCTTTTTGCTATGGTTTCAACCATTCCTGCTTCGCGGCAGGCCTTGATCGCGGCAACCTTTCCTGTCTTTCGAATATGGATTTTCCGACGCCACGCATTCGCACCGAGCTTTATCCGGAAATCGAACCTCTGCGCTCCGGCCATCTTGGACTGGACGGCCGTCATGAAATGTACTGGGAAGAGTCGGGAAATCCGCACGGGTCGCCCGTCGTGTTCCTGCACGGCGGTCCAGGCGCGGGCGCCAGCGCCATGCACCGCCGCTTCTTCGATCCGCTGTACTACCGCATCATCATATTCGACCAGCGCGGCGCCGGGCGGTCCCGGCCGCACGGAGACCTGACGGACAACACCACGCCGCACCTTGTCGCCGACATGGAGATGCTGCGTACGCATCTCGGCATCGAAAAATGGGTTGTCTTCGGCGGATCATGGGGCAGCACTCTCGCGCTTGCCTACGCGCAAACCCATCCGCGCCGTTGCACGGCCCTGGTTCTGCGCGGCATATTCCTGTGCCGCAAGCTCGAGATAGACTGGTTTCTGTACGGCATGCGATTTGTCTACCCGGAAGCCTGGCACCGCTTTGCAGGCTACATACCGGAACGGGAGCGATCCGATTTGCTCGCGGCCTATTCGATTCGGCTGAACAATCCCGATCCACTGGTCCACATGCCGGCGGCCCACCAATGGAGCATCTACGAAGGCTCATGCTCCACGCTGCTGCCTAGCGCCTCCACGGTGGCGCATTTCTCGGAAGATGTCGTTGCACTCGGCCTTGCCCGCATCGAGGCGCATTACTTCACCAACAACATCTTCCTGTCGCAAAATTCACTGCTCGACAATGCGTGGAAGCTGCGATCGATTCCCGGCATCATCGTGCAGGGACGCTACGACATGGTATGCCCTATCATTTCAGCCGACGACCTGCACAAGGCCTGGCCCGAAGCGGAGTACAACGTCATTCCCGATGCCGGACATTCGGCCTGGGAACCCGGCATCAGCGCGCAACTGGTTGCGGCGATGGAAAGAATTAAGAGCAGGACTCAGGGCTGAGGACTCAGGACTCAGTGAAAAGCGAACGAAACGGAACTTTCAGAACTTTGATTTGGGTTCTTAACTAAGTCCTGAGTCCCAAGTCCTAAGTCCCATCTTCGTGTTTGCCAATCGCGACATTCACGAAATTCACGATATTCACGGGGAGCTTCCATGATCGAGCACGTCGAATCAATCAATCAGGTCAAGGCGACGGTCATCGACCTGGCAATCAAATTCGGGCCGAAGGTATTCGTCGCCATCGTCATCATCGTGGCCGGCGTGTTCGTCGGCCGCTGGATTGGAAAGGCGACGGCCCGCGGTTTGAGGAAATTCGACCTCGAACCGCCCGTGCGCGATTTGCTCGTTCGCATCGTAAAAATCCTGATCCTCGGCCTGTTCTCCATCCTGGCGCTGCAGAATCTCGGGGTGGAACTGCTGCCGCTGATCGCGGGCATCGGTGTCGCGGGCGCGGGGATCGCACTGGCGATGCAAGGCGTTCTGAGCAACGTGGTCGCCGGGCTGACGATCATATTTACTCGCCCGTTCCGCATCGGGGAGTACATCTCCATTTCCGGGGTCGAGGGCAGCGTGGAAACTATCGGCATGTTCAAGACCACGTTGAATCACGCCGACATGTCCAAAGTGGTCATTCCGAATCGCAAGATCGTCGGCGAAATCCTGCACAACTACGGCACCATCCGGCAGTTGGACATTGCGGTAGGCGTGGCCTACGACACCGACCTGAATACCGCTCTCGCCGCTGTCGACGAAGTGCTGCGAAGCAATCCGCGTGTCCTGAAGGAACCGGTACCGGTAATCGGCGTCAGTGTGCTGGCCGATTCCTCAATCCACCTGGCGGTCAAACCCTGGACCAGCGTGGACGATTTCGGCCCGGCCGGGGGTGAGCTCAAAAAGGCGATCGTGGAAGCCTTCCGCAACGGGAAGATTGTCATCCCGTTCCCGCAGCACGAAGTCAGGATGCTCACGCAGTAGCAGGTGCTGCGTGCTGCGTAACTGGGTGCTGCGTGCTGGGAGACAAGCAATATTCGAAACCCCTTGATCGACTCAACTCCTCAACCACCTCCCGCGCATTGCACGCATTCACGGCACTCAGCACCCAGTACGCAGCACCTCTTAATTGATGCCTACACGAATATCCACCCAAATTCCGTCACCCGATCACGCCCAGGGAATCTTGTAGACCTTGCCGGTTGCCTTTAGCGCTTCCAAGGTCCACTCCCCGCCCACGCGCGGGATCAGCCATTCCAGGAAGTGCCAGATATCTTCGTCGGTCGCTTCCGGATCTATTGCATCGAAGCCAGGAACCAGGGCGTGGATTTCCAGTCCGGCGGGAAACCGTTGTCCGGAGCGGGAAATGAATACCACTTCATATTCGCGCCCGGACTCCGCGCGAAAATAACCCGGCGGCCCGCCATCGGCATGCGCGGCGGTCAAACCGAAGGCCGCAATCAATGCCTCGCGGAAACCGGCGTAGTGGCCTAGCCGCTCTTCGGCCATCACGAAAACACGCCGATAATTTTTCGCACGGATATCGGCAAGAGTCAGGATCTCGATTTTCATGGTTTCCTCCCGCGGTCCTGGCCACGCAGGAAATCCAGGATGTGGACGCAGATTTCTTCCGGCGAATCCTCCTGCAGAAAATGCGAACCGGTAACCCAAAGCGGCCCTTCCGCGTGCGGCAACAGCGTCTTGAAGCGTTGCGCGCAATCGGCGGGGAAGACGATTTCTTCCTTGCCCCACACGATCAGCGCCGGGATTTTCAAGCTGCCCAGCGATTGTTCGAGCCAGCGCATGGTGGCCGCCGAACGATCGTCGGATCGCACCGGAATGAGTCGCGGGAATACGCGCGTGAGCAGCCGGCTGTCGTAGTCCGGCATCACGAACCGGTAGGCCGGCAAAGCCTCTTCGAGAAATCGTTCCCGGTGCACGACCGACAGGTACAGTCCGCGCTCGACCAGGATGTTGCGCCGCTGGAAAAGAAAGGGCCCGACGACTGGCGCGTGCATCATGCGCCAGGGGAATACGCTGCTGTGGAATACAGTCGGCTCAGGCCACGCCCAGGTATTCATCACTACGATAGTTTTGAAAGCCGCGGGATTCAGCACTGCGCAGGCAAGGCCGGTCGGTCCGCCCCAGTCCTGGCAGACCACCGTAAGACGGTTCAGACCGAGTCGGCGGATGAATTCCGCGAGATTGGCGATGTGGTTCTCGAGGCTGAAATCGTGTTCGCGCGCAGGCCGGTCGGAAAATCCGAAACCGATGTGGTCGGGCGCGATGGCGCGATAGCCGGCGGCTGTGAGACGCGGAATGAATTTGCGGTAGAGGAACGACCAGGTCGGATTGCCGTGCAGCAGCAGGATCGGATCGCCCTCGCCCTCGTCAACATAGTGCATGCGGTGACCGTTGACTCGCATGAACCGGCTCGTGAACGGGAAATGCCTGCGGATTTCCGGCGGCAGCGGGGACTCGGGCGTGGAATCGGGACTCATGGCCATCAAAGCATCGTCGATCGCTGGGCTGAAATGATTTCCGGACCGCGAAGTTTGCCACGGATGCGGATCGGGATTTTCCGGGGCATTGCCGCCCGGCGAAACAGGCAAAAAAAAGCCCGGCGAAGCCGGGCTTTCCTGCGGGCGACCGACAGGTCAGCCGGTGATCTGCACCAGGTGCCGGGTGCTCTCGACCGAGCGGCCACCATTGGCCCACTCGACGTAAGCTTCATCACCGACGACGGATTCGACTACCCC
>DASWEZ010000152.1:0-6345 GCA_036394495.1 Burkholderiales bacterium
GTGCAATGCTGGCGGGCAGCGCCATCGGTTTGGTATCGGGCATCCTGGTGGGGGTTTCGCTGTATGCGGGCGTGCTGCGCGTCCCCTTGCGCCATTTTTTCACCGTCACCGGCGCGTTGATTCTGTTTCTGTGCGCCGGACTGGCCTCGCAAGCGGCAGGCTTTCTGGTGCAGGCCGGCCTGATTCCGGCCTTGTCCGAATCGCTTTGGGACACTTCCTGGCTGCTCGACGAGGGTTCGATCGCCGGGCAATTCCTGCATGTGCTGATCGGTTATGTCTCGCGCCCCGCGGGAATCCAGGCGCTCGTCTATGTGCTCACGCTGACCATCATCGGCACGCTGATGGCGACGGTCGGCCGGACTTCCCCGATTTCGTCGCGACCCTCCTGAACACAGTCCCGTCCGGCCGTCAAAGCGCCGGCTTCCACTATAATTGCGGCTCATTTCCAGGCTGCAACGATGCAACTGCCCCACCCCGCTCCCGCTTCGGGAGCACGCACGAGACTTCCACTACTGCACGATTCCGCCGATGCATTGGCGTTGGCAACGCTTTTGCACAGCGCCAGGCCGCTGGTGGTGCTGACCGAGACCGCGCAGGATGCCGAGCGCCTGCGCATGGAACTGGCTTTCTTCGCGCCCGAACTGCGGATATTTCTGCTGCCGGACTGGGAAACACTGCCTTACGACAGTTTTTCGCCGCATCAGGATCTGATCTCGGAGCGTCTCGCCACGCTCTATCAGATCACGCACGCAGCCTTCGACGTCGCCGTCGTCCCCGTCACGACGGCCCTCTACCGGTTGCCTCCCACCAGTTTCATTGCCGGACACACCTTTTTCCTCACCCAGGGAGCGAAGCTTCCGGCGGAAACCCTGCGCAAGCAGTTGATGCTCGCGGGCTACACCCACGTCACCCAGGTCGTTTCTCCGGGCGAATTCTGCTTTCGCGGCGGCGTCATCGATCTGTTTCCGATGGGCAGCGCCCTGCCTTATCGCATCGAGCTATTCGACGACGAGGTCGACAGCATCCGCACCTTCGACGTCGATACCCAGCGCAGCATTTACAAAGTCAACGATGTGCGCCTGCTGCCGGCGCGCGAATTTCCTTCCGACGATGCCGCACGCACCGCATTTCGCGTCCGCTTTCGCGAAAAATTCGAAGGCGATCCATCCAAGAGCCGGCTGTACAAGGACGTCAGCCAGGGTTTCCTGCCCGCGGGCATCGAATACTACCTGCCGTTGTTTTTCGACCAGACCGCCACGCTGTTCGATTACCTGCCGCCGGGCACGCATGTCTGCCTGCACCATCGCGTGACTGAGGCGGTCCGGCAATTCTGGGCCGACACGCAATCGCGCTACAACCTGTTGCGTGGCGATCCCGACCGGCCTTTGTTGCCGCCGGTCGATCTCTTCCTGCGTGAAGACGAATTCTTCGGTGGCCTGAAACCGTTTTCCCGCATCGAACTGGCCGACCCGGATACGACGGCGGATCCCGAATTACCGGTGTCGACGAACGCGTTGCCGCCGGTAGCGGTCGACCGCCGTGCGAACAATCCGCTCGCCCAGCTGACGGCGTTCTGCGAAAGCTTCGAAGGCCGCGTGCTGCTGATCGCGGAAAGCCTGGGACGCCGCGAAACCATGCTCGGGCTGTTGCACGAATATCACATACGGCCGGCGGTTTGCGAATCCTGGTCCGCCTTCGAGCAATCGACACAGCCGTTGATGCTGACGGTCGGTCCGCTGCATGCCGGCTTCGTCGACCCCGACGGCCGCATCGCGATCATCACCGAAAACGAACTCTATCCGTCCCAGGTACGCACCCGCACGACGCGCGAGCGCCGCATCGCCGCCGAAGGCATGCTGCGCGATCTTTCCGAGGTCAAGGTCGGCGACCCTGTCGTGCATTCCCAGCATGGCATCGGCCGCTATCTCGGGCTCGCCACCATGGATCTCGGCGAGGGAGAAACGGAGTTCCTGACTCTCGAGTACGAGTCCGGCGACAAGCTCTATGTACCGGTCTCACAACTGGCGGTCATCAGCCGTTACAGCGGCGCTTCGGAAGAAGCGGCACCGCTGCACAAGCTGGGCAGCGGGCAATGGGAAAAAGCCCGGCGCCGCGCCGCCGCTCAGGTGCGCGACACTGCAGCGGAACTGCTGAACCTCTATGCGCAACGCGCCCTGCGCCAGGGCTACGCGTTCAAACTGAAGCCACATGACTACGAAGCCTTCCGTGAAGGCTTTCCGTTCGAGGAAACGGCAGACCAGGCGGCGGCGATCGATGCCGTGATAGCGGACATGCAGAGCGGCCGGCCGATGGATCGGCTGATTTGCGGTGACGTCGGCTTCGGCAAGACCGAAGTGGCGTTACGCGCGGCTTTCGTAGCCGTAGCCGACGGCAAACAGGTTGCGGTACTCGTGCCGACCACCCTGCTCGCGGAACAGCATTTCCAGACTTTCTCTGACCGCTTTGCCGACTGGCCGGTAAAGATCGCGGAGCTGTCCCGCTTTCGCTCGAGCAAGGATACCTCCGCCGCCCTGGAAGGATTGGCCGGGGGAAAGGTCGATATCGCCATCGGCACGCACAAGCTCCTGTCGCGCGGCGTGAAATTCAAGAATCTCGGACTGACCATCATCGACGAGGAGCACCGTTTCGGCGTGCGCCAGAAGGAGCAACTCAAGGCCTTGCGCGCGGAAGTGGACGTATTGACGCTGACTGCGACACCGATCCCCCGCACATTGGCGATGTCGCTGGAAGGCCTGCGCGATTTTTCGGTCATCGCCACCGCGCCACAGCGACGGCTGGCGATCAAGACTTTCGTTTCCCCTATCGGCGACGGACTCATCCGTGAAGCCGCACTGAGGGAATTGAAACGCGGCGGCCAGGTGTACTTCCTGCACAACGAGATCGATTCCATCCGTCACATGGAGGAACGCCTCACGAAGCTGCTGCCGGAGGCGCGCATCCGTATCGCACACGGCCAGATGCCGGAACGCGAACTCGAACTGGTGATGCGCGACTTCTACCAGGCGCGCTTCAATGTCCTGTTGTGCACGACCATCATCGAAACCGGCATCGACGTTCCGACCGCCAACACCATCATCATGAATCGCGCCGACAAGTTCGGCCTTGCGCAGTTGCATCAGCTGCGCGGTCGCGTCGGCCGATCCCACCACCAGGCTTACGCCTACCTGCTCACACCGGAGGAGGATGCGGTCGGTTCACAGGCGAAGAAGCGGCTCGAAGCAATCCAGATGATGGAAGAACTGGGTTCGGGTTTCTACCTGGCGATGCATGATCTGGAAATCCGCGGCGCCGGAGAAGTGCTCGGCGAATCGCAAAGCGGTGAAATGCAGGAAGTCGGTTTTGCGCTATACGCTGAAATGTTGAACGCCGCGGTCAAGTCGTTGAAGGCCGGCAAGGAGCCGGAACTGGCGGGCAATTTCAATCTCGGCACGGAAATCAACCTGCACACGCCGGCCCTGCTGCCGGAAGATTATTGCGCCGACATCCACGAACGCCTGGTACTGTACAAGCGCCTCGCCAATTGCGAAACGCTCGAAGACCTGGAGGCCATGCAGGAAGAACTGGTCGATCGCTTCGGCCTGCCACCCGAACCCGCGAAATGCCTGCTGGAAACCCACCGCCTGCGCATCGCATCGAAGGCCTTCGGTATTGCGCGCATCGACGCCGGGCCGGAAACGCTGATCCTGCAGTTCATTCCGAATCCGCCGATCGACTCCTCGAAGATTATCCGGCTGGTGCAGTCAAGGAAGAATTTCAAGCTGAGCGGACAGGATCGCCTGCGCATCGAAGCCAGCATGCCTGACGTATCGGCGCGCACGGCCCAGGTACGCGCGGTATTGAAGGAACTCGCTTAGGGAAATCGGGCTTTCGCGCAGGCAGAGGCGACGCTCAGTCCCACCGGTTGTCGCGCACGTAGACTTTGCCGTCGTCGACCTTGACGGGAAACGTAGCCGTAGGTTCGTACGCGGGAGCGGAAAGCGCCTCGCCCGTTCGGACACAGAAGCGTGCCCCGTGGCGCGGACAGACGATTTCGTCGCCTTCGATCGGATTGCCGCTGGTCAGGATCGTGCCGTCGTGGGTGCAGACGTCCTCGATGGCGTAGAACTCGCCGTTGACGTTGAACACAGCGGCGATGCTGCCGTCGAGATCGACGGTTTCATAATGGCCGGGAGCAATCGCTGCGGCTTCGGCGACGAAAATCCAATCTGACATGGCACGAGGGGCTAGGGATCAGGGGCTAGGGGGACAAACACGAGTCACGATCGTCACGATCGTCACGACCGTCATGTCGTCACGGCTGTTCAGACCGCTACCACTTCCATCTCGGGATCGATGCGCTTGACCAATCCTTCGATGCCGGCGAGGGTGCCGGAAATCGAACTCGGACACGTGCCGCAGGCACCTTGGTAGTGGACTTTGAGCGTGCTGCCTTCCAGACCGACGACGTAGAGGTCGCCACCATCGCCTTGCAGGAAGGGCCGCACTTCTTCATCGAGCAACTCGTTGATCTGTTCGAGTTTGAGCTTGTCGCTCTCGGACATCGTAGCGCCGCCGCCTTCCTCTTCCGCCAGCCAGGCCGCCGCCTTGGCAAATTCTTCCGAGGCCTTCTCGGCTGCCGGTGCTTCGCGAATCGGCGTGGCCACTTCCCGCAGCAGGTTCTGCCAGTCCGCTTCGCCGTCCTGCGTCACCGTGATCCAGTTGTCGATGTAGAAAACGTTGCTTACATGCGGAATCGCGAACAGTTTCGCGGCAAGCTCGTCGCGCTGCGCTTGTTCCGCGTTCTCGAACGAGCGCGCGAGACCATTGGTCAGCGGCTCCTTGAGCACGAACTTGCGCGCATTCGGATTCGGTGTGTACTCGAGGTCGGCAATCTTGGGCATCAGCGTTCGGTCGCGACCGGATCCCGGTCGCCTTCGGTGGATATGGTCGATTCGGAGTTGAGCGCGGCATGCAGCGTATGCCACGGCAGGATTGCGCATTTCACGCGCGACGGCAGATCGCGCACGCCGGCGAACACGCTGAGGCGTCCGAGATGATTCGGCTGGGTTCCGGTATCGAGTTTGCCGGTCGCCATGTCGCGGAATTCCTGGATCAGTTGCTCGGCCTCTTCCACGCTCTTGCCTTTGACGTTGGTGGTCATCATCGACGAAGAAGCCTTGCAGATCGCACAGCTCTCGCCTTCGAACGCAATGCTCCCGACTTTGCCGCCATCGAGCTTCAGCGATAACCAGATATGGTCCCCACACAGGGGATTCAGGCCTTCGGCCTGGTGGCTCGCATCGGCGAGCTTGCCCCAGTTGCGCGGCTTCTTGTTGTGATCGAGGATCACTTCCTGATAGAGATTCTTGGAATCCATGCCCGGTTCGATGGAATTCGGCTCAGCCGAATATTTTCCGGACCTTGTGGACGCCCGCCACCAGCGCGTCGACTTCGGCCATTGTGTTGTAGAGATAAAAGGACGCGCGCGCGGTTGCCGGAATACCGAAACGTTGCATGACCGGCTGCGCGCAGTGATGTCCGGTGCGGACCGCGACGCCATCCTCGTTGAGGATGGTGCCGACGTCATGCGGATGCACGCCTTTCATTGTGAATGACAGCACGCCAGCCTTCTCCTGCGCGGTACCGACGATGCGCACGTCCTTCAATTCCTTGAAGGCTTCGGTCGCGTAGGTGATCAGATCGTGTTCGTGCGCCGCGATCCGGTCCATTCCGACGCTTTCCAGGTAATCGATCGTCGCGCCCAGGCCGATGCCCGCTGCGATCGGCGGCGTTCCGGCCTCGAACTTGTGGGGAATCACGTTATAAGTCGTCTTCTCGAAAGTCACCGACAGGATCATGTCGCCGCCGCCTTCGAACGGTTTCATCTTCTCGAGCAGCGCGGCCTTTCCGTAGAGGATGCCGATGCCGGTCGGCCCGCACATCTTGTGGGCGGAGAAAGCATAGAAGTCGCAATCGAGATCCTGCACGTCCACCTTCATGTGGGGAATCGCCTGTGCGCCATCGACCAGCACGGGCACACCGTGTTGGCGCGCAGTGGCAATCATCTGCTTGACGGGATTGATGGTGCCCAGCGCATTGGAAACGTGGGTGATGGCTACGAGTTTGGTATGGCTGTTGAAGAGCTTCCGGTAATCGTCGAGCAACAGTTCGCCCGCGTCGCTGCAGGGAATCACCCGCAACTTCGCGCCCTTCTCTTCGCACAGCATCTGCCACGGCACGATATTGGAATGGTGTTCGAGCTGGGAGACGATGATTTCGTCGCCCGCCCCGATGAACGCCCGCCCGTATCCGTGCATCACCAGATTCAGCGAATCGGTGGTGCCG
>DASWEZ010000153.1:0-9728 GCA_036394495.1 Burkholderiales bacterium
ATCCTCGGGGCTCTGGGAGAATGCCCCGACTACCATCTCCTGCCGGTCGGCAACGCAGGCAATGTTTCAGCGCACTGGATCGGCTACAGCGAGGCAGCGGGGTTCAAGACGGAAAGCTCTCCGACCTTGAAAGGAGACGCCGCATATAAAACCGGTGGCTTATCCGCGAAGCGTCCAATCATGGTCGGCTACCAGGCCTCCGGCGCCGCGCCTTTCCTGCGCGGCGCGATGATCGATCAGCCCGAAACGGTCGCGACGGCCATCCGCATCGGCCATCCAGTTTCGTGGAAACTGGCGTGGGCGGCCAAGAACGAATCCGGCGGCTGGTTCAACGAATGCAGTGACGAGGAAATCCTGGCGGCGCAGAAGTTGCTCGCGGCGACCGAGGGGATTTTTTGTGAGCCGGCCTCCGCCATTTCGATCGCCGGTTTGCTCAAGGATCTCGAGCGTAGCGTGATCGGGGAAGGTTCGACGATCGTCTGTACATTGACCGGCCACGGGCTGAAAGACCCCGACACGGCGATTGCGCAGAGCGTCAAGCCTTTCCTGGTTGATGCGACGCGCTCGGCCATCGAGACGGTCATCGGCGAAAACATGCCGAAGTAGTCCGATTCAGGATGGTCGGCGGCGCGGCGCGCTACCGGTTCAGGCAGCGACGAAACGCATTGACAGGTCTACTGCGCGGATGTCCTTGGTCAGCGTTCCGATCGAAATTCGGTCGACACCGGTTTCGGCGATGCCTCGCACCGTTTCCAGATTGATCCCTCCTGAAGCTTCCAGGGCGGCGCGTCCCGCCGTGACCCTGACCGCTTCGCGGAAACCGGCGAGGTCGAAGTTGTCCAGGAGTATCAGTTTTGCGCCCGCCGCAATGGCTTCCTTCAGTTGCCCGATGCTTTCGACTTCGATTTCCACTTGAATATCCGGCGCTATTTTCATAGCCTGCGCCAGCGCAGGACCGATGCCACCCGACGAGGCGATATGATTTTCCTTGATCAGCACGCCGTCATAGAGGCCCATGCGGTGATTGGTACCGCCTCCGCAGCGGACCGCGTACTTGAGCGCGTATCTCAAGCCGGGGAGTGTTTTCCGCGTATCCAGAATGGCGGCTTTGGTGCCGGCCACGGCATCGACGAAGGCGCGGGTTTTGGTCGCAACGGCGCAGAGCGTCTGCAGAAAATTCAGGCTGCTGCGCTCGGCGGTCAGCAGGCTGCGTGCATGACCGTCTATTTCGCAGACAACCTGGCCGTGCACTAGCCGCTCACCGTCCCGTGCATTCCAGGAAATCTCGACTTCGCGATCGATCTGATGGAAACATTCCTCGAACCAGGCCGTTCCGCTCAACACCGCCGGTTCGCGCGTGATTACGCGCGCATGTGCTTTTTCCGATGCGGGCACCAGTCTGGCGGTTACATCGCCGGCGCCGATGTCCTCTGCCAGGGCTCGCGCGACGTCCTTCCGTATTTCGGATGCCAATTCCAAGTCTTTCCCCTATGATGGTGGCGGCATTTTACTCTGACACTGCGGGGATACGTTGATGTCGGGATTTATGGGAATTCTGTCTTACGGCATCGGAACGCTGCTCGGTATTGCGCTGATCGGCCTGTTGGTGTTCTGGTTCATCCAGGACATCACGCAGAAAAAACACACCGTGCTGCGCAACTATCCGCTGATCGGTCGCTTGCGCTATTTCTTCGAAAAGCAGGGCGAATATTTCCGCCAGTATTTTTTTGCCGGCGACCGCGACGAGATGCCCTTCAATCGCGCCACCCGGGGATGGGTTTACCGGCTGGCGAAGGATGAGGGCGGCATCATCGGATTCGGTTCGACCTTCGATCTGCGTGAGCCCGGCTCGATCATATTCGTCAATGCACCGTTCCCGGTATTGGAGGAAGACCGGCTGCCGACGCCGCCGTTGATGATCGGCGAAGGCTATTGCCGGTTCCCGTTCGAGGCGCGGTCGATCGTCAACATCAGCGGTATGAGCTTTGGCGCCATTTCGCAACCCGCAGTGCAGGCGCTTTCCCGTGGAGCCGAGATTGCCGGTTGCTGGCTGGACACCGGAGAGGGCGGGCTGTCTCCCTACCATCTGGAGGCCGCCGCGGATGTAATCATGCAAGTCGGCACTGCCAACTACGGCATCCGCGGCAACGACGGGACATTTTCGCCTGCGCGCGCCAAGGAACTCGGGAAAGTCGTCAAGGCATTCGAGATCAAACTGTCGCAGGGCGCAAAACCCGGCAAGGGCGGTGTATTGCCCGGGGCAAAAGTCACGGCGGAGATTGCCGGAATTCGCGGGATACCGGTTGGACAGGACTCCATCAGCCCGAATCGTCATCGGGATATAGCCAATGTCGACGACCTGCTTGACCGGATTGTCATGATTCGCGACCTGACCGGGCGACCGGTCGGCGTAAAGACCGCGATCGGGGGCTGGGAATTCATCAATGATTTATGCAATGCCGTACTGAGGCGCGGCTTCGAGACGGCACCTGATTTTCTGATTATCGACGGCGGCGAGGGCGGCAGCGGCGCCACCCCTCAGGCACTGGCCGATCACATGAGTTTGCCGATCGCCGAAGGTTTGCCGAGGGTTGTGGACGCGTTGATAGAGTCAGGGCTCAAACCTCGCATTCGGGTCGTTGCGGCGGGCAAGCTGGTGACATCCGCAAAAGCCGCCTGGGCATTGTGTGCGGGTGCGGATTTTGTCAATACTGCGCGCGGCTTCATGTTCGCCCTTGGCTGCATCCAGGCGCTGCGCTGTCACACGAATACCTGTCCGACCGGGGTAACTACGCACAACAAGCGATTGCAGCGCGGTCTGGTCGTGCAGGAAAAGTATCTGCGCGTTGCGAACTACGTGAGCAACATGAACAAGGAAATCGACATGATCGCGCACTCCTGCGGCTGTCGTCACTCGCGGGAACTGCGCCGTGAGCACGTGCGTATCGTCGAATCCGCAAATCAGAGCATCGCATTCAATATGCTTTATCCCTATCCGAAAGTCAGACAGGAAAGCAGGCAGTCCGTTGCCACGCCCGCCTGATCATTTCCGCGAAAGCCCGGCGGCGAGCAAGCGTGAAAAGATCGCGCAAGCCGCCTGAACACGGCCTCAGTTGAGGAATTGTCCGATCTCGTCCAACCGGGCAATCACTGCTTGTGGACGGAAACCGAGTTCGTCCGGCTGGCTCGCATTGCGATTTATCCAAAAGGTGCGGAAGCCGTAGGAAGTGGCGCCGGCGACATCCCAGAAATTCGACGACACGAATCCGATCTCGGCCGCATCGACGCCGAGATATTTGACGGCAAGCCCGTATACGCCAGGATTGGGCTTGAAAGTCTTCAACTCGTCCACGCTGATAACGGCGTCGAAAAATTGCGAAAGGCCGGTATGTTGCATTAAGGCGTTCAGCATTGCCGGCGAGCCGTTGGACAGGATTGCCAGTTTGCGGTCATGCATCGCGGCCAGTGCGTCCCTAATCTCCGGAAACGGGCGTAGCTGACGATAACCTTCCATCAGCGATACTGCAGCGGACGGGGTAAGCTCAAGGCCGAGAGTACGGCAAGCCATGCCGAGCGAGTCCCTGGTGATGACTTCGAATTCGGCATAGCGACCCATCAGGCTGCGCAGCCAGGTGTATTCCAATTGCTTGGTACGCCAGAGACGGGATAATTCCGCGCCTTTGCCGGGAAACAGCGATTCACAAGCGATGCTGATCGAATGCACGTCGAACAACGTTCCATAGGCGTCGAAAACCAAAGCGCGTACCGGGGCTCTGCTATCCATCGGTACTACCGTTGCGTAGAAGAGCCGGCGCAGATCACTGATCGGTTCCGATCGGCTGCTTGATGGTGACTGCGCCGCGAACCTGGCCGAGTTCGTAACCGATGGCGCGATCGTGAGGGTATTCCATTGCGAGTCTCGCTCTGACTTGATCGGGGATATTATCGGCCTTGCCGTGGCAGGTTAAACACAAGAGTTGCACCGGGATTGCCTTCATGTAGCGGAAGTAACGCCCGCGCGGCTCATTGGTCGACCCGGAAAATTCCAGGGACTCGATTTTCTCTCCGGCGGCCGCCCGGCGGTCGAATTCGGCCAATACTTGCTGCTCCCAGGCGTCGGGCTGGCCCAGCAAAGGGTTGCGGGTTTTGAGGCTGACGCGCGCAACCCGGCCACCGGATTTTCTGGACAATTCCCGGCGATCGTCGGCGCCATGTCGCGGCAGACAGATACGGCGCCATCCGGGCCGTTTGCGGCGAGTTCTTGCTTCAGCGCGGCGCCGAGTTGCTGGATCATCTGGGAAGCCAATGCGCGGGCTTCCGTTGTCTGGTCGGCCTGGGCAATCAGCGGCAAAGCCGCCAGCAGCATCGTTACGCAGGATCTTGATATGAGCATGGGTTTGAGGATAGAAGTAGGAGCCTAAATCTGCCAGTTTTCCGGTTGCGCCGCAATGTTGTGGTCCGCGCGGGGTCATAGCGGGTAGCGTGTTGAAATCTGCAGGAGGTGCCCCATCTAGACGGCAATCACCATACTGAGGATCCAAGATGCGTTTCGATAAATTCACCACCCGGTTCCAGCAGGCCTTCGCTGATGCCCAAAGCATGGCGGTCGGCCAGGACAACCCCTACATCGAACCGCAACACCTGCTCCTCGCGCTGCTGGAGCAGGACGATGGCGGAACATCCTCATTGCTGGCGCGAGCGGGCGCCAATGTGGCGCCTCTGAAGGAGGCCTTGCGTGCTTCCATCAGCAGGTTGCCAAAAGTGGAGGGGCACGGCGGCGAAGTCAACGTATCTCGCGAACTGGGCAATCTTCTGAATGTGACCGACAAGGAGGCCCAAAAGAGGGGGGATCAGTTCATCGCATCCGAACTCTTCCTTCTCGCACTGGCGGAGGACAAAGGCGAGATCGGCAAGCTGCTGCGCATCCAGGGCGTCAGCAAGAAAGCGCTCGAGCAGGCAATCGAAGCCGTGCGCGGCGGTCAGGGTGTTCAGAGCCAGGAAGCCGAGGGACAGCGCGAAGCGCTGGAGAAATACACTCTCGACCTGACCGAGCGCGCCCGCCTTGGCAAACTCGATCCGGTGATTGGCCGCGACGATGAGATCAGAAGGGTGATCCAGATCTTGCAGCGGCGGACCAAGAATAACCCGGTGCTCATCGGCGAACCTGGCGTGGGAAAAACGGCGATCGTCGAAGGGCTGGCCCAGCGCATCATCAACGAAGAAGTACCGGAGACGCTGAAAGGCAAGCGCGTCCTCAGCCTCGATATGGCGGCCCTGCTGGCCGGCGCCAAGTACCGGGGAGAATTCGAAGAAAGGCTCAAAACCGTGCTCAAGGAGCTTTCGAAGGAGGAAGGCCGCACCATTGTGTTCATCGACGAGCTTCACACGATGGTCGGCGCGGGCAAGGCCGAGGGCGCCATGGACGCGGGCAACATGCTCAAGCCGGCGCTGGCTCGCGGCGAGCTGCACTGCGTCGGCGCGACCACGCTCGACGAGTACCGCAAATACATCGAAAAAGATGCGGCGTTGGAACGCCGGTTTCAGAAAGTGCTGGTCGACGAACCTTCAGTGGAAAGCACCATTGCCATTCTGCGTGGTTTGAAAGAGAAGTACGAACTGCATCACGGCGTGGAAATAACCGATCCGGCAATAGTGGCTGCGGCCGAGCTTTCACATCGTTACATCACCGATCGTTTTCTGCCCGACAAGGCAATCGACCTGATCGACGAAGCGGCAGCCCGCATCAAGATGGAAATCGATTCCAAGCCGGAACAGATGGACAAGCTCGACCGCCGGATCATCCAGTTGAAGATCGAGCGCGAAGCAGTCAAGAAGGAAAAAGACGAAGCCTCGCAAAGACGTCTCGCGCTGATCGAGGGCGAAATCAAGAAGCTCGAGCGTGAATCTGCCGACCTCGAAGAGATCTGGAAAGCCGAGAAGGCCCAGGTACAAGGGTCGCAGCACGTCAAGGAAGAGGTGGAGAAGCTGAAGCTGGAAATGGAAAGCGCCAAGCGCAAAGGCGATTGGCAAAAGGTTTCCGAGCTTCAGTACGGCAAGATTCCGCAACTCGAATCACAGCTCAAGAAAGCGGAAAGCGCGACGGACAAGCCGCAACGCAAATTGCTGCGCACCGAGGTCGGCGCTGAAGAGATCGCCGAAGTAGTGTCGCGTGCGACCGGGATTCCGGTATCGAAAATGTTGCAGGGTGAGCGCGAAAAGCTGTTGAACATGGAAGGGCGCCTGCATGAGCGCGTGATCGGGCAGGACGAGGCTGTGCGGCTGGTATCAGATGCAATCCGCCGCTCTCGTGCGGGACTGTCCGATCCGAACCGGCCGTATGGTTCCTTCCTGTTTTTGGGGCCAACCGGGGTGGGCAAGACCGAACTGTGCAAGGCGCTGGCCTCGTTTCTGTTCGATTCGGAAGACCACCTGATCCGCATCGACATGTCCGAGTTCATGGAGAAACATTCGGTGGCCCGGCTGATTGGCGCACCGCCCGGTTATGTTGGTTATGAAGAAGGCGGCTATCTGACCGAATTGGTTCGGCGCAAGCCTTACTCAGTCATCCTGTTAGACGAAGTCGAAAAGGCGCACCCGGACGTGTTCAATGTCCTGCTGCAGGTGCTCGACGACGGCCGCATGACCGATGGACAGGGACGCACTGTGGATTTCAAGAACACGGTGATCGTGATGACGTCGAACCTTGGCAGCCAGATGATCCAGCAGATGTCCGGCAACGACTATCAGTTGATCAAGCTGGCGGTGATGGCAGAGGTCAAGACCCACTTCCGTCCTGAATTCATCAACCGCATTGACGAGGTGGTGGTGTTCCATGCCCTCGATGAAAAGCACATCAAGTCGATCGCAAGGATTCAGCTCGGCTATCTCGAGAAGCGGCTTGCGGCGATGGAAATCAAGCTCGATGTGGACGATGCTGTGCTGGCGGAACTTGCATCGGTCGGTTTCGACCCGGTTTACGGTGCACGGCCGCTGAAGCGCGCAATTCAGACTGCGATCGAGAACCCGCTGGCGAAAGAAATCCTGGAGGGCCGTTTCGGCCCCAAGGATGTCGTCAGAGTTGCCATGAGCGGCAACAAGCTCAGTTTCAAGAAGGGGTAGTTCATACGCATCCGCTTTCCGGCTGGCTAGCATTCCGGTTTTGACCGATAATTCAGCGCTTGATCAGAGTTGCGGGCCGTGTTTGCAGTCCGCATGGACTCTGTAGGCCCACGGTGGCCGATCAGACCCCGTTTCATATAAGAATATGACTGTCGAAAATTCTGTCCAACCGCTAGCGCTCTTCCGTGGAGAGCCACTGCTCGAAATGCCGGGAGATTTGTATATCCCGCCGGACGCGCTGCGTATTTTTCTGGACACGTTCGAAGGGCCGCTGGATCTGCTTCTTTATCTGATCCGCAGGCACAACCTCGACGTTCTGGACATTCCGATGTCCAGTCTTACCCGCCAATACATGGACTATGTGGAAGCGATGCGCGCCAATCAGCTTGAATTGGCGGCGGAATATTTGTTGATGGCGGCCCTCCTGATCGAAATCAAATCACGCATGCTGTTGCCTAGACCCATACAGGCCGGCGCGAACGAAGATGACCCCCGCGCTGAACTCGTGCGCAGGCTGCTTGAGTACGAGCGCATGAAAGCAGCTGCGCTGGGCATCAATGGAATGCCGCAAGTCGGCCGGGATTTCTCGCTGGTCCAGATATGGCTGGACACGGAAGTCGAGCAGCGGTTGCCCGAGGTGGATCCGGATGATTTGCGCAATGCGTGGCTTGGCCTGGTCGCACGGGCGCGCGTGACGCGGCACCATCGAATTACGCGGGAACAATTATCGGTACGCGAACATATGAGCAGAATTTTGCGCAGTTTGCAGAATTTGCGATTTGTTCGCTTCGAAGACCTTTTCGATGCTGAAGCCGGGGTGCCGGTCCTGGTGGTGACCTTTCTTGCCGTACTCGAACTTGCCCGCGAAACTCTCGTACAAGTCACCCAGCAGGGTGCGTTTTCGCCCATCTACGTAAAGTTAAATCATGGACTTGCCGCTGTCTGACCCCCTTCATGTCAAGCGTGTGCTGGAGGCTGCGCTGCTTAGCAGCGCAGAACCTTTGCCTATCGCCGACCTCAGGAAGCTCTTCGACGAGGAAATCGCTGCCGATGTGCTGCGCCGTGTTCTGGAGGAACTGCGTTCTGACTGGGCTGAGAAAGGCGTGGAACTCGCCAATGTCGCCAGCGGATGGCGCTTTCAGGTTCGTCCTGAATATCAGCAGTTTCTGGATCGCCTGAATCCCCAGCGTCCACCAAAGTATTCCCGCGCCGTCCTGGAAACGCTGGCGATCATCGCCTATCGCCAGCCGGTAACGCGAGGTGATATCGAAGACATACGCGGTGTCGTCGTTTCCAGCGGGATCCTCAAAGCGCTCGAGGCGAGAGGTTGGATCGACGAGGTAGGGCATCGCGAGGTCCCGGGTCGCCCCGCGCTTTATTCGACAACGCGCATATTCCTTGACGATTTGAATCTTCGCTCTCTGGACGAATTGCCCCCGCTCGAGGATTTGGGCGCCCTGATCGAATCTGAACCGGTAATGGATCAGATCGAGCATTTGGAACATGCGGAAACGATAATGGACACAGTGCCCGGGGAGGAGTCGGGGGGCACTTCAACTGAAGAACAGGGACGACGGCTCGATACAGCGTAATTTTTGACGGCTTCCGGCGGCCGTTGCCCACGCCGGAGCGCATGGCTGACTTCGCGGAGAAGAATAAATATGAAGGCCATCCTCATCGCCAATCCCAAAGGCGGGTCTGGAAAGACGACGCTCGCGACTAATCTGGCCGGGGCGCTGGCGGTTAGAAAACGCAGAGTATTCCTGTGGGATCTGGATCGCCAGCACTCGTCGCGCAACTGGTTGGCGATCAGGCCTGCGGAACGTCCTGTCATACACAGCCTTGATGCCAAGGATGGGGATGAATCGCCGATGCCACGTGGTTCGAACTGGATGATTCTGGATTCGGCGGCCGGCCTGCATGGCAAGAATCTCGCGCATGCATTGAAAATTGCCCATAAGATCATCATCCCCGTGCAGCCCTCGGTTTTCGATATGGCCGCGACCAGCACATTTTTGCAGACGCTGCTGGAGGAGAAGACGGTACGCAAGAACAAAACTTTTATCGGCATTGTGGGCATGCGGGTGAACCCGCGAACACGGGCGGCAGCGACGCTCGAAGCTTTCCTTGAGCAGTTCAAGCTGCCGGTCCTGAGCTATCTGCGCGACACGCAGATCTACGTCAATGCAGCATTCAATGGCCTGAGTCTGTTCGATTTACCTGAATATCTGAGCGGGAAAGATCTCGAACAATGGCAACCAATCCTGGATTGGATCGACGAGGATTAACGGCCGCGCGTTGTATCTCGCCCCGGTATAGATTGACTGAGGATTCCACGGGTTGCTATAATCCGGCCTCTCGAAATTTGGCACTGCCAATTTCGATCGGTCGCGGGGTGGAGCAGTCTGGCAGCTCGTCGGGCTCATAACCCGAAGGTCGTAGGTTCAAATCCTGCCCCCGCAACCAACCGCTCTTTAAAAACATAGACAACCGATGCGTGTGGGTGCTTCGTGGTTTTTGGGGCGCTGCGCGGGAACGGGTAGAGGGTTATCGCCCGGTTGGTTTTGCCCTGTCAAAGGGGAGGAACTGACGCCTGTCCTGTGAAGAAG
>DASWEZ010000154.1:0-13490 GCA_036394495.1 Burkholderiales bacterium
CGTGCTGGAGGACAGTGCGTACTACTGCGTCGACAACCTGCCGGCAAAGCTGCTCAATGGACTGGTTCAGTTCCTTGCGCAGGAAGGCTACGAGCGCGTCGCGGTGAGCATAGACGTGCGCAGCGGCGCGACGCTGTCCGAGCTGCCGGGTTATCTGTTGCAACTCAAGGAGCACGGCATCGACGTGCACCTGATCTTTCTGGATTCCAAGACGGAGACCCTGGTCAAGCGCTTTTCCGAGACCCGGCGCCGGCATCCGCTCGCCGACCGGGATCGCACCCTGCCCGAATGCATCGAGCACGAGCGCGAACTGCTTGGCGACATCGGCGATCTGGGCCACCGAATCGACACCAGCGATCTGCATCCCAGCGTTTTGCGCTCCTGGATAAAAGATGTCCTGCACACCGGCGACCCGGGCCTGCGATTGCTGTTCCAATCCTTCGGTTTCAAGCACGGCATCCCCCTGGATGCCGACATGGTGTTCGATGTGCGCTGCCTGCCGAACCCGCACTACGATCCCGAACTGCGTCCGCTCACCGGCAAGGATGCGCCGGTGATTGCGTTCCTGGAAGCCAATGCCAATGCACGCGAGATGCTGGCCGACATCCGCGATTACATCGAAAAATGGCTGCCGTGCTTCGTGCGCGACAACCGCGCCTATCTCACTGTGGCGATCGGATGCACGGGTGGTCGCCATCGATCGGTCTATTTTGCCGAAACGCTGGCCGCGTACTTCCGCGGCAGCCGCAACGTGCTGGTGCGCCATCGGGAACTGCTATTGTGAACGCGCCACGCTCCTTTTGCGCCTGACCGGACCGGCATGCGCCTGAACAAGCCGGATACGATCACGCTGGCCCTGACCGGCGCTTCCGGCATGCCTTACGGCATCCGGCTCCTGGAATGCCTGCTCAAGTCGGAAATCCGGGTTTATCTGCTGTATTCGCAGGCCGCGCAGATCGTCGCGCGCCAGGAAATGGATCTCTCGCTGCCGGCGCGCGCCCGGGATGCCGCGGACTTTTTCGGCGCCCGGTTCGGCGCCGCGCCCGGGCAGTTGCAAGCGTTTGGCCGCGAGGAATGGTTCGCGCCGGTCGCTTCCGGTTCGAATCCGGCCGATGCGATGGTGGTTTGTCCCTGCACCATGGGGACTCTGGCGGCAATCGCGGCGGGAATGGCCGACAATCTGATCGAGCGCGCAGCCGACGTGACACTGAAGGAGGCGCGCAAGCTGGTACTGGTTCCGCGCGAAACACCGTTGTCCCCGATTCATCTCGAAAACATGCTGAAGCTGTCGCGCGCGGGCGCGATCATCCTTCCCGCCAACCCCGGCTTCTATCATCATCCGCAGACGGCGCAGGACCTCGTCGATTTCGTGGTCGCGCGCGTCCTCGACCACCTCGGCGTCGAACATGATTTGATGCCGCGCTGGGGCGAATCGGAGAAAAGCGACGGCTAGTGCCTAGTGCATCCTGGTGACGAGATCGACCGTCCTGCGCGTCCCCGGCACACAAAATGACGACCACCATTGCGATCTTCCCGCTCAACACCGTCCTGTATCCCGACGGCCTGTTGCCGTTGAAGATTTTCGAACAGCGCTATCTCGACATGACCAAGGCCTGCGTGCGGGACGCCGCGCCGTTTGGCGTATGCCGCATCCGGGAAGGCCGTGAAGTAGGTCTGCCCGCCGTCCCCGAACAGACAGGCTGCACCGCCCTCATCACGGAGTGGGAAATGCCCCACCTTGGTGTCTTTCACCTGCGCACGCGCGGCCAGCAGCCGTTCCGCATCCTGCGGCACACGACGCAATCCGACGGCTTGATCCGCGCCGAAATCGAACTGCTCGCAGAAGCCGCGGGCGAGATAAAGCCGGAATCGCTCGCGCTTTGCCGCCGCGTGCTCGAGGAGATCATCGAAAAGGTCGGCACGGATTATTTTTTTCCGCCGCTTGCCCGCGACGATCCGCGCTGGACCAGCTACCGCCTGGCCGAAGTACTGCCGCTGAAACCGGAGGAAAAGCAGGGCTTGCTGGAACTGCGCGACGACGGCGAACGATTGGAGCGCCTGCACGCTTACCTGCAGCAGGCCGCCTAGCCGCGATTCAACCGTCGCAGAATTTCTCGTACTGGTGCCGGTACCGCCGCGTTGACCGCGTCGGCAGGTGTCAGCCACACATGTCCGGATGAGTGTGCGCGCCGTTCCAGCCGGGTTACCCGCAGCAGCGCGGGCGAGATGGTGAGGGCGTAGTGCGTGAAACCGTGACGCACATCGGGGAGCATGCCCTCGGCCGTCACTTCCGCGCCGAAACGCAGGCGCAACACGCCGGCCGCCCCGCCCAGATCCGCAATTTCGGGAAAACTCCACAGTCCGCCCCAGATGCCCGGCGCGGGGCGTTTTTCCAGCAGGACCTCGCGATCACGTTGCAGGATCAGCATCACCGTGGATTTTTCGGGCAGCGGCTTCTTCGGCCGGAGCGCCGGCAACATGGCAATGCGATTCTCGCGCCGTGCCACGCAATCATCATGCAGCGGGCACAGCTCGCAACGCGGCCGGCTGCGGATACATACGCCGGCGCCGAGATCCATCAGGCCCTGCGTATAGGCTTCGACATCGCTCAGTGGCAGCAGGGCTTCGGCCTTAGCCCACATCGCCGTCTCGATTCTTTTCTCGCCAGGAAAACCGGCGATGCCGAACGCGCGCGCGAACACCCGCTTCACATTCCCGTCAAGTATGGGTTGCCGCGCACCGAACGCGAACACCGCGATGGCGCCCGCCGTCGACCGCCCGACACCCGGCAAAGCAACGATGGCGTCGAACGCCCCGGGAAATATCCCCGCATGTCTCTCGACGATCATCCGGGCAGCGCTGTGCAAATTGCGCGCACGCGCGTAATAGCCGAGGCCACTCCACAGTGCGAGTACGTCGTCCTCGGAGGCCGCGGCAAGGCTGGCAAGGTCGGGAAAGCGCTCGAGGAAGCGCGCATAGTAGGGGACCACCGCGGATACCTGCGTCTGTTGCAGCATGATCTCCGACAGCCAGATGCGGTAAGGATCGCGCGTGCGCTGCCAGGGAAGATCATGTCGGCCTGACGCGCGCTGCCATTCGATCACGCTACCGGAAAAGGATTTCATGCGGATCCGGGCATCGGGTCAGAACAGTTTTTTCAATTTTTCTTTGAGCTTGTCTTCCGGCTTGGGCTGCACCGCCGGAGATTGCCCGCCTTCGGCCGCAGCGCCGGAGGGCTCGGCGGGCTTGCCGAGCAGCTTCGACTTGAGCTTGTCTTTGATCGCTTCTTTCTTTTCCTCGAATTTCTGTTTGGCGGAATCCGAGAAGATAGAACCGAACTCGAATTTGTATTTGAGCGCCGAGAACGGCCCGTAAGCACGCACGGGAATGGTCAGGCCGGCGAGGTCGGCCTGTTCCTTGCCGCCTTGTCTCGCGCTGGACGCCACGACGGTAGCATTGGCGAGATAGTTCAGCGTGCTCTCCGGCAGATTGATGTCGCCTTCCCCTGTCAATCTCAGGAAAGGCGATTTGGCCAGGAAATCGCCGTTGTGGGCGATGCCGTTCCTGATAACGAAACTGGCGCTCAGTTCGGAAAAATCCGTCTTCTCGCCTGTCACCGCACCCTGTTCCGATTCCCGCTTGCCACCGGTGAGCAATGCCCTGGCGTTGCGCAGCGACTGCGCGAGGTTGATGCCCTTGATGGCCCCGTCCTTGAGTTCCAATCTGGCCGTGCCGTTGAGCGTCTTCTTCATGGCGGACACCAGATTGCCGGTCGTCGTCACGTCCAGCGTCACGTTACCTTGACCTTCCAGGAGGTCTTGTCCCATCGCGTCGCGCAGCAGCGGACCGATCGAGATTCCCGACAGCGTCTGTTTGACGGCAACGCGGTTGGCATTCGCATCGACCGATGCCGTTCCGTTCACGCTGCCCTGATACAGATTCGCAGCCAGGGGATCAACGTCGAGACGGCCGTTGCTTGCCTTGACGTCGACGCGTACGTTCTGCGCCTTGATGTTCGAAATCGTCAGATCCCCGATGCGCAGGCTGCCCGCGAGATCGAGTTTTTTGAGCGGCGATAAATCGATGGGCTGTTCGGGCCGCGCGCCGTCCGGCGCCTTTGCCGCCCCGCCTTGCTTCTTCGGCGGCAGATACCTGTCCACGTTGAGCTTGTCGATCGCGATATCGAACGTGCTGCGCAACGCCGCAAAATCCGCAATCGCGAATTTCGCCTTGATGCTGCTTTCATCCAGCTTGGCCGCCAGGTCGGCGTTAGCCGTCTGATTTCTCAGATCGGCACCGCCGCTCCCGGATACCTCGATAGCCAGGCCGGTAATCCCGGCAGCATTGCCGGTGAGTTTTACGGTCAACCCGGCCACCGAGAACACCTGTTTCTCCAGATCGGCCGTCAGCGTGCCCCCCACCTGCAGCTTGACGTCGACCTTCGGCTTGTTTGCCGTAATGATCGCGCCAAGATCGAATTTCGTCGGGACACCCGGCGCCACGCGGCCGGTCTTCAGATTGAAATCCGAAACCGCGTACTCGGCCCCGGAGATCTCGTCCTTCCATGCCAGCGCAGCCTTGCTGATGCGCACCCCGTCGACCTCGAGCTTGATCGGCGCCTGCGCCGCCGCCGGGGGCTCGGCAGGTTTGGCGGGTGCCTCTTTTTCCCCGGCGGGCTTTTCGCCGCCGAGCAAGTCGTCGAAGTTGGTCTTGCCATCCCTGTGTTTGACCAGATCGGCGCGCAGCCCATCGAGCTGGATCTGGTCCACGACGACCTGTCTGGACAGCAGCGGGATCAATGCCAGCGAAACCCGCATGTCGTCGAGTGCGGCGAAGTCCTTTTCGCTCTTGAATTCCGACAACCGGGTCCTGCCCAGGTGCACACCGAGCTTCGGGAACAACATGAGGCGGATATCGCCTTCGATGGTCAGCGTACGCTGGGTTTTTTCCCTGACCAGGTCGATCACCTGCGTCTTGTACTGGTTTGGATCGAAGGTCGCGGCGATGAATGCCAGCGCGGCGGCAAAGAGCAGTACGACGGCGCCCACGGCAATCAGAACCCACTTCAGCAACTTCATGGATATCGCCTCGCGTTTGATTCTACGGCGGCATTATCGCGCCCGGACGCGGGCAACGCCATTGTCAATCGCCGTTCATCGTCGCCGGATCCAGGCCTGTGCGCAGCAGATCGGCCGCCTGTTCCACCGCCAGCGGCCGGCTGAACAGGAAGCCCTGGACCTCGTCGCATTCGTGTTCGCGCAGGAAGCGCAATTGCTCGGCGGTTTCCACGCCTTCTGCAATCACGCGCAGATCCATGCTGTGGCCGAGCTGGATCACGGCGCGCGCAATGGCCGCATCGTCCGGGTCGGTGCCGATGTCGCGCACGAAGGACTGGTCTATTTTCAACCGGTCGACCGGGAAGCGCTTCAGATAGCTCAGGCTCGAATACCCGGTGCCGAAATCGTCGACGCTCAGGCTCACGCCGAGTTTCTTCAGCGCGTTCAATGTCTCGATGAACTCCTCTGCATTCTCCATCACCAGGCTCTCGGTGAGCTCGAGCTCCAGGCTTTGCGCCGGCAATCCAGCATCGGCCAGTGCCCGCGACACGGTTTCCACCAGATCGCCCCGTTTGAATTGGCGCGCGGAGATATTGACCGACAGCATCATCGCCGGTAATCCGGCGTCGCTCCACGCGCGCACTTGCGCGCAGGCCGTGCGCAGCACCCACTCGCCGATCGGGACGATCAGGCCGGCCTCCTCCGCGACACTGATGAAGCGTCCCGGCGACACCAGTCCGTCCTGTGGATGCTGCCAGCGGATCAGCGCTTCCAGGCCGCAGATGGTACGGCTGCGCAAATCGACCTTCGGTTGATAGTGCAGGACGAACTCGCCCAGTTCCAATGCACGCCGCAATTGCGCTTCCAGCTTCAGCCTTTCGCCCAGATGCGTGCCCATGTCCGCGGTATAGAAGCGGAAACTGTTCTTGCCTTGCGCCTTGGCGCGATACATCGCCGCGTCCGCATTCTTCAGCAGCGTCGCGGCGTCGATTCCATGCTCGGGATACAGGCTGATGCCCACGCTGCATGTGGTTGCAAACTCCTGTCCCTCCGCCACCTGCGGCGCCGCCAGCTCTTCGATGACGCGGGTCACGACCTGCGTCACCGATTCGCGTCCGCTCTGATCGTGAAGCAACAGCACGAATTCGTCGCCGCCGTGGCGCGCAACCGTGTCGCCTTCGCGCAGGCAGGCCGTCAGGCGCTCCGCGCTGATCCTGAGCACGTGATCGCCGGCGCCGTGGCCAAGGCTGTCGTTGATGAATTTGAAATTGTCGAGGTCGACGAATGCCACCGCAATCATGCGCTGGTAGCGGTTCGCCTGCGCGATGGCCTGATTCAGGCGATCGAACAACAGGCTGCGGTTGGGCAGGCCGGTCAGTGCATCGTGGCTGGCCTGATGTTCCAGTTGCTCGCGTACATTGCGCCCTTCCGTGATATCGCTGATCACGCCGACGTAATGCGTAACGCGCCCGCTCGCATCGCGCAGCGGTGAAATGCTCAGATCGGCCCAGAACGCTTCGCCGTTGCGGAGATAGTTGCGCAACACCACCCGCGCTTCGCGGCCGTCGCGAATCGCGGTGCGCAACAATTCGACTTCAGGCTGATCCCGGTCCGCGCCCTGAAGAAAACGGCAGTTGCGTCCGAGCGCCTCGGCGGACGGGTATCCGGTCATGCGTTCGAACGCCGGGTTGACGTACTCGATCGGCTGGTCCGGAAGCAGATGATTGGTGATCAGGATGGCATTGACACTCGCCTCGATCGCGAGGTTGCGCAACTGCAGCGCCTCTTCGGCGCGCTTGCGTTCCGTAATATCGCGCGAAACGCTGACGATGATGTCGCGATCGCCGATGCGCATATAGCGGCGCGCGATCTCGATCGGGAAAACAGAGCCGTCCTGCCGGCGCGCGAAGCGTCCTTCGGACTCCGTCACCACGCGATCGGAGCCCAGCGCGACCGTTTCCTGAAACTTCCGGCGCAAGTCCTCCTCGCTGATATTGGCGTTGATCTGCAGCAGGCTCATGCCGAGCAGCTCTTCGCGCCGGTAGCCCAGCATGCGGCAGGCGGTTTCGTTGGCGTCGATGTAACGCAGCGTTTGCAGGTCGATCAGGAATATCAGGTCCGCCGAGGTCTCCAGCGCGGCACGGAAACGCACGAGATCCTCCTGCACCTTCAGGCGTTCGGTAATGTCTCGCGCGACTGATACTACGATGTCGGCGTCGCCGCTCTTCAGATAGCGGCGGTAGACTTCCACCGGCATGATGCTGCCGTCCTTGCGACGCAGGCGGCGCAGATCCGCGCCCATGCCGCCGGAACTTTCCGCCTCGAACCTGACCTTGTCGAACATTGCCCGCACCGGGGGCAGCCCTTCGTCGGAATTGATGTCCGGTATGGCCATGCGCAACAGCTCGTCGCGCGAGTAGCCGAGCATGCGGCACGCCGTGTCATTGACATCGAGATAGCGCATCGTGGCGAAGTCGGCGATGAAGATGGCGTCGGCGGAAATCTCCATCGCCGCACGGAAACGAATCAGGTCCTCTTCGGCGTTGCGTCGCGCCGTGATGTCCTGGCCCACGCCGCGATAACCTTTGAAGTGGCGCTCCCCGTCGAACATCGGTTCGCCGCTGAAACTGAAGTGGCGTGTGATGCCGCCTGTGAGCACCCTGCGGTACTCGAGATCGCGGAACGGCTCGTGGCGGGCGAGCATCTGGCGATGCGCGTCCCAGCCTGCGGTTGGCGGCAATGCGCCTTTGATTTCCCAGCGCGCCTTGCCGATGAATTCCTCTGGTCGCGCATGTTGATCAAACCCCTGGGACACCTCGGTAAAGCGGGAATTTTCGTCCTGCTCCCAGTACCAGTCGGAACTCAGTTCCACCAGACTGCGAAAACGCGCCTCGCTTTCCCTCAGGTTCTCGTGCGCGCGCTTGCGCTCGGTGATGTCGGTGACGAACCCCTCCAGCGCCATCAACCGGCCGCCCGCATCGTGCACGCCCAGGCCGCGTTCCCACACCCATTTTTCAGAGCCGTCCTTGCAGACGATCCGGTATTCGACGACGAAACGCCGGCGCTGCGCCAGGCCGTCATCGATTTCCCGCCGCGCCCGCTCCCTGTCCTGCGGATGCATGATGCTTTCGTAGGAAACCGCCTTATTGAACAGAAGCTCCTGGACACGATAGCCGGTCAGTTCGAAACAGCCTTCGCTGATCAACTCCATGGTCCATTGCGCATCATTGCGACAGCGATATGCCATGCCCGGCAGGTTGCCCATCAGGGTCTCGGTCCTGCGTTCCTGCTGGAGCAGGGCCTCTTCCACGGCCGTGCGCCGCTCCTCCGATTCCAGACTGTCGAGCGCGAAGGAAACGTCCTCCGCCATGCGCTCGAGAAGCAGTACCAGGTCCTGTTCGAAGAACCCGGATTCAGTCGCGTAGTGAGTGATTGCCCCCCAGACCACGCCTCGCCGGCGCAGCGGGAATGCAGCCGCCGAATGCAATCCGTGGCTATGCGCCAGGTCGCGCCATGGCGCCATCTTCGGATCACCTGTGAGGTCGTTGCAGATGTAACTGCGGCCTTCGAGTATCGCCGTCGCGATCGGTCCGTGCAGCTCCGGGTGCGAGCGATCGAGCGAAATGGAAACCCCGTCGGCATAGGCGGCTGCCGGCCCGCTGGCGGCAACGCGGATGGCGCGATTCGTCTCGAAGTCAGCGCAAGCGACCCAGGTCATGCGCAGGCCGCCATGCTTGACGGCAACCCGGCAACATTCCTCCAGCAGGGCGTCGCGGTCGCGCAGGCGGGTAATCGCCTGGCTGGTGAGGGACAACGCCGCGTACAGATCGGTCAGGCGGCCGATGCGCCGGTCCGCAGCCTTGCGTTCGGTTATGTCACGGACGAAGACCTGGACGGCCTTGCGCCCGCCATACAAAAAAGGCGCGGACATGACTTCCACGTCGACGATGCCGCCGTCCGCGCGCACGTAGCGCTGCTCCAGCCGCGGCACACTCTTGCCGCGGTTCAGACGCGCGATGCGTTCGCGCGCCGCCTCGCGGTCATCCGGGTGGACTAATGCCAGGACTTCCACGCCGACGAGCCGGTTTGCATTGTCCGCGTGCAACAACCGCACGGCCGCGGGATTGGCGTAGGAAATACGGCCTTCCGTGTGGATCAGAATGGCGTCCGGCGACAGCTCCACCAGGGCAAGGAATTGCTCCGGCGCCGCGAGTTGGGCGACCACACCTGATTTCGACCTGGATACCGCCATGGGATTGGACTGGATAGCTCGTGCGCGAAAGGGAAACAAATTTGCCGGCGCATTTTCGGCTTGATGGCGCGAATCCGCAGAAGTGTAGCGCGACGCGTCGGAATTACACGGTGCGCCGCATCAAATGGCGCGAAGGGTGATGGGGTTGTGGACAGTTCGCATTGCCTCTGCGACCTGTCCATCCTTCGCAGCCACGTTAAGTGGCTCCTCATGACCGCCGGATCGCTCGGGGCGATCCGGCGTCCAATGAACAGTCCCCCGGACTGTTCATTGTCGAACCAGTAAATTCGCTCCGACATCACCTGCCCAACATAGGAAAGGGCCCTGAGGCCCTTTCCTATGTTGGAGCGGGTGATGGGGATCGAACCCACGTCTAAAGCTTGGGAAGCTTTCGTTCTGCCATTGAACTACACCCGCACACGGCCAATTCTACGACAGCCTGCGTGAAATTGGACCGGGCAACGCGGACAGGCCCGGCCTGCCTCGTTCTACCATTGACCCATACCCCCGTGCTAGCATTGATGTTACAGAATCCATTGAGTATTTTTTGACGTGATAGCACTCATCATCAACGGCCAGCAGCGCTCTTTTCCGGCCCCGATGAACGTCGCCGGCCTGATCGAGCGACTCGAATTGCAGGGCAAGCGCATCGCGCTGGAACGCAATGGCGAAATCGTCCCGCGCAGCAAATTCGGGGTGATGGAACTGAACGACGGGGATGCGCTGGAAATCGTGGTTGCGGTTGGAGGGGGCTGAGAGCCGCGAACAGTGATCGGTAAGCGGTGAACGGCCGTTAATCCCATGCCGTCTCACGACTGTTTACTGTTCACCGTTCACTGATTACTGTTCACCGTTCACTTAAATCATGGATCAACTCATCATCGCAGGCAAGGCCTACTCGTCGCGCTTGCTGGTCGGCACCGGCAAGTACAAGGATTTCGCGCAGACACGCGACGCCATTGAAGCGAGCGGCACCCAGATCGTGACCGTGGCAATCCGTCGCACCAACATCGGCCAGAATCCCGGCGAGCCCAACCTGCTCGACGTGCTGACTCCGCAGCGTTACACCATTCTGCCGAATACGGCGGGCTGCTACACCGCCCAGGACGCGGTGCGTACCCTGCGCCTCGCGCGCGAACTGCTCGACGGCCATGACCTGGTGAAACTCGAGGTCCTCGGCGACCCGCACACGCTCTACCCCAACATGGTGGAAACGCTGTCCGCGGCGCAGACGCTGGTGAAGGACGGCTTCAAGGTCATGGTGTATACCTCCGACGATCCGATCATCGCCCGGCAGCTGGAACAAATCGGCTGTGTCGCCGTGATGCCGCTTGCCTCACTGATCGGATCGGGCATGGGCATCCTCAATCCGTGGAATCTGCAGATCATCATCGACAATGCAACCGTCCCGGTGCTGGTGGATGCCGGCGTCGGCACCGCGTCCGACGCGGCTATCGCCATGGAACTTGGTTGCGACGGCGTGTTGATGAACACCGCCATTGCCGCCGCGCAGGACCCGGTGCTGATGGCCTCGGCCATGAAGAAAGCGGTACAGGCCGGACGCGAAGCCTACCTGGCCGGACGCATGCCGAAGAAGCTCTACGCCGCGGCCCCCTCGTCGCCGACTGGCGGTGTCATCGCGTCCGCCAATCGGGGTAAAGCCGCCTGAATCCGGTAGCAGACCGGAACCTTCCTTCCCGCGTCCGGTGAATACCCCGCAACGACATATCCGCAGTTTCGTGCTGCGCCAGGGCCGTGTCTCGAACGCGCAGCGTCGCGCCGTCGATTCACTGCTGCCGCTGTTCGGCATCGCCTATTGCGCTGCGCCGTTCGACTTCGATGCTGCCTTTGCCCGATGCGCTCCGAAGTTTCTCGAAATCGGTTTCGGCATGGGGGAAACCACCGCGCAAATCGCGGCCGAACATCCGCAGAACGATTACCTCGGCGTTGAGGTGCATACGCCCGGCGTCGGCGGCCTGCTGCGGTTGATCGAAGCGCAGCAGCTGACCAACATCCGCATCGTCCAGCACGATGCAGTGGAAGTCGTCACGCACATGATTCCGGCGGCCAGTCTGTCCGGCATCCACGTGTTTTTCCCCGATCCCTGGCCGAAGACACGCCATCACAAGCGCCGGCTCTTGCAGCCTGCGTTTGTGCGGCTGCTGGCGAGCCGGTTGCGCCCCGGCGCGTATCTGCATGTGGCGACCGACTGGGAGGAGTATGCAGCGCAGATCCTGGAGGTACTGTCGGGAGAAGCGTTACTGGTCAACAGCGTGGAAGGCTTCGCGCCGCGTCCGGACTACCGCCCGCTGACCAAGTTCGAATCGCGCGGACTGAAACTCGGCCACGGCGTCTGGGACATCGTGTTCCGCGCCCGTTAAGCCGGCCAAAGGCCGGCCATAAGAACGTTGACGCAAAGGAAGGGCAAGAAAGGTCGCAAAGAAAAGCTGAAAAACTAAGATAACTGCCACCCAGATGTTCCTTCATAGTTTTTGCCTTCCTTTGCGTCCTCCCTTGTTTTTCCTCCGCGTCCTTTGCGTCAACGCCCTCAATCGCTGTCCGCAGGACAGCTGGTTAATTCTTTAGAAAAATCTGCAGCAGGTCGTTGAGAAAGCGCTGCCCCTTTAGTGTGGGCTGTAGGCGCAGGTGGTCGCGTTCGATCAATCCCCGTGACTCGGCTTCCTGCAGTTCCTTGCGCAGCGCGTGCAGTGACACGCCGGTGCGAGCCGCGAACAGCGACAGCTCGAAGCCCCCGGTGAGCCGCAGCGCATTCATCATGAATTCGAAGGGCAGGTCGTCGACTGTCACCACCTGCTCCTGTTGCAAGGCCATACCGGCTTGCGCTCTCTCCATGTACTCGCGCGGCTGCTTGTAGCGCGCCTGCCGCAGGATGCGGTCGGCGAACGACAACTTTCCATGCGCACCGGCACCGATGCCGAGATAGTCGCCGAAGGTCCAGTAATTCAGGTTGTGCCTCGCCTCCCGGCCGGCTTTCGCAAACGCCGACGTTTCATAGTGCCGGTAGCCGGACTCGGCGAGACGCGTTTCAATGGCTTGCTGCATATCGGCCGACGTGTCGTCGTCCGGGACCTTGGGCGGATGCCGGTGAAACAGCGTATTCGGTTCGATGGTGAGGTGATAGGCCGAAATGTGCGCGGGCGAAAAACCCGTCGCCGTCTCGATGTCCGCAACGGCCTGCGCCACCGTCTGCCCCGGCAGTGCGTACATCAGGTCAAGGTTGAAATTGTCGAAGCTCGCCTGCGCGATTTCGATGGCGGCACGCGCCTGCGCCGCGTCGTGGATGCGACCGAGTGCCTTGAGATGCCCGGGATTGAAACTCTGGATGCCGATCGACAAGCGGTTGATGCCGAGCGCGCGGAATTCGGCGAACTTGCGCGCTTCGAAGGTGCCCGGATTCGCCTCCAGCGTGATCTCGGCGTCGGGCGCGAGCGGCAGGCGCGCGCGAATGGCCGACAGCAAGTCGTCGAGCCCGCGCGCCGACAGCAGCGACGGCGTGCCGCCGCCGAAAAACACCGTATACACCGGCCGCCCCCACACTTGCGGCAATGCCCGGTCCAGGTCGGAGATCAGCGCCTGGATGTAGCCCTGTTCCAGGCCGCTTTCCAGGTTCAGCAGCGCGCTGTCGTCGGCGCCATGCGATCCTTTGATTTCGTGCGAATTGAAATCGCAATAAGGACATTTGCGCACGCACCATGGGATGTGGACGTAGAGGGACAACGGCGGCAACGCCGACAGCGCGACCGTTCGACTTGTTACGGGGGAGTCCAGGATCTGCATGCGTGTCTTGAAGGAATTCCGGTTTCTACTATAACCTGTCCGGCAGCCTCTTCCGCGATGCAACGGCCGTCCATCCATCAGCGCAATGACGCAATCCGGCAGTGAAAATCCGATCGGGATCTTCGACTCAGGCGTCGGGGGGCTGACCATCCTGCGCGCCGTGCGGCAGGCCCTGCCTTGCGAAAATCTCGTCTACGTCGCCGATGCGGCTCACGTTCCTTACGGGCAAAAGACACCGGAGCAGATTCGCGAGCGGGCCATGGCGATAGGCGGGTTTCTGGTCGGGCAGGGCGCCAAGGTCATCGTCGCCGCTTGCAATACGGCGACGGCTGCGGCCATCGATATGCTGCGCGCGCGCCTGGCCGTTCCCTTCGTCGGCGTCG
>DASWEZ010000155.1:0-13207 GCA_036394495.1 Burkholderiales bacterium
CAAAATCCTGACGTCCTGCCCATCCTGCCTGCAGGGATTGTCGCGCTTCCGCGATGACACCGGCGTGCAGGCCGACTACATTGTCGTGGAGATCGCCAAACACGTGCTCGGGGAAAACTGGATGGCCGAGTATGTGGCGAAAGCCAATAGCGGTGGCATCGAGCGCGTTCTTCTGTGATGAACACGCGGAGTGATGAGTGGTGAGTGGCCAGTGGTTAGATGGAAGCCAGGACATGTCTTCACCAGCCGCTAATCACAAGCCACTAGCCACGGCCTGCGCACTCTGTGCGCAGGCCGGCGGCGAAGTCCTCTGGGATGACGGCTTCGCCAGGGTCGTGCTGGTCGGCGACGCGGATCATCCCGGCTTCTGCCGCGTCATTCTCAATGCCCACGCGAAGGAAATGACAGACGTATCCGAAGCAGATCGTGCGCGGATGATGAGCGTCGTCTACGCGGTCGAGGGATTGCTGCGCGAATTGCTGGCGCCGGATAAGATCAATCTCGCCAGTCTCGGCAACGTCGTGCCACATCTGCACTGGCACGTGATACCGAGATTCGCCGATGATCCGCAGTTCCCGAATTCCGTCTGGTCGGCCAGTGTGCGAGAGCGTGCGCGGCCGCTGCCCGCAGGGTTCAATCGAACGTTGCGCCAGCGCCTGGTCGAGTTGCTCTAGGCAGAAACTTTCGCCGCCGCTGCATGACCAGCGGCGACGCGGCGGGTGTCGGGAAATACGACGGAAAAAGTGCTGTTGCTTCCCGGCGTGCTCTGGATGTCGAGCCGCGCCTGATGGCGGCTCAGCACGTGCTTGACGATAGCGAGGCCAAGGCCGGTGCCGCCGGTTTCACGCGAACGGCTGCGGTCCACGCGATAGAAGCGTTCGGTCAGCCGGTCGATGTGCTGCGGCTCGATGCCGATGCCGGTGTCGTGTACGGCGAATGTCAGCTGGGCATCGTTCAGCCACCAGCGTATTTCGATCTCGCCGTTTTCCGGCGTGTAGCGCACGGCGTTGCTGATCAGGTTGCCGAACGCGCTGCGCAACTCCTCGGTGTTGCCTTTAAGCCATTCGGGGCTTTCCAGCTTCACGCGAATCCGATGGCGCCCGGCGGACAGTACTTGCGCGTCCTGGTGAAGCGTGCGCAGCATTTCCGGCACGTTGACGTCTTCTTCCCGCAGCGGGTTCTGCGTGCTCTCGAGCCGCGACAACGTCAGCAGATCCTCCACCAGTCGCGTCATCCGGCCGGTTTGCTGCCTCATCAGCTCGATCGCGCGTTTCGTCATCTCCGGATCCGGTGCGTCCATGTCCTCCAGAGTTTCCAGGAAACCGCCGACGACGGTGAGCGGCGTGCGCAACTCGTGCGAGACGTTTGCAACGAAATCGCGCCGTGTCGTTTCGAGGCGCTCCCAGCGCGTGATGTCGCGACCGAGGATCAGCTTGCGGCTGTCGCCGTAGGGCACCTGTTGCACGGCCAGCACCATTTCGCCGGCCGGGCGCGACATTTTCATGACCAGCGGTTCGCCGGCATGGTTCGACGACAGATGTTCCACGAACTGCGGCTGCCGGAGGATGTAAGTGATCTGCTGGCCGCGGTCGCGCTGGTTGTCGAGGCCGAAGTAGTCCTCGGCTTTCGGATTGCACCATTCGATGCGATCGGTGTCGTCGAGGATGACGACCGCGTCCGGCAACGCCGCGCCTGCCAGCTGAAAACCCGACAGTGCCTCGCCCAGCCGCCGTTCCGTCTCGCGCTGGCGCTTGAGCATCCTGAGCATGTTGGAAGACAGATATTCCCATGCGCCCGAGCCCATCGGCATGTTCCGCGATTGCGGGTTCTGCAGCCAGTGGTACAGCATGGAGAGGTTGCGCAGATGGTGCAGCAGCAAGCCGAGCAGCATCAGGCTGAGAAACAACAGCGCGCCCCTCGATCCCAGCAACGGCCAGGAGATCAGGGCAAGTACGGCAATCAGGACGACGGTGGAGAGGGGCCTGCCCCACATTGACTTCAAGCGTTGCGTCCCTCGAATGAGCCGGCGGGAATTATCGCAGAATTCCCAGGCGCCAATCCTGCGCGGACTCGATCAGTTCGTGGAGAAACGATAACCGGTGCCGCGCACCGTCTGCACCAGGCCGTCCAGTTCGGTGGGTTCGAGCGCCTTGCGCAGCCGCCGGATGTGCACGTCCACCGTGCGCTCCTCGACGAACACGTGGTCGCCCCAGACCTGGTCGAGCAACTGGGTGCGCGAATGCACGCGTTCCGCATGCGTCATCAGAAAGTGCAGCAGCCTGAATTCTGTCGGTCCGAGTTCCACCGGTTCGCCGTTGCCGCTGACGCGATGGCTGGCCGGATCGAGCTTGAGGCCGCCGAGTTGCACCATGTCGTCCGTCATTTCCGGGGCGCGCCGGCGCAGCACCGCCTTGATGCGGGCATTCAACTCGCGCGGTGAAAAAGGCTTCGTGATGTAATCGTCCGCGCCGGTTTCCAGACCCTGCAGCTTGTCCTGTTCGTCGGAGCGCGCGGTCAGCATGATGATCGGTATCGAGCGGGTGCGTTTGTCGGCGCGCAATCGTCGCGCGAATTCGATGCCCGAAAGGCCCGGCAGCATCCAGTCCAGCAGCACCAGATCCGGCAGTGCGTTGGCCACCAGGTGGAGTGCCTGTTCCGCGTTGTCGGCGCGCAACGGTTGATGCCCAGCCTGCTTCAGGTTGTAGGCGATCAGTTCCTGGATTGCCGGTTCGTCTTCGACGACGAGGATGGTTGCTGCCATGAGTGACTTTTCCCGCTCTATTTTTACGTTTGCAATACTATGAAGCAAATGTTACAACCTCGTGACATCGTTTCGGGACGCTGGCGCGGTTGACGGCTATGATGGCGTCTGGCGCAACCGCGCAAGATCCCATTCCGAAAGATCAGCCGTTTCCGATAGCAACCGCTTTCGATAGCAACCATGGCAGGACTTCAACCCGGGACCCCTCGTCCCATCGAAATCAAATTGCACCGGAAATCGCGCGTACTCGAGATCAGTTTCGATGACGGCAAGAGCTATACCCTGTCCTGCGAATATCTGCGCGTGTATTCGCCGTCCGCCGAAGTGCGGGGGCACGGACCCGGACAGGAAGTCCTGCAGGAAGGCAAGATGGATGTGGAAATAACCGCAGTCGAACCGGTCGGCCATTATGCGGTCAAGCTGGTCTTCAGCGATGGCCACGATACCGGGCTGTACTCGTGGGACTATCTCTACAGCCTCGGCGAAAATCAGCCCAAGCTGTGGCAGCAGTATCTCGACAGGTTGGCTCTTGCCGGCGTGAACCGCGAGCCGGCCGGCAAAGCGCAGCCGGCGCCAGGTGCAAAAGCGGCCTGGAAGAAAATCTGACGCGCAAACCGCAGGTTTCCATGAATCCGGACAAGACAACCGATTTCGGTTTCCAGAAAGTGCCGGAGCACGAAAAGGCGGGAAAGGTCGCCGGCGTGTTCAGTTCGGTGGCGAATCGCTACGACATCATGAACGACCTGATGTCGGGTGGCTTGCACCGCGTATGGAAGCGTTTCGCCGTCGAGATGAGTGCAGTACGCAAAGGTGGCCGCGTGCTCGATGTCGCGGGCGGGACCGGCGATCTTTCATCGCTGTTCCTGTCCCGGGTCGGCGAAGGCGGCGAAGTCTGGTTGACCGATATCAATCGCGAGATGCTCGGGCGCGGGCGCGATCGCCTGATCGATGCTGGCCGCGTGGTGCCGGCCGTGCAGTGCGACGCCGAGCGCCTGCCTTTGCGGGACGGCTATTTCGACTGCGCGATCGTCGGCTTCGGCCTGCGTAACATGACACACAAGGACAAGGCTCTGGCGGAAATGCTGCGGGTCGTGCGCCCGGGCGGCCGCGTGCTGGTGCTGGAGTTCTCGCAAGTCTGGCAACCGCTGCGGCCTGCGTACGACGCCTATTCGTTCAAGTTGCTGCCGCTGCTGGGCAAGCTCGTTACCGGTGATGCGGACAGCTATCGTTATCTCGTGGAATCGATCCGCAAACATCCGGGCCAGGAAGAGCTCAAGCAAATGATGGAGCAGGCTGGCTGCGCACGCGTCGACTACTACAACCTGACTGCGGGCGTGGTGGCCCTGCACGTCGGCTACAAGTTCTGACCCGATGTTCGCCGTCCCTTTCTGCGCATTCGTCAATCACCTGCTCGCTCCGGCCGCGTGGGCGCGGCAGAGCCTGGCCGAGCATGCCGGCAAGGTCGCGGTTTTCGACCTGTTCCCGCTGCGCCTGGCAGTTGCCGTCGATACCGACGGGATGCTGCACGCCGCGCCGGGGGATGCCGAGCCGGCAGTCACGATCCGCCTGACCCACACCACCGTGCTGCAGATTCTTGCCGAAGGCGAGGAGGCCTGGCGCAAAGCGGGCGTGGAGGGCGATACCGGCTTCGCTGCGGCCATTTTCAAGGTCGCGGCCAATCTGCACTGGGACGTCGAAGAAGATTTGAGTCGAGTGTTCGGCGATATCGCCGCGCAACGCTTGGCCGGGGTGGGGCGATCGGCTGCCGCATGGCCGAAACAGGCAGCGAAAAGCCTCGCGGGAAACGTCGCCGAATATCTGACCGAGGAGAAACATCTGCTGGTCACGCCGCTGCGCGCCGCTGAATTCGTGCGCGACGTCGACGAATTGCGCGACGCCACAGAGCGTCTCGACAAGCGCATCGAGCGCCTGCAACGGCAAGCCCGCGGCGGCTGAACCCCGGTCACCCCCGATGCGTCTGCTGCGCCTGCTGAAAATTCTGCGTGTATCGCTGCGCTACGGGCTTGACGAATTCTTCCTCGGTCACGAGCGCGTTCGCGGCTTGCGGCTGCTGCTGTCGGCGGCGTTGTTCTGGCGCAAGCTCGAACGTCCACGCGGCGAACGCCTGCGCCTCGCACTTGAAGCGCTCGGACCGATATTCGTCAAGTTCGGCCAGGTGCTGTCGACGCGGCGCGATCTGATCCCGCTCGATATCGCTGATGAGCTCGCCGGGTTGCAGGACAGAGTGCCGCCGTTCCCGGTCGAACAGGCCTATCGCACGCTGGAACGCACCTACCGCCTGCCGGTCGACCAGGTTTTCGAACGTTTCGATCCGGTGGCAATCGCCAGCGCTTCGGTGGCGCAAGTCCATTTCGCCGTGTTGCCCGGCGGACGCGAAGTCGCCGTCAAGGTTTTGCGTCCGGGGATTGCGCCGGTCATCGTCGAGGACGTCGCGCTGCTCAATGTCGCCGCCAGCCTTATCGAGAAGCTCTGGGCGGACGGCCGCCGGCTCAAGCCCAGGGAAGTGGTGGCCGAGTTCGAAAGGCATTTGAAGGACGAACTCGATCTGATGCGCGAGGCGGCCAACGCCAGCCAGTTGCGCCGCAATTTCGACAACTCGCCGTTGCTGCTCGTGCCGGAAATATTCTGGGACTTCTGCGGCACCGAGGTCATGGTCATGGAGCGCATGGTCGGCGTGCCGATCAGCCAGGTGGGGAAACTGCGCGCGCTGGGCATCGATATCCCGAAGCTCGCGCGTGCCGGCGTCGAGATTTTCTTCACGCAGGTTTTCCGCGACGGGTTCTTTCACGCCGACATGCACCCGGGGAACATCCTGGTGGCGTCCGACGGCCGCTACATCGCGCTCGACTTCGGCATCATGGGCACGCTCAACGAGGTGGACAAGAACTACCTCGCGCAGAACTTCCTCGCCTTTTTCCGGCGCGATTACCGGCGCGTCGCGGAAATACATATCGAGTCGGGCTGGATTCCGGCCGATACGCGTATCGAGGAGTTCGAGACGGCGATACGCGCGGTGTGTGAACCGATCTTCGACAGGCCGCTCAAGGAGATCTCGTTCGGCAAGGTGCTGCTGCGCCTGTTCCAGACTTCGCGGCGCTTCAACATCGAGATCCAGCCGCAGCTGGTCCTGCTGCAGAAAACCCTGCTGAACATCGAAGGCCTGGGCCGCGACCTCGACCCGGATCTCGATCTGTGGGTCACGGCGAAGCCTTATCTGGAACGCTGGATGTCAGAACAGGTCGGCTGGCGCGGCCTGTGGCAAAACATCCGCAAAGAGGCGCCGCAGTGGAGCGCACTGCTGCCGCAGTTGCCGCGCCTTTTGCATCGGGTGCTGTCCGATCGTACCGCCCCGAATTTATATGCGGCCGTCGTGGCTCTGGTAAAGAGCCAGCAGCGGCTCAACCGGCTTTTGGCCTGGCTGCTTGTCCTTCTCCTGGTTGTCCTGCTCCTGTCCGTAGCCCGCTGGTTCGTCTGAACTAGCTCCCGGCAATGTCCCTGTCATCCGGGGAACATTTTGCTTTCATCTGTTTGTCACATTCGACCCCCAGAATTCGATCCCGTCAGGCACCCCTTATGGTTCGGTGCGCAAGTTTTCAACCGGGAGATTCATTAAATGGGATTCACGACCACGGCATCCAAACGTCTGATTCTGGCGACGGCGATTGCGGGATTGTTCGGCGCCAGCGCCACGCCGGCGTTTGCCGACATGGAAACTCTGCTAGACAAGCTGCATGAAAAGGGCGTGTTGAGCGATGACGACTATCAACAGATGCGCACCGAGGCACGGTCGGATCGTCGCGCGGAGGCGCTGAAGAGTGCCACCGATGTGGAAAAGGAGCAAAAAGCGAAGAGTGCCTCGACCTCGACGCTCAAGGTTCCGGAAGCGCTCAAGAGCATGGAACTCTATGGCGACTTGCGCTTGCGCTACGAAAACCGCATTGCACGGGCCGCTGACGACACGAAGACCTCCGAAGAGCGCCAACGTTGGCGCTATGCCCTGCGTCTCGGGCTGCGCGGCGACGTGAGCGACGACTTTTTCTACGGTGTCCGCCTGGATACCGGCACGTATGGTCGCTCCGCGTGGGTGACGATGGCAGACGATAATGCGGCGACGGGGGCCCCTGGAACTTCGAAGGCCTCGCAGTCGAACAAATCTACCGATGCGGTCGCCGTCGGTCTGGCGTTCATCGGTTGGAAACCCACTGATTGGGCGCAGGTGATCGCGGGTCGCCAAGTCAACCCTCTCTACACGACCTCGATGGTCTGGGACCCGGACATCACGCCTGAGGGCCTGTCCGAGAAGTTCACCTACAAGCTGGGGGACAATGCGACCCTGTTCGCGGTCGCCGGCCAGTATCTTTATTCGCAAGTTGGCAAGCGCAGCGGCGCCTGGACCAGCGCAAAGCTCGATGGCCCCAACCCCGGTCTTGGTTCAAGCCAGTCGGCGATCCTGTTCGCATACGAAATCGGAGGCGCCTATAAGTTCTCCGAAAACACCTCGACGAAGGCAGCGGTGAACCTCTACAGGTACCGCCTCACCGACGACGAGACGGTGTTTAACAGCAACTTTCAGGGCATCGGCGGTAGCGTGGCTGATCTCGGAATCCGCCACCTGCAGGTCGTCGAGATTCCGATGGATGTGCGCTTCCCGGTGGCAAGCCTGTCGGGCATGGTCTTCGCAGACTACGCCTGGAATACCCAGGGCAACGACCGCGCGGACGCCAGCGCGACGCCGCAAATCAAGGACCAGAACAAGGCACTGATGATCGGCCTTTCGCTTGCCAGCTCCGGCGTGCCGCAATCCGCGAACCAGGGCCCCGCGTTGGGCAGTTCCGCCAAGAAAGGAACTTGGGAAGTCCGCAGCTACTATCAGCGCACCCAGCAATTCGCGCTGGACCAGAACATGCTGGACTCCGACTTCTTCGAGCGCACCAATACCGTCGGCTACTACATTGCCGGCGGCTATAGCCCAGCGAATGGCATCATCACCACGCTGCGCTACGGCAAGGCGAAGCGGCTCAACGACGCTATGAGCACGGGTGGTTTCAACGACGACTCTTCAGATGTTGGCACCATCAACAAGTACAGCATCATTCAGGCCGACCTGACGTTGCGATTCTGATTGACCTGGGCCTTTGCGGCCGAGGCTTCTCCCGGGAAAAACGGGTGCCGATTCGGCGCCCGTTTCTTTTGCTTGGTGAGTCCGATTCGTTACCGGGCTGCAAATGGTTTCTCGTGCTCTTGCGCGGCCTCGAGCGGCCATTTTCTGCGCATCAGGCTGAATACGACATGCACAAAGATCAGGGTTGCCGCTACGGATATTGAAGTGACGAACCGGATGCTTGCGTTGGTGCTCTGCCCCGCTGCCCGCCAATTCACGGTGCGACAGATCGTCCTTCGGGCGTCGCTCGATATTGCTCAGCAGATCACTTCAGCGGATCTTCCGGCGCGAGCAACCTGCGGAATGCGGCGATGATGGCGGGTTGTGGCTGCCGAATCGGCGGAATCGATTGGTAGTTCTCCCAGCCGCCGCCGAGCCCCTTGTAGAGCGCAACGAACTGTTCCCCGACCACCACCTGGGCGGTGGTGTACTGCTCCTCAATGTCGTACTGCTCCCGCTCGGCATCGACGACGTTGAGAAAGTCGGTCAGGCCCCGGTCGTAGCGTTGCGTTGCAAGGCTCAGCGCGCGCTGACTGGCGGACAGCGCTTCGCCCAGATTGCGCAATCGATCCTGCTGTGAGGCATAGCTGCTCATCGCGGTATCGACTTCCTGCACGGCCCTGAGGATGGTCTGCTTGTAGTTGATCAGCAATTCGTGAGTGCGTAGGTCCGCGACGTTGACCAGGGCATCAAGGGTGCCGAAGTCCAGCAGGGGAAAAATGGCTCCGGCGCCCGCCGACCAGATGAACTTGTCGGCACGAGGCGTAACTCCCAGCCCCTGGACCTGATTGCCTGCGCCGGCGCTGACGAACAGCGAAGGGAATAGCCCTGCCGTCGCGACGCCGATGCGGGCGGTCGCCTCCGCCAGCAGGCGTTCGGCCTCGATGACATCGGGACGGCGCCGAATGAGATCCAGCGGCAGACCGGCGTCGACCTGGTCGGGTATCTGCGGGATCAGTTCCGGTTTCGCCAGTTCTTGCGCCAGGTCCTCCGGGAACTGGCCCAACAGGACGGCTATGGCATATTGGGCCGCGCTGATCTGTGACCCAAGCGGCGCCACCTTCGCTTGCAGCGTTGCCAGTTGCCGGCGTGCAAGCGTTACATCCAGTTCGTTGGTGATGCCGCGATCGAAGCGCGCCTGCATGAGCTCGAGCAGCTTCTGCACGCTTCGCAAATTCTGCTGCAGGATTGCCTGCTGGGTCTGCAATCCGCGCATGTTCAGATAAGCGCGCACGACATCCGCTATGACTGTCGTGAGGACCGCGTTGCGCGCGGCGGCCAAGGCCTCGGTGTCGTACCGGGCCGCCTCGAGTTCGCGCCGGTACCTGCCAAACAGGTCGATCTCCCATGCCGCATCGAAGCCGGCGATGGACGTGATGTGCTCCAGACCGGCCGTGTTCGAGGCAGCGTTGAGTGGCGGTGCAATGCGCCCGCGCGTAAGGTTGCTCCCGGTTCCGCGTCCGACGCCGGCGCTGGCGTCCACGTAGGGCAGTGCGTGGCCCGCTACCACCGTCTCGAATGTCCTCGCTTCCTGCAACCGGGTGAGGGCGATTTCGAGGCTAGTGTTGGATTGGATCGCACGATCGATCAGCGCCTCGAGCTGGGCATCGTTCAGCGAATGCCACCACCGGGAGAGATCGACGGGCGCATTGGCCGCGGCTGCTGCTGCCTGCGCGCCGGACGCGGCGGCGAATCCGCCCGGCACTTTCATCTTCGGCGCGCGGTAGTCGGGCCCGACGGCGCATCCTGTCAGGGCAGTTACGATCGCCAATGCGCAAAGAGTGGATGATGAGCGCATGCCGCGTTCGCCTCAGCGCACCTTGGCCGCGACGGCGGAGGCGCCGTCGCCGGACTCGGCTACGGTGACGGTCTCGCCATCGCTGATCCGGCTGCTGATATTCAGCGCAACGCGGTCGCCGGGAGAGAGCCCCGAGCCGACTTCCACCATGTTGCCGTCGTCACGCGAGATCGTGACCTTGCGGAAATTCACCCGTCCCGTGCTGTCGACCAGGGCGACCTGCGGCCCGCTCGATCGGAAGACCAGTGCGGCTGCGGGCACCTGGATCAGATTGCTGCTCTGGAGCGCAAAGTTCACGTCCACGTACATTCCCGGCACCAGGGCCTGGTCGGTATTCGGAATGTCCACTTCGACCCGCAGGGTACGGGACTGCGGATTGATCGCCTTTGCGGTGCGCGCAACCTCGCCGCTGATCGTGACGCCCGGCAGGCTGCTCGCCTTGATCTGCACCGTGACCCCCGGTTTCAGGAGTTCGCCCGACACGCTCTGTGGCACATCCACGAATACGCGCATCGGCGACTCCTGGCTCAGCCGGTAGAGAAGCGTGTTGCTCGTGCTGCCCGCGGTGACCAGGTTCCCAACATCGACGCGGCGTTCCGTGACCGTGCCGTCGAAAGGCGCGGTTACCTGCTTGAACTGCTGCAGGGCCGTGAAGCGTTCGACGCGCGCCTTGTCGAGCTCGACCTGCGCATGGGCGGCATTCAGCCTGGCCATCGCGCTGTCGAAATCGGATCGTTTGGCCTCGCGTTCCTGCTCGGAGACCACGCCCCTGGGCGAATCGCGCCAGCGTTCGTTGGTACTTTTGGCGAACTCCGCCTCGGCTGCCCTGACCTTGACCTGGGCTTGCGCCGCTGTCAGTTCTGCGCGCGCGGCGATCAGGTCGGCATCCAGTTCGGGCGTTTCGATGATCGCGAGGACCTGGCCCTGTCGCACATGATCGCCGATGTCCACGGACCACTTGCCGACATAGCCGGTAACGCGCGCGTACAGCGTGCTTTCGTACCACGCGGCCGTCTCTCCGGGCAGTGTCAGGGGGCGAGTTGTCCCCGGGCTCTGCACGGCGATAACGTTGACGAGCTGCTTAAGCGACGACTCGGCCTTCGAGGTCTCATGCAGCTTGCTTTCGCCGGAGGCTTTGAGGAAGTGAACCGTCAAAAAGCTGGCGATCAGAACGATTGCACCCGCCGACGCGGAGATCTTGAGCCTGCGCCCCGTTCCTGGCGCAAAGGTCGTGGATACATGGGCAGAGTCGGACTCAGCGCCATGAACCGAATGTGCGTGGGTTGCCATGGGCGCCTCGTAGTTCGCGCCTTGGAACTGCTGAGATTGATCATCCGTTTGCACGGGATTCCCTCGTCGAATAAGAAGCGGACAGAGCATTCCGGCGCAGCAGCCGGTACATGATGGGCACGAAGATCAGAGTGGCGAACGTGGCGAACAGCAGGCCGCCTATTACGGCCCGGGCAAGCGGTGCGTTCTGCTCGCCGCCCTCGCCGACACCGAGCGCCATCGGGATCATGCCGAGGATCATGGCACCGGCCGTCATCAGAACGGGCCTCAGCCGCGTATAACCCGCCGTCACCGCCGCAATGAGCGGCTCGTCGCCGGCCTCCATGCGCTGGTTCGCAAAAGTCACCACGAGAATGCTGTTCGCAGTCGTGAGCCCGATGCACATCAGTGTTCCCATCAGGGCCGGCACGCTCAGATGGGTCTGTGTCAGGAACAGCATCCACATGACGCCGGCCAGCGCGAACGGCACCGCCATCAGCACGATCAACGGATCGATCCAGCTCTGGAAGTTGATGACCAGGAAAAGATAGACAAGTACTACCGCGAGCGCGATCCCGGTGAATAATCCCGCATAACTCTCACGCATCGTTTCCACCTGCCCACTCAGCGTGACCTTGATCGCCTTGGCCGGATCGGGGCGATTGGCTTCGAGGACCTTGTCGATGGCCGCGGCCGCGGAATACAGATCGCGCCCCTGGATGTCGGCATGAACGTCGAACACCGGCCGAATGTTGAGCTGCGAAGTGATCAGCGGAACATTGGTACGGCCGAATGTCGAAATGTTCATGAGGAGCTGGCGCTCGTCGCGCCCGGCGCCTGCGGTCACCGGCATGGTCCACAGATCCGCTGCCGATTCGATCCGGTAGGTCGGCAATTGCACCACCAGCGGATAACTGACGCCATTGCGCGGGTCAACCCAGAAATTGGGCGCGGTTTGCGCGCTGGAATTCGTTGCAACGAGCACGTTGTTGGCGGTGCCCTGCTGCGTTGCGCCCACTTCGGTCGCGAGGGTGCGATCCACTTCGACAGTCAGGGCAGGCGCGTCGGGGACCTGGAACACGTGCGAATCGACGACACCGGGGACGCTCTGGAGCTCGCGCGCGAGTTTCGCTGCGACGGCATACGCTTCGTCGTTGTTGGGTCCGGAAACCCGAACGTCGATCGGCGCGGGTTGACCGAAGTTCAGCACCTGGTCGACGATGTCGGCGGGCTGGAAGAAAAATTGCAGGTCGGCGAAGCGCCGCGGCAATTCGCGGCGCAGCTCGGCCACCAGCTCGGCAGTCGGCGAGTGTTTTTCGGTCAGGGAGATAAGAATCTCGCCGTCCATTGGGCCTACCGTCGCGGAATCGCTGAGCGCGATGTTGATCCCGCTGTAAGGCAGTCCGATGTTGTTCAGGATGACGTCCACCTGCTGGCTGCCGACGATGTCGCGGATGGCTGATTCAACTTCGGCGAAATATTCCTGCGTCCGCTCGATGCGGGTTCCGGGCGGAGCGCGCACGTGCAATCGCATTTCTCCGGCGTCGACCTGCGGAAAGAAATCCCGGCCAAGATGCGGGAACAGCAGCAGCGACCCCAGCATCAGGACGGCGAAGAATCCGGACGTAAGCGCGGGTTGCGAAACGGCCCACGACAGACTGTCGCGATAGGTTTCGCGAAAAGCATTGAACCCGCGCTCGAAGCCGTTGTGGATCGCGGTGAATGGAGTCTTCCACCGGCCGCCCGGCGCAACGCCGTGCCGCGCCACGATGCGGGCCGTCGACGGGCGCATCAGGTACTTGAAGAGGACTGGCACGAGCGTAAATGACAGTGCCAGGCTGGCGATGAGGGACATGCAAACCGAGATGGAAAGCGGCGAGAAGAGATATTTGGCCGTGCCCTGCAGCAGGAAGACCGGAACGAACACGATGCAGATGCACAAGGTCGATAGCACCGTGGGAACGCCAACCTCGCCCGCGCCGCGGATAATCGCGGTTTCCAGCGGCTCGTTCATGCGCAGGTGTCGCTCGATGTTTTCGATCACGACGGTACCGTTGTCCACCAGAATGCCGACCGCCAGCGCGAAGCCGCCAAGAGTCATCGTATTGAGTGTCTGGCCGCCCACGTACATCACCAGCACCGCCGTGACGATCGACAGCGGAATGGCCGCAAGGATGATGATGGTCAGCCGCCAGTT
>DASWEZ010000156.1:0-43097 GCA_036394495.1 Burkholderiales bacterium
GCCCGCTGCACCGGCCGGTCGGAGAAACTGAACAGCACGGCTTCTTCCGAAGCGTACAACGCGTAAGTCTGCCAGGACGGCACGACGAAAGTATCGCGTGCCGTGAACTCGAATGTCTCGCCGCCGATCACTGCGCGGCCGCCGCCCTCGATCACCGAAAAGACGGTGCCGTCGGTGCTGCGATAAGGCCGGCCGCTGAATCCTTTCGGCAGCAACTGGACATACGCACCCATGGTCGGCATTGCCGGGCCGCCAGTGGCGGGATTGACGAATTCCATTTTGTGTCCGTGGCTGGCGTGGGGTTTGTCGACCCTGGCCAGTTGCAGCAGGCTTTGGCGCGACCGCGCATACGGATAGGCGAACACCGGCGAGGTTGCGTCCTTCGGCTGAAACGCGATCGGCAAAAGATTGTTGCCGTAACGCAGCCAGGCATCGCCTTCCGGACGCACGACTTCCTGCTCGTCGTGCGGATAGTCCTCGGCGAAGCCCGCATCGAAGAACCGCACCAGCGGAATATCCAGGCCATCGAGCCAGATCACCGGTTCGTCCGCGGCATTGCCGTGGTCGTGCCACGTCCACGACGGTGTGATGATGAAATCTCCCGGATGCATGGTCACGCGCTCGCCATCCACCGCGGTGTATGCCCCCGCGCCTTCGACGATCAACCGCAACGCCGTTTGCGTATGACGGTGGCTCGGCGCCACTTCGCCGGGGAGGATCAGCTGCCAGCCGGCATACAGCGAATTCGTGATGGCCGATTGCCCGGGAATGCCCGGGTTCTCCAGGATCAGCACCCGACGCACCGCTTCCTTCGCCGTGATCAGGCCGCCGGATTCCATCAGCCAGGGCCGCACCTGCGCGTATTTCCACAGTGCGGGCACACAGGGGGAATTCGGCTGGCGCGGCACCAGCGCGCTCATCATTTCCCACAGCGGCGTGAGGTGCGCCGGCGCGATGCGGCGGTAATAAGCTTCCCGCTCCGCGCGGGGATCTTTCAACGGCTGTCCCATACTCGCCTCCTTTACTGCGCCATTCCTGCACTCTGGACCGAACCGATTCACCACAGAGGCACAGAGGTCACAGAGTAAAAACCAAATTCCGTGTCGTGGATCGCTCGCCACGAGCAGGCGTCCGAAGTCCCAATCTGTCCGGTCAATCTGCTCGGTCCCGGTCGTTCCTTTGCGATTCCTTCGTGCCCTCTGTGCCTCTGTAACGATATCAGTTCTAGATTTTAGGTAAAGACAATCCGAAATCCTTTTCCACCAGCTCGGTGACGCGCGCGAGGAAATCCTCGCGCATCTCGTCGTTGGTGCGGCTCTTGAGGCCCCAGCGCAGATATGTTTCGTTGTTCTTCGATTTGCTCGCGCCGAAAAATCCCGGCGTGATCGGGAAATAACGGTTGATCGCGTCCTGTACCGCGGCCCTGCCCTCCGCGGTCCGGATCAGTTCCGTGCAGAAATCCCTGCCGAACTTGGCGTGGAATTTTTCCTCGGGCATGGTGATGCGCGCCAGGTCCCGCAACGGATGAAACGAGCAATGCAGCAGGTCTTCCACTTGCAGGATCTCCGCATAGTCGGCAATGGACTTGATCACGCAGAATTCCGGCCAGGTCTTCATTTCGAAGCTGAAGATCGTCAGCGGTTTCTTGATTTTCGGGTCCATCATTTCCACCGGCACCCCGATCTGCTCCGCCAGCCCGCGGAATCGCACATGGTGATGGTACTCCTCCATCGCCACGCGGCAGGTCAGCCATTTCGCGTAAGGCGAAGGTGCCAGCGCAATGGCGGGCTCGTCGAACACCTGCGCGCCGTACAACTCGTTCACCGCATGGCTGATGATGATTTTCCTGACGGCAGTCTGGTATTCCTCCGGCTGTTGATCGAGTTCGGCCGCGGTTTTTACGGCAAGGGTGGCGGTGGCGGTGGCGGTCATGGAGGTGCCTCTCAGACGATCGGTTCGGTATTGAAGAATTCCAGGTCGGTGGCAAGGTCGGTCAGTCCGGCCCCCAGTTCGGCGCCGATGGCTTGCGCAAGCGCCGCTTCGTCCCACTCGGTGCCGGCCGCCATGAGCGTGCGTGCAACCGGGCGTGGTTGGGAAAACAACAGCAGTTCGCGCCCGCGCACCCCGAACAGCTGGCCGGTCAGCCCGTGGGCATCGGAACTCAAATAGGTCGCAAGCCTGGCGACGTAATGCGCGGGAATCTGCAGTGCGCGCAGTTTGTAAGCGGCCTGGGCGTCGTTGGCAGGCTGGATCGAATCCGTCACCCGGGTCGCGGCGAACGGGGCAATTGCGTTACAGGTGATTTTCGAACGGGACATGTCCATTGCGACGACGCGTGTCAGCCCGACCAGCCCGGCCTTGGCGGAGGCATAGGCAGCCTGCCCGAAGTTGCCGAACAGCCCGGCGCTGGACACGATGTTGACGATGCGCCCGGGAGCGCGGCCGCTCTTCTGCTGCTCGCGCATCAGCGGCGTAGCCGCCGCCAGCAGCGCGAAAGGAGCCGTCAGATTGGTGGCGATGACCTGTTCCCAGTTTTCGCGGCTCGCCTTGAAAATGAACGAGTCCCGCAGAATCGCCGCGTTGTTGATGACGATGTCGATCGCGCCAAACGCCTTCACGGCGCTCTGCACTGCGCGTTCCGGCGCGCCGGCCATTGCCAGGTCTTCGCAGAATGCCGCCGCGCCGGCACCGAGTTTCGCAGCGATGGATTCGGCAACAGACGGATCCGGATCGACGCCGGCAATCGAAACGCCGCTGTCGGCAATGAGGACCGAAGCGCCGCGGCGGCGCAATTCCTCGACGATCGCCAATCCGATTCCGCGCGCGCCGCCGGTAACGATCGCCACTCTGCCCGACAACGTTGCTGCCGCGTTCATCGCGCCTCCGCCATTTGTTTGGAGCTATTCGCCGCCGGAAAAAAGGCGTCGGCATGGATATCGCGGGATTCGACGCCGCGTGCACGCACCAGCGCGGTCGCCGCATCGACCATCGGAGGCGGTCCGGCGAAATAGACCTTGAACCCCGCCAAGGATGCAAAGTCCGCTGCGACCGCTTCGGTGACCAGCCCGACCCTTCTCGGCAGCAAGGTCGCCACGGACTTCCCGCCGGACTCGGACAACACGATATGCGCTCTGAACGTGGGGAATCGGTTCTGCATTTCGGCCAGCTCCGCCTCGAAATAAACGTCGCGCTCGGCGCGCACGCCGAAATACAGATGCACCGGCTGGCCGAAGCCGCCTTGCAGCGCCGTCTCCACGATGGACTTGACCGGTGCGAGGCCGCTGCCGCCGGCGATGCCCAGCATCGCACCGGCATGTTGCTCACGCAGATAAGACGTGCCGAGCGGGCCGGAAACCCTGACCATGTCACCGGGCCGCAGCGCCGCCGCCAAGCGACCGCTCACCGAGTTTGCCGCAGGCATGACGCGGATGTGGAATTCGAGCTGTTTCTCGTCCGGACGATTGGCCATGGAATAGTCGCGCACCACGCCGGGCGCGACCGGGAATTCGAGACTGGCGAACTGTCCCGCGGAAAACGTGAACGGCCCGCCGGCGACGACGTCCATCCTGAGCCTGAGTATGTCGTGCGTGAGCCGGGTCACGTCGGCCACTTTGCAGCGCATTACGCGCGAGGGATGCACGACGAAGTCCTCTGCGTCGAGCCGGCGCACGACCACATCGCTCCAGACCTGAGAGCGGCACGCGAGCACGATGCCACGGCTGCGTTCCCCGGCGGACAAGGCGTGTTCGGAGTATTCGAGTTCCACGATGTCGCCCGACACCAGTTCGCACCTGCAGGTGCCACAGTTGCCGGCCTGGCAACTGTAGGCAAAGCCGACGCCGTGCGCGAGCAAGGCATCGAGCACCGTCTGGCCTTCCTCGGCGGGAGCGGACTGGTTCAGGTCTGCGACGGTGACGGTTACACTCATGGTTTGAACGGCTGGCACAGGCATGGCCGATGGACTACTATCGATGACAAGTATGGAAAGTAAACTGTTGGATGTCAAACAATCGGGCGTTGCCGCGGACGGCCGCAGGGCGCGGGCCCGCAAGGCGCCGGGGCTGGGCGTATTGCCCGGACTGATCGGCTATCAGCTGCGGCTTGCGCAGCGCGCGATCTTCGCCGATTTCGCGGACACCGTCGGCGAAAGCGGCATCTCTCCCGGGCTGTTCGGCGTCCTCGTGGTCATCGGGGAGAATCCCGGACTGACCCAGCAGGCTCTGGCCAATGCGGCGCACCTGGACCGCTCCACCGTCGTTACCGTGATCGACAAGCTCGAAGACCGCGGGCTGGTGGAACGCCGTGCGGCCGACCGGCGCAGCAACGGCCTGTTCCTGGCGGACAAAGGCGCCGTGCTGCTGCGCGGGTTGAAACGCAAAGTGGCCCAGCATGAGCGCCGGGTCGTGCAGAACCTTTCTGCACGCGAGCGTGCCCAACTGGTTGCACTGCTCCAGCGCATCCTTCCGGAACGGCGCTGACCCGGAGACCGACTTGGCTCGCAAACCCGCAAACCGCAAGAAGCTGTTCCGCTCCCGCCGCAAGACACCCGGCCTGCCCCCCGGTTCGCTGGTGTACACCGGCGATGGCAAATCGCTGACCCCCCGCGTCACCATGCTCGACTACGACGAGCACAGGGTTGTCGAGAAGGAACTCGTTCGGGTGGACGACTGCATCCCGTTCAAGGATGCCCAGACGGTCACCTGGATCAATGTCGACAGCGCCACCCAACCCGGACTGCTGGAGAACTTCGGCCGGGTCATGGGTTTCCATGCGCTGATGCTGGAAGACATCCTCAACACCGACCAGCGGCCCAAGTTCGAGGACTACGGCAACTACATTTACATCGTCGTGAAGATGCTCGACTACGACGTGAAGAAGGGCGAGATCGAGATCGAACAGTTGTCGCTCATCCTCGGACCGAACTACGTGATTACGTTCCAGGAGCGCGCGGGGGATTTTTTCGATCCGCTGCGCGAACGCATACGCAAATCCCTTGGGCGCATACGCAAGCTGGGCACCGACTATCTCGCCTACGCGATACTCGACATCATCGTGGACCACTATTTCGTGGTGCTGGAAAAGCTGGGCGATAAAATCGAGCAACTCGAGGACATCGTGATCACCAATCCCGGGCAGGACACGGTGCGCGCCGTCCACGCTATCAAGCGCGAGATGATTTTCGTGCGCAAGTCAGTGTGGCCGCTACGCGAAGTGGTAACCAACCTGCAGCGTTCGGAGTCACCGCTCGTGCGCGAATCGAACGCGGCCTACTTCCGCGACCTGCACGATCACATCATGCAGGTCACCGACAGCGTGGACACGTTCCGGGACCTCTTGAACGGGATGCTCGATTCCTATTACTCGACCATCACCACGCGGACCAACAGCGTGGTAAAGGTCCTGACACTTTTTTCCGCGATTTTCATGCCGCTGATGTTCATAACCGGCATTTTCGGCATGAACTTCCGGAATTTTCCCGAACTGGAGTGGCACTACGGCTTCCAGGGTTCGCTGATCCTGATGGTGGTGGTCACGATCATCATGGTCGCCATTTTCAAATGGAAGAAATGGCTCTAGGGAAGCTCTGATCAAGTCTTGCGACGCGCGTTGCGTCAGGTGCGGATGGATGGGAAGCGCCGCGACGAAGCCAAGGTGGGTACCTTAGCCAGGAGCGCAACAATGCAGACGCCGCACCTGACACAACCCGATAATCGCTCGTCTGTTTAGAAGGGACCGGGGTGATTTGGGCCGATGGCTGCTTGGGCTCCTCCTTGTGTAGACCGGCTACACGGCGTCCTCGCCCTCTTGCCCCAGGCCCAAATCACCCCGGTCGCGCACGTAAGACTTGTTCAGAGCTTCCCTGGGGCAGTAAACCGGGAGAAAGTCTGGCTGCCGGGCTTCGTCCCCGGTTTTTTGTCGCCGTTTCGAGGGATGCCGGTTCCGGATCTTCCCAATCACTCCGTATCGGAGACCCGTCCGCGCCCGCGTTTCAACGTCGAACGCGTTCGTTTTCCCGCAATGCGGCGTTCCTTCGACGCCCGCGTCGGACGCGTCGCGACGCGCTTCTTCGGCTTTTCCGCCGCAGCACGCAATAATTCCGTCAGCCGTCCCAGCGCATCGCGCCGATTCGCTTCCTGCGTGCGAAAACGCCCGGCATCGATTACCAGGATGTCCTGGAGGCTGACCCGCCGGCCGCCGAGCCGGCGCAGCCGCGCCTTGACGTCCTCGGGAAGCGATGGGCTCGCACCGATGTCGAAGCGCAGTTCCACCGCGGTGGAAACCTTGTTGACGTTCTGCCCGCCCGGTCCTGAAGCACGGACATGCCGGAACTCCAATTCTGCTTCGGGTATTGGGAAATGACGCAATACAGCGCTCCTTCATGGTGCGGTCTTGCCTGCCGCGACGCTGGCATTCTGCCATCGCCGGCGAACGCCGTATTATGCGGCGCCGCAGCACACGGAGATGCCCGACTGGCAAGGATTTGGAGACCTCAGGAAATTTTCCCGGCGTGCTTGCAATCGAAAATAATGAGGGCTACATTTGCCGTGGGCTCCCCTATTGAATGGCGCTTGAACAAGCACTCAACAAGCAGGCGGCATCAACGGGTCAATCAGTTCTCCACAAAGTTGCGCCCAATCCAATTAAATAATTACGGGAGAGAGTTATGAAACGATGGACTTTTACAGGGGTCGCAAAGACCCTGTCCGCGGCGGCTTTCGTCGGGTTCGCTTCCCAGGCAATGGCAGCAGATGTCACCTGGGATCGCCTGCTGAATGCCGACAAGGACGCGAACAACTGGCTGATGTATCACCAGTCGTTCAAGGGCTGGCACTACAGCGGCCTGGATCAAATCAACGCCGACAACGTCAAGAACCTGCATGTGGCCTGGCTGCACACGCCGTCCGCCAGCAAGCGCGGCATCCAATCCTTCCCGCTCGTCGCTGATGGTGTGTTGTACTACACCAGCGCATCCGGTCAGGTTTGGGCGCTGGACGGTGCCAGCGGTGCGGTGATCTGGCGCTATCAGGCCAAGATCGACACCGAGCGTGCCGAAGGCACTTTCTACAATCCGTACAACCGCGGCCTGGCCATCGGCTACGGCAAGGTCTACATCGGCACCGTCGACGGCCGCATGATCGCCCTCGATGCGAAGACCGGCAAAGTGGCCTGGGACAACACCATCCTCAGCGTCGAAAAAGGCAACAAGGGCTTCACCGGCGCTCCCGTGATCGTGAAGGACAAGGTCATCATCGGTTCGAACGGCGGCGAGCTGTCCGGCTGCTGCGGTCCGATCTTCGCAGTCAATGCGCAGACCGGCGAAGTGGCATGGCAGTTCGACACCATCGGTGGCGACGAGCGTTCCCGCCAGTCCTGGGGCAACGACTCGTGGAAAATCGGCGGCGGCGGCGGCTGGATGACGGGTTCCTATGACGCCAAGACCAACACCGTGTGGTGGGGTACCGCCAATCCGGCGCCCGACTACGACTGGGCCGGCGAAAACTGGAAGACCGACGGTCCGCGTCCGGGCGACAACCTCTACAGCTCCTCCGTGGTCGTTCTGGATGCCGACTCCGGCGAGTTGAAGTCGTACTTTTCCGAAATGCCGCACGACGCGTGGGATTTCGACGCGGCGCCTGGCGAGTTCATGTCCCTCGAGAAGGGCGGCAAGCGTTACATGCTGCACCCGAACAAGGGCGGGATCATTTTCGTTTACAACGCCGATCAGGTTGGCGGTGGCAATCAGCTAAAGGTGGAAAATGCCTACATGCTGGGTGAGACCTACAACTACATCAAGGGCGTCGATCCGAAGACCGGCCAACTCATCGGCCGTCGCGAACTGCCGGAAGGCAAGCACACCAACGTGTGCCCCGCCATCGACGGCGCGATCAGCTGGAACACGGGTTCTTTCAACCCGGGCACCGGCCTGTTCTACAAGATCGGTCAGGAATGGTGCTTCGACATCGAAGTCGTGAAGGCTGACAAGCCGGCCGACTTCTCGGGTCAGGCCTATTTCGGCGCTTCGTGGACCGCAACGCATCCGCAAGGCAAGAAGGCATACGGCCATGTAACCGGCCGCGATCCGTTGTCCGGCAAGATCAAGTGGCGTACCGAGTTCAAGTACCCGCCGCTGGCCTCGCTGATGTCGACCAAGGGCAACCTCGTGTTCGTGCCCGGCGCCGACGGCAACTTCCATGCGCTCGATGCCCGCACGGGCAAGGAGCTCTGGAAGCACAACAACGGTATCGGCCACCACGGCGGCGTGATCTCCTACATGGCAGGCGGCAAGCAGTATGTCGCGGTCGTGTCCGGTTGGGGCAGCCACGTGTCGGGTAACTATGGCCCGCTGTTCGGCCATCCGTTCACCGAAATGCCGACCGATGCCGGTCAGCTGATCGTGTTCAGCCTGTAATCGAACTGCTGAAGTCAAAGCGTTGTGCGGGCGGGGGAGCGATCCCTCGCCCGTTTTATTACCCGAACTCACCGCCTTCGCGGAGTAAAAAATGAGAGCTTCACGCAGTACGCATGCCGTCCTCGCCGTTGCGCTGATCGCCGGCCTGTTTTCCATGCCCGGCTTTGCCCAGGACCCTACCGATGAGGCCGCTGCCAAGGTCAACGAAAAATTCGGTGGCAACATCAAGAAACTTTTTGCCACCAAATGCAGCTGGTGCCACCAGGGTTACGGCATGAAACAGGCCGACGGCCCCAAACTCGCCGGAACGAGCAAGTCGCTCGCGGGGGTCATGGCGCAGATCATGAATGGCAAGACGCCGATGCCAGGCTTCAAGAACCAGCTCAAGTTCGAGGAAGTCCAGGCGCTTGCCGAGTACATCAAGGCGCTCCCGGAGAATTAGCACTCGATCGAATCCAGCAACGAAAAGGACGGCCGCAGCCGCCCTTTTCGTTGTCCGGCAGACCATTCAGTCAGCGCGCTGAAGTTCCATCCTCGCGCCGAATCCGGCGTGCTTGCCGTTGCCGCGCAGCTGCTTGCCGCCTTCGCCCAGTTGCAGACTCATGACCAGCGCCGCGCCACTGGCGCCGGTGGCACTGAAGGTAAACAACTTGCCGTCGAACGACTGCTTGGCCAGTGGAATCGGTTGCGATCCGAACTCGTCCAGATTCGTCAGGGCGATTTTCCCGGTTCCGTCTTCAGCAATTTCCATTGTCACCAATCCGCTGCTCATGCCGATATACCATGGCCCCTTCCACGATCCATGCAACGCGCCGGCATCGGCAACGGCCGCGCCAGCGAAGAACGTCGCCACCGTCATTGCGGCAAGCCATAGTGCTTTCATCCTGTCCTCCGGCAGTTGGATCCGGCCGGGCGCCGGACCATGCGCAATTCTAACTGCAGGCCGGGCCCTCCATACAGAGGCACCAGAGACATGACTGGTCCGCCTTAATATAATGACCCCTCAACCGCGCAGACAACCCATCGATGAACTATTGCAGCGCCTGCGGCGCACGCGTCGAACACCGCGTGCCGCCCGGCGACACCCTTCCCCGCTACGTTTGCACCAATTGCGGGACCATCCACTACGAAAACCCGAAAATGGTTGTGGGCTGCATTCCCGAATGGGAAAACCGCATTCTGTTGTGCCGCCGCGCCATCGAACCCCGCCACGGCTTGTGGACCGTGCCTGCGGGCTTCATGGAAAACGCGGAAACCACCGCCGAAGGCGCCATGCGCGAGACGCTCGAGGAGGCCAACGCGAGGGTCGAGCTCCTGGGACTGTACGCACTGTTCAACATTCCGCACATCAACCAGGTGTACATGCTGTTTCGCGCCCGGCTTCTCGATCTCGATTTCAGCGCGGGCGCGGAGACGCTGGAAACAAAGCTGTTCGATGAAGACCAGATCCCCTGGAATGAAATCGCTTTCGTCACGGTCCGGCGCACGCTGAAGCATTACTTCGACGACCGCCGCGCCGGCGAATTCCGCTTCCACATGGGCACCGTAGAGCCCATGCCCAAGCCTGCTACGACCTAGACCAGCCGGCCCGCGGCCGGCTGAGATTTAGGGAGCGCGGAGTGCATCGACGATGTTCAGGCGGGAGGCGCGCACTGCAGGCAGGAAGCCGCCGAGCAGTCCCATGAACAAGGCAAAGCCAATCGACTTGGCGACGATCGTGGGATTGAGCGTGAACGAGAACGCGAGTTCGGCGAAGGATTGCCAGTTCATCGTCGAGATCGTCAGGAACTGCATGAAGGAGGCGAGTATCAATCCGATGCTGCCGCCCACCAGCCCGAGCAGCAACGCTTCCAGGAGAAATACCGCGAGGATGCCGCTGCTGCGGAAGCCGAGCGCGCGCAAGGTGCCGATCTCCGCCGTCCGGCTTGCCACGGACGCATACATGGTGATCATCGCGCCGATGGTCGCGCCGATCGAGAAAATGACCGACAGCGTCATTCCCAGATAACCGATGAAATTCGCCAGCACCTCGGATTGCTCCGCGTAAAACACCGATTCGCGTTTGGCTTCCACTGTCAGCCTCGGATCGGATTCGAGGCGCTGCTTCAGGCCGTCGAAGCGTCCTGGATCGTTCAATTTCAGGATCAGCGAAGAAAACACCGGCCGGCGGAAAGCCTGCATGAGCTGCTCCACATCCCCCCATATTTCCGAATCGAAACCGCTCTTGTTCGCGTCGAAGGTGCCGACCACGGTCCAATCGCGCATGCCGAAGCGCAGTTGCTCGCCGACACCCGCGCCGCGAAAACGCTCCGCAATGCTGCGGCCCGCGATGATCTCCGAAGAACCCGGCTGGAACATGCGGCCCTGCACGATGCGCACCTGGGGACGCAATTCCCGGCCCTGCGCACCGAGGCCGCGAATGATCACGTTGGACGGTTTGGCGGAATCGCGTTTCTGCAGCGTGATCAGCACGACCATTTCCTTCGACACGCGCACCCGGCCGTCCGGTCCGTATGCAATCTCCGGCTGGCTTTCCACGACTCCGGCCTGCGCACGGTCGATGCCGCTTTGCACTTCCGTTCCCGACGAACGCCGCGTGACCACGACGTTGTCCGGGGATCCGGTGTCGACCAGCGTTTTCTTCAAGCCCTCCTGAAGCATGAGCACGGTGGCGAACACGAACACCACCAGCGCCATGCCTGCGGCAGTGAGCGCGGTCGTCATCTTGCGCGCACTCAGGTTCTTCGCTGTGTACGAAAACGGGATCACCATGATCTAGATCGAGCCACAGAGGTCACAGAGAAGGGCAAACTCGACAACATACCGAATAAACGCGGAAGGACATTTGCGTATTTTTTCCTCTGTGATCTGAAAGGGTACTCCAACGTGCCAGGCACGTAGGGTATCTGTGTCCTCTGTGGCCAATTCATCCGATGTTACGAAGCCCATCGACGATGTGCAATCGGGCCGCGCGCACGCTTGGAAACAGTGCCGCGACCGTGCCGACCAGAAGCGCGGCCGCCAACTGCATGTATACGGTTTGGCGTGAGACGCCGAAGACGGGGAACAGCGTTCCCAGCTTGGCGGCAAACCAGTTCGCGACCGGATACGTGGCCACGATGCCTGCGGCGGCGCCCGCCAGGGCGATTGCCATGGATTCGCCGAAGATCAGCGCCATCAGACGCGCCGGTCCGAAACCGAGCGCCTTCATGGTTGCGTACTCCGCGAGGCGCTCGCGCGCCGTCATTGCCATGGTGTTCGCCATGACCGCCATGATGATGAATATCACGAGGAAGGAAACGATCTGGATGGCCACCACGATGGCCTCGGTCATGGCGACGAACCCCAGCTGGAATGCCTTCTCGGTTTCCGTCAGCGTTTCGGCAAGCGAATTTCTGAACTTCAGATCGATGGCCGCACTGACCGGTGCCGCGCTGCTCGGTTGATCGATGCCCACGATATAAACGCCGACCGTGTTGGCGCGGCGCGGCACCGTCTTCTTCAGGGTTTCGTTCAGGTAGTCCCAATGGAAGAAGAACTGTGACGTATCGGTCTTGGCATCGGCGCCGTCGTAAATGGCCCTGACAACAAATTCCCAGGTTCCGGGAAAGATGGTTCCCCGCAGCGGCACCAGGTCACCCACCTGGAAACCATACTGCGATGCAAGCTTGCGGCCGACCACGCAGCCTTTGCGATCGAGCAGGAAAGCCTTCATGTTCTCGGGCGCTATCTGGTATTCCGGATAAAGCGCAAAGTAAGTGGCGGCATCCACGGCAAACTGCGGGAAGAAATTCCTTTCCGATACGTAGATGCCGCCGAACCAGTTGGCATGGCTGATATGGCTCACTCCGTCGACCTGCCGGATGCGCTCGCTGTACGTGATCGGCAAGGGGAACACGAGGGAAATGGCATTGCGCGTGACCAGCCGCGTGGTGGAAGCGTTCTCGGCTCCGGCAAACCATGCCTCCACCACCGTGCGCAACAGCCCGAACGCGACAATCGCGACGAACAGACCGAACACGGTCAGCCCGGTGCGCAGCTTGTGGCGCAGGGCATTGCGCAGGATCAGTTTCAGGAAGTACATGGAATCATCCCGGGGCTGGAATGCACGGACCGATTGTAGTGGCGGGAGATCAGGCGACGGCGGGCGCTGCGGCCTCGACCAGCTCGCCTTTGTCCAGGTGCTTGACGATGCGGGCCCGTTGCGCTGCGCGCTGATCGTGAGTCACCATCACGATGGTTTTTCCCATCTCGCGGTTCAACCGGTCCAGCATCCCGAGAATATCCCCGGCGGACACCCGGTCCAGGTCGCCGGTCGGCTCATCGGCGACGATGAGCACCGGATCGGTAATGATGGCCCGCGCGATGGCCACGCGTTGCTGCTGCCCACCGGAAAGTTCGGAAGGATAATGCGCGGCGCGGTCCGCGAGGCTGACCATGTCCAGCGCAAGCTGCACACGCTCGCGCCGGTCGCGGCGGCCCAGCCCGGTGAGCAACAGCGGCAACTCGACGTTCTCGAATGCGGTCAGCACCGGCATCAGGTTATAAAACTGGAAAATGAAGCCGATGTTCGCCGCGCGCCAGTCGGCAAGTCCGGACTCGGAAAGCCGGGAAATGTCTTCCGCGCCGATGCGCAGTTCGCCGCTGTCGGGCTTGTCGATTCCGGCCATGAGATTGAGCAGCGTGCTTTTCCCCGATCCGGACGGACCCATCAGCGCCAGGAATTCGCCCTCCGCGATATCGAAGCTCAGGTCGTGAAGTACCGGGACTACCTGACCTCCCCGCCGATAGGATTTGAACAGATGGCGTATCTCGACGATCGGCGCGCCGGTCATCTACTTGGCCGCGGACTTGACTGCAGCGCCATCGTGCAATTTTTCGAGCGGTCTCAGCACTACCTTGTCGCCGGGTTGCGGACCACGCCGGACCTCGACCAGATCGCCGATTTTCGCGCCGGTCTCGATCGGCACTTCGGCAAGCTTGCCCTCTTTCACCACGAAGACGACGTCGCGGCCGCCCCGGTTTGCAATCGCGGCCGGATTCACGGCCGGGCGCGCCGTACGCTCGGTGTCACCAACTTCCCTCGTCAAAAACGCGGCCTTCGCGCTCATTTCCGGCAATACGCGTTCATCCGGATCGAGAAAGCGGATCTTGGTCATCACCGTCGCCTTGGAACGATCCACCGTGGGGACGGTGCGGCTGACCTCGCCGCGAAAGCGTTTGTCCGGCAGCGCATCCAACTGGATCTCCACGGGCTGACCGACGTGCACCTTGGAAAGGCTGGACTCGGAGACGTCGGATTCGACTTCCAGTGTCGTCATGTCGGCCATGGTAACGACCGCACCTTTGCTGTCGAGCGCGGAAGAAAATGGCGTGACGATGTCGCCGACATTCGCTGCTTTCGTCAATACGACGCCGTCGAAAGGCGCGCGGATGAGCGTTTGTTCGACCTCGACCTGCGCGCCGCGCAAGCTGGCTACCGCAGCGGCGATCCCGGCTTGCAGGCTGGCAATCTGGGCCGTGGATTTGTTATACCGCGCCACGGCAATGTCGTGCGACGCCTGCGAGACGAAACCCTCCGCCAGCAGGCCCTGCGAGCGCTTCAATGCGGTTTCGGCATCTTTCTGTTCCGCCTGTCCCTGTTCAAGGTTCGCTCGCGCGACCTGCACATTGGCCGCCGCCTGCTCGCGCTTCGCCTTCACATCCATGTCTTCCAGGCGCGCAATGACGTCGTCTTTGCTTACGCGGCTGCCTTCCTGTACCGCCAGCCATACCAGACGGCCGGTCGCCTTCGATGCGACCGCCGCCTTGCGTTGTGCCACGACATAACCGGTCGCGTTCAGAACGGTGAAGCTTTGCGACGGATAGGCCATCGTCACGCTGACCGTTTCCACTTCGGAGGGCGCACCGGCAAGGCGAAAGTAAACAACCAGGGCAGCCAAAAGCGCAACGACCACCAAAGTTGCCGGCACCAGCCGCCGGCGCCAGCGGCCACCCGCATGCGCCTGCGTGTATCCGGTTTTCGTACGGTCTATCTTCAGTCTCGACAGGTCCGGCGTATCCAAGCGTAATCACCAGTTTGATGTCGTCATTATGGAGGAAGGCCCCGGCGTTGGACCGGGCGAAATCCGGTAAGTGCGCACAAACAGGCGCCGGGATCGGTCAACGCGAATGCGCGCGCCTGCGTCGGGACGATGATTGTTCACGGCATCAGACCCGCGACATCGCCGCCTATTTTTTGCGTAGTAACGACGCCTGGCAGGCGGCGCTCGAAAAATGCGTAAACCCATGTCTTATCTATATTTTAATTGATCGCGCGAAGCCGGAAAATTGCAAAGGTGCTACTATCCGGAATTCATGGATCCGCCGCGATTTGGACGTGAATGGCCTCCGGTTTATAGTGCAGTCCGACATCGCTGAAAATCATGCCTGCCAATACACCAGCACCGCCAACAGCGGACACGAGAAAGCCGACTCCACCGCCGAGCTCGCCGCCTGCCGGTCCGGTAAAAACGCAGAAACAGCCCGACAAGAAGCTCACGCTCGAATATCTTCTGACCGGTCTGGTCGCTGACAACCTGGTTCCGCAGGACGCCGTCGACAAATTGATCGCGCTGCGCCGCAATCTGCGCAGCGGCGACATTCATCCGCTGATGATTCTCGCGGACCAGAAATGGAAGGATCCGCGCAATCCCAAGAAGCTGCTGACCCTTGAAGTCCTGACCGAGTGGATGGCCGGCAAGGTAGGCCTTCCCTACCTGCACATCGATCCCTTCAAGATCGACTTTGCCGCCGTCACCAAGGTCGTGTCGAACGCTTATGCCGAGCGCTTCAAGATTCTGCCGGTCAGCGTCAACTCCACTGAAGTGGTGATCGCCACTTGCGAACCTTATGTTCACGAGTGGGAAGCCGAACTCGCGCGCATCATGCGACTGGAAATCAGGCGGGTCATCGCCAACCCCCAGGACATCAACGGCTACCTGGTGGAGTTCTACAACCTCGCGCGCTCGGTCAAGAGCGCCAGCGACCTGCACGGCGCGGCACTTTCCGACATCACCAACTTCGAGCAGTTGGTCCAGCTCGGCAGCAGCGGAAAACTCGATGCCAACGACCAGCATGTCGTGCGTCTGGTGGACTGGCTGCTGCAGTATGCCTTCGACGAAGGCGCCAGCGACATTCACGTCGAGCCGCGGCGGGATGTGGCCAACGTACGCTTCCGCATCGACGGCGTGCTGCATCAGGTCTACCAGATCCCGACGCCGGTGGTTGCCGCCATGACAAGCCGCATCAAGATTCTCGGGCGCATGGACGTGGTCGAAAAACGGCGCCCGCAGGATGGCCGCATCAAGACCCGCACCTCCGAAGGCGAGGAAATCGAACTGCGCCTGTCCACCATGCCGACCGCGTTCGGCGAAAAACTGGTGATGCGGATTTTCAATCCGGACGTCATCGTCAAGGGCTACAAGGACCTGGGCTTCTCCGACGAGGACCGGGACCGCTGGCAAAAAGCCGTGACGAATCCGCACGGCATCGTTCTGGTGACCGGACCGACCGGCTCCGGCAAGACGACCACGCTGTACTCGACGCTGAAACTGCTGGCCCAGCCCGACGTCAATGTCTGCACCATCGAAGACCCGATCGAAATGGTCGAGCCCGCGTTCAACCAGATGCAGGTGCAAAGCGGCATCGGGCTGGATTTTGCGTCCGGCATCCGCACCCTGATGCGGCAGGATCCGGACATCGTGATGGTTGGCGAAATCCGCGACCTGGAAACCGCCGACATGGCCATACAAGCGGCGTTGACCGGACACCTGGTGCTGTCCACCCTGCACACCAACGATTCCTCGTCCGCCGTTACACGCTTGCTCGATCTCGGTGTGCCGCCGTATCTGATCCATTCGACGATTCTCGGTGTCATGGCGCAACGCCTGGTGCGCACGCTCTGCCCGCTTTGCCGCGAAGCCACCGATATCGATGCGGAAACCTGGAGCATGCTGATCGCACCCTGGCAGGCGGAGAAACCGCAGCAGATGTACCTGGCGAAAGGCTGCCTCGAATGCCGGATGACCGGGTATGCCGGCCGGATCGGCATCTACGAGATTCTGCTCATGACGCCTGCACAACGCCCGCTGATCACGGTCGACGCCGATTTCACCCAGATACGCGACCAGGCCTACCGGGACGGCATGAAGCCACTGAGGATTTCAGGTGCCATGAAAGTCGCTGCAGGAGTCACGACCGTGGATGAAGTACTCAAAGTCGCTCCCCCGCTGGGCGGAGATCGCAGGAAGAAACCGTAACCGGCTTCTTAGGACCGCATCACGCGGTGCGCGGCGCTCCCGCCACATTGCCCGGCCCGATTGCCCGTCACGCAGATCAGGGCGCGCACAAAAAATTCTGCAATCGCCCGTTTTCGCCGTTGACCATCCAATCAGATTGAAGACCATGAAGGACACCCTGAAACCCGGCCTCACCCATACATTCCAGTTCAAGATTCCGGCAAACAAGACGGTGCCTCACCTTTATCCGGAATCCGACATGTTTCGCGAAATGCCGGACGTGCTGGCTACCGGCTTCATGGTCGGCCTGCTCGAATGGGCGTGCGTCGAAACCCTGCGCCCGCATCTTGACTGGCCCGCTGAACAGACACTCGGCACCCACGTGAATTTCTCGCACGAGGCCGCCACCCCTCCCGGCCTGACCGTAACCGTCGCGGTGCGTCTGGAACGAGTCGAGGGCCGCAAGCTGGTCTTCCACGTGGAGGCGCATGACGGCATCGAACGCATCTCTTCGGGCACGCATGAACGCTTCATAATCGACGCCGCCCGCTTCCGCAGCAAAGTGGCGGAGAAGGCACGCAAGGTATCCGCTTGACGCATCCGGTCGGGGCGACGCCTTGGATTTTTCGATGCCTTGAATTTTTCGATGCCATGAATTCTTCGATGCCATGAACGCGAACCGGCATATGACGGGGCAGCGCAGCGTCGGCGTCATAGCGGGCTGTGCGCTGCTGGCGGCAATTTACGCTGCTGCCGGCATCGCCGGTTTGCAGTTTCCATTCTTTCATTCCGCCGTCACCACCGTCTGGCCGCCTTCGGGCATCGCCCTGGCGGCGTTGTTGCTGTTCGGCCTGCGTCTTGCCCCCGGTATCGCGCTCGGCGCTTTCGCCGTCAATCTGTGGAATTCCGGCAGCCTCATCGGCGCACTCGGCGTCGGCGTCGGCAACACGCTTGCCGCTGCGGCGGGCGCCTGGGTGCTGACCCGCTTATTCAGCTTCGATATCCGCATGGCGAGGCTGCGCGACATCCTCGCTTTGCTGCTGTTGGGTGCCACGGCAAGTCCGCTGGTCGCGGCAACGCTGGGTCCGCTGATGCTGCTGGCGGGTGGCGTGCTCGAGCCGGCCGAGTATGCCGGCGTCTGGTTCTACTGGTGGCTCGGCGATTCGCTCGGCGTCATGCTGTTCACGCCGCTGATCCTCGCCTGGTACAGCCGTCCGACCGGGATCGCGCGTCGCGACGCACAGGCGATCGCCTTGATCATCGCCCAGGCCGTGGCCGCGCTCCTGATTTTCCACGGCCTTCTCGACGAACCGCTCGATACCCAGCGTTCAACTTACGCGCTCCTGCCGCTGGCGGTCTGGCTGGCGGTCGCCTATCCGCTACGCTATACCGCCGCGTCGAATCTGCTTTTGTTCCTGATCGCGATCGGCGCAACCGCGGCCGGGCTCGGTCCGTTCGCGGCCGGCGACCCGAACAGCAATCCGCTGCTGCTGCACCTGTTCCTCGCCGTCGTGACGTTCACCACTTATCTGGTCGCCGGCGTCAATGCAGAACGCATCGCCGCCGCTGCCGAAGCGCGCGCGAACGCCGAGCGCTTCCGCCATTTGTCGGACCTGTCGGCGGACTGGTACTGGGAGCAGGACGAAAACCTGCGTTTCATCAAAATCGGGGAAAGCCGCAATTTCAACCGGCAAGACATTGCGCCGCAGATCGGCCTCACGCGCTGGGAACTTCCACACGCCGGTGTCAGCGAAGAGCAAAGGGAGGAACTCGACCGCCTGACGGCGGCGCGCAAACCGTTCCGCGACTTTGTCCTGACCCGCTTCAAGGCCGGAGCCGAACCGCGGATCGTCAGCACCAGCGGCTACCCGATCTTCGACGCCAAGGGCTCCAGCACGGAGGGCCGCTTCAGGGGCTATCGCGGCATCGGCCGCGACATTACCGAACTGAAGCAAGCCGAAACCGCCCTGCGGCAAAGCGAGGAACGTTTCCGCCGCCTGACAGACCTGTCTTCCGACTGGTACTGGGAGCAGGACGAAAACTTCCGCGTCACCTACATGTCGCCGCGCTACAGCTCCCGCACCGGATTGGCGATGAAATCGACGCTCGGACAGACCCGCTTCGAGACCGACAACATCTGGGAATCGGAGGAACAGAAAGCCGCTCACCGCGCAACGCTGGAAGCCCACCGTCCGTTCCGCGACCTGCGCCTGGCGCGCGCCGACGAATTCGGCGAGCTGCGTTATCTGGCGATTAGCGGCGAGCCGGTATTCGACCAGGAAGGCCGCTTCACCGGTTACCACGGCGTCGGCCGCGACGTCAGCGAACAGAAACGGGCGGAACGGGCCCTGCGGGAAAGCGAAGAGCGTTTCCGCAGCCTGACCCAGTTGTCCTCGGACTGGTACTGGGAGCAGGACGCCGAGCTTAAGTTTACATTCGTTTCCAGTGCGATCGACGCCATATCCGGCATCCACCAGAGTGAGCGCCTGGGCAAACGGCGTTGGGAGATTCCCGGCCTGATATTCGACCCGGCGATGCTCGCGCAACACAAGAATACCCTCGCCGGGCGCAAACCATTCCGCGACTTCACTTACACAAGACAAATGCCGGACGGACAATTGCGCCACATTTCCGTTGCCGGCACGCCATTGTTCGATGCCGGCGGCAAGTTCAGCGGCTACCGTGGAATCGGGCGGGAAGTCACCGCCGAAGTCATCGCCGAACAGCGCATGGGCCGGTTGCGCGACTTCTACGCGGCATTGTCGAAAGTCAACGATGCCATCATCCACTCCAGCGACGAACAACGCCTGTTCAACGAGGTGTGCAGCATAGCGGTAACTTACGGGCACGCCATCTTCGCTCGCATCTGCATGATCGACCCGCGCACCGGCATGGTGGAGAACGTGGCCATCGCCGGGAACCACCAGGGTTATGGGGCCCGGTCCTCGATCTCCATCGACCCGGAGCGGCCGGAAGGCCAGGGACCGACCGCCATCGCGCTGCGCACGAATACGCCCGACGTCAGCAACGACATCGAGGCTGACTCGCGCAATCTGTTCTGGCGGCCCGCCATGATGGCGACCGGGGCGCGATCCTATGTCGTCTTTCCCCTCGCCCGCGGCGGCCGGGTCGTGGGGTCATTGCACATCTATGCGGCCGAGAAGAACTGGTTCGGCGACGACCTGGTTGCGCTGATCACCGAGCTGGCTGCCAATATTTCTTTCGCACTCGACAATTTCGCGCGTGAAGAAGAGCGCAAGAATGCCGCCCTTGCGCTGCGAGCCAGCGAACAACGCTTTCGCGACGTAGCCGACGCGGCCGGCGAGTTCGTCTGGGAGAACGACCTCGACGGTCTTTTCACCTATGTATCGCCGCGGGCCGTGGACTACACGGGTTACACCGCCGAGGAACTGGTCGGCCATACCGCCGTCGAGTTCATGCCCCCCGGAGAAGGCGAGCGGATCCGGCAATGGCTCGCCGAGAACACCAAACCGGACCGCTCCTTCCGCAGCATGGAGCACAAGTTCATGTCGAAATCCGGAGAGATTCTGTGGATGCAGGTCAGCGCCGTTTCAATCTGGGACGAAAACGGCCAACCGCTCGGCCAACGCGGCACCACCCGCGACATCTCGGAACTCAAGCGCTCCGAAGAACGCATCAGCTACCTCGCCACCCGCGACCCGCTGACCGAGCTTCCCAACCGGCTGCTGTTCAATGACCGCCTCGAGCAAGGCATCCTCACCGCGCGCCGCAAGCTCGACAAGCTCGGCGTGCTGTTTCTCGACCTGGACCGCTTCAAGAACATCAACGACTCGCTGGGCCACCACATCGGCGATCTTCTGCTCAAGGAAGTCGCCGCACGCATGGCATCCTGTATCCGCAAAGGCGACACGCTCTCCCGGCTTGGCGGCGACGAATTCGTCGTGACACTCGAGGGGCTGGCACACGCCGAGGATGCCGCGCAGGTTGCCCTGAAGATCATCACCGCATTGCGCCGGCCGCTGGCCGTCGGCGGACACACGCTCAACACTTCATGCAGCATCGGTATCAGCATCTTTCCGGACGATGCCGAGGATAGCCGCGAACTCATGAAGAATGCGGACACCGCGATGTATCACGCCAAGGAACAGGGAAGGAATAATTTCCAGTTCTTCTCCCCGGAAATGAATCTGCGCGCTGTAGAACGCCAGCGGCTGGAAACCGAGCTGCGCCTCGCACTCGATCAGGAACAATTCGTCCTGCACTACCAGCCGCAGGCCGATATTCGCAGCGGCAAACTGGTCGGCATGGAAGCCCTCATCCGCTGGCAGCATCCGCAACGCGGGTTGGTGCCGCCGAACAGCTTCATACCGGTCGCCGAGGAATCGGGCCTGATCGGGCCGATCGGCCAGTGGGCGTTGCGCACGGCATGCGGGCAGATCCAGCGCTGGCAGGCGGCGGGCCTGCCCATCGTCAAGATCGCCGTGAATATTTCCGCGCGCCAGTTCAATGAACCCAGGGATTTCGCCGACGACGTGACCAGGCTGCTGAATAACATCGGCCTCGATCCGCGCTACCTCGAACTGGAAATGACCGAGAGCATGCTGCTGAAGAACATCGACGAGAACGTTGCGGTCCTCAGAAAACTGGGCGTGCTGGGCACCTCGCTCGCGGTGGACGACTTCGGGACCGGCTATTCTTCACTCGCGTATCTCAAGCAATTGCCGATTGATACGCTGAAGATCGATCGCACCTTCGTCAGGGACATCGAGAGCGATGCGGACGATGCCGCGATCATCAGGGCCATCATCGCCATGGCTCACAGCCTGGATCTGCGCGTTACGGCCGAGGGGGTGGAGACGCAAGGCCAGCTGGCGGCGCTGCGAAAACTTCGCTGCGACCAGTTTCAGGGTTATTTTCTTTCCCCCGCAGTTCCAGCAGACGAGTTTGCCCGCCGTTTTCTGATAACCGACCCCGTGGCTTCCAGCAGGATGGCTCCAGGGGGAAAACTCCCTGGACCGCGCCGCAAAGCATGAATAACCGCACGGGACGGCGCCGGACGCAGCGATAGCCGCAAGTATTTCAACGGGTCAGTTCACGCATCGCGCGCCCCAGCCCCTCGATCGTCAGCGGATACATGCGACCGCCCATCAGGTTGCGGATCATGCCGATGGAATCGTAGTAGCCCCAGCGATCTTCGGGTGTCGGGTTCAGCCAGGCCGCATGCGGATAGACGTCGAGCATGCGCTGCAACCATGCCGAACCCGCCTCTTCGTTGTTGTGCTCCACGCTGCCGCCGGGATAACCCACTTCGTAAGGACTCATGGACGCATCGCCGACGAAGATCAGCTTGTAGTCGTGCGCGTATTTGTGCAGAACCTGAAAAGTCGGCGTGCGCTCCGAATTGCGCCGGCGGTTGTCGCGCCAGACCGATTCGTACAGGAAGTTGTGGAAGTAGAAATACTCGAGGTGCTTGAATTCGACGCGGGCGGCCGAGAACAATTCCTCGCAGATCTTCACGTACCCTTCCATCGAGCCGCCGACATCGAGAAACAGCAGCACCTTCACCGAGTTGTGGCGCTCGGGTACCATCTTGATGTCGAGATAGCCGGCGTTCTTCGCGGTCGAGCGGATGGTGTCGTCAAGGTCCAGTTCGTCCGCGGCGCCCTCGCGCGCGAATTTGCGCAAGCGCTTCAGCGCGACCTTGATGTTGCGCACACCCAGTTCCACCGAATCGTCCAGGTTGCGGTACTCGCGCTTGTCCCAGACTTTGACCGCGCTGCGGTTGCGCGATCCTTCCTGGCCGATGCGCACGCCTTCCGGGTTGTAACCGTAGGCGCCGAACGGCGACGTACCGCCGGTGCCTATCCATTTGGAACCGCCCTGGTGCCGGCCCTTCTGTTCCTCGAGGCGCTTGCGCAGGGTCTGCATGAGTTTTTCCCATCCGCCCAGCGATTCGACCAGCTTCTTTTCCTCTTCGGTCAGCAGCAGTTCCGCCTGCCTGCGCAGCCACTCTTCGGGTATCTCGACGACCATGCCGTCGGGCAGCGCCGCGATGCCCTTGAAGTAGGCGCCGAATACGCGGTCGAACTTGTCGTAATTCGATTCGTCCTTGACCAGGCAGGCGCGCGACAGGTAGTAGAACTCGTCCAGGCTGCCGGAACTGACGTGCTTCTGCAGTGCCTCCATGAGCGTCAGGTATTCCTTCACGGATGCCGGCACCCCGCCGGCACGCAGCTTCAGGAAAAAATCAGTCAACAAGGCGATCCCTCTCCGGTTAGTCCACCAGCAGCGGACTCATTGCCGGCGCAGCTCTGTCATCGTGATTACTTCCAGCCAACGCGATTCCATCGACGGCTCGCTGCCCGGCGGCAGCCGCCTGCGCAACTCCGGCCATACGTCCCGCGAGGAACAGCTCGATGTAGTGACTCCAGATCGATTCGTAGATCAGTCCGGAAAAGCCGGAAACGGTAAAAATGCAAATCGGTGCAACCGGCACGGGAATTCTGCGCATCTGCGTCAACCCCTCGTCTTTGAACTGCTATTTTCGTTCCGGGCAAGCGCCGGCGGCACGCCCGCTGCGCCGGCTCCGGCAAGCATCAGCCGGCGCCGATGCGCGCGTCGTGGCCGCCCACGTCATAGGTCACGACCCGGTTGCGCCCGAGCGCCTTGGCCAGGTAGAGCGCGCGATCGCCGTTGCGCAGCAAGTCTTCGGCCGAATTTCCATGGTCCGGAAAAACCGCGATTCCCACCGACAGCGTGCAGCGGAATTTACCGCCCTCACCCGTCACGTCCATTTCCGCGAACATGTGGCGCCAGCGTTCCGCCCGCGCGCGCGCCGATTCGAGATTCATTTTTGGCAGCAGCAGCACGAATTCCTCACCGCCGTAGCGGCAGGCCACGTCGCTGCGGCGCGCCTCGTTGCGCAGGATTTCCGCGAGCATCCTGAGGACTTCGTCGCCCGTCTGGTGGCCATGGGTGTCGTTGACGCGCTTGAAATGATCGATGTCCATCATCATCAGGGCGAGCGGCGTCTGCTCGCGGATCGCCCTGGAGATCTCGCCGGGCAGCGCGTCGTCAAGGTAGCGGCGGTTGTACATCCCCGTCAACGGATCGCGCATCACCTGCTCGCGCAATTGCGCCTGCAATTCATGGATGTCATCCAGGCGCTGCTTGAGCTTGACGTTGACTTCCTGCAACGTCGCCTGCGAGCGCAGCCTTTCGGTGACGTCCTGCGCCAGGGAAAGTACGGAATCGGGCCGGCCATCGATACCCGGCACGATCGTGTTGTGCCACTCGACATCGATGGTCCGGCCATCCCTGGTCAGATTGGAATTCACCGAACGGCTTTCGATGCCACGCTCGATGGCCTGTTCGACGATCTTGCCGACCTGCGCGCTGGCATCTTCCGGAATCATGAACGTCAGGAAGTCGCGTCCCAGCACCTCGCTTTCGCTCCAGCCGAACAATTCCTGGGCCTGCCTGTTCCACCCGGTCACGCGATGCTGCTTGTCCCAGGTCACCATGGCCAGCGGGGCGCTCTCGATCAGCGTACGGAAACGCTGTTCGCTGTTGCGCAGCTCATCCTGGATCTGGCGGCGCTCCTTTACTTCACGCGACAGCCGCAGATTCAGCCTGACCAGCACGATCACTACCACGCCCGCGACCAGCAGGACGATCGCGCCCGCAATGCCGATTCTGTACAGCGGCGTCCAATCGGTGTGCTGAACCGCCCGGAACAGGAATCCGTCCAGCGTGTACGACTCCGGCAGCATGCCGAGTTGTGCATAGGTCGCGGCGACATGATTCCAGCGGCCGGGGTTCATGTAGCCGATCTCCACCAGTTGCGGCTGCATCAGCCGGCGCATTTCCGCGGCCTCGAACAGCAGGTGGTCCCGGGTCTTGCGCCGCCCGTAGCGGGCGACTATCAGGTCGGCAATCTCACCTGGATGGTCCATCGCATACTGCCAGCCGCGCATGCTTGCGCTCAGGAAGGCTGCGACGCGCTCCGGGTGGGCGCGTGCGAGTTTTTCTGTCGTGAACAGCGAATCGCCGTAGAAATCGATGCCGCTTGCCCTTGGCGAAAACAGGTTGTACGGCACGCCGGCCTTTTTCAGCAGATAGGGCTCGTCGGTCGAATAGCCCGACGCCGCGCTTACCTTGCCCGCTAGCAGATCGTTGAGATTGAAGGAATGCGGCACCACCTCGATACGATCGAGCGGCAATTGCTCCTGCTGCAGATAGGCGACCAATTCCGTCTCGTGCGGCAGCAACATGACCTTCTTGCCGGCAAGTTCGTGCACTGTTGCAACGCTACGGCCGGTTGCGATCAACACCAGCGGCGAATGCTGAAGGATCACCGCCAGCACGACCACCGGCCGTCCCTGTCCGCGTCGAAGCGCGAGCTCGGACGCACCGACGCCATAGTCGGCCGCACCGGTGAGCACCGCATCGATCGGGTCGCGGCCTTCCTGCACCTCCTGCACGCGCACGTTGAAGCCGGCTTCGCGATAAAACCCCCGCTCGATGGCGGCGTAGTAGCCGGCAAACTGGAACTGATGTTTCCAATTGAGCTGCAGCGTGACCTGTTGCAAGTCGGCGGCAGCATTGGCCGGCGCCGGCGGCATCGCGCCGGCGAGCACCAGGATCACGAAAAACAGGCGGGGGATCCTCAAGCGTCTAGCGATTGTGTCGCGACATGAAAGCCAGCCGCTCGAACAAGTGGACGTCCTGCTCGTTCTTCAGCAGTGCGCCGGCCAGCGGTGGAATGATCTTCGACTGGTCCTTGCCGCGCAGCGTTTCCGGGGAGATGTCCTCCGCCATGAGCAGCTTCAGCCAGTCGAGCAATTCGGAGGTGGAAGGCTTCTTCTTCAGGCCCGGGACCTCGCGGATCTCGAAAAATACCTCCAGCGCTTCGCGCAGCAGCGTTTTCTTCAGGTCCGGGAAATGCACGTCGACGATGCGCTGCATGGTTTCCTTGTCGGGAAACTTGATGTAGTGGAAAAAGCAGCGGCGCAGGAAAGCGTCCGGCAGTTCCTTCTCGTTGTTGCTGGTGATGATGATCGCCGGCCGGTGCTTTGCCTTGACCAGCTTCTGCGTCTCGTAGACGTAGAACTCCATGCGATCGAGTTCCCGCAACAGGTCGTTCGGGAACTCGATGTCGGCCTTGTCCACCTCGTCGATCAGCAGCACCGCCTGGCGGTCGGAATCGAAGGCGTCCCACAGAGGGCCACGCACGATGTAGTTGGCGATGTCGTGAACGCGGCCGTCGCCAAGCTGCGAATCGCGCAGGCGCGACACCGCATCGTATTCGTACAGCCCCTGCTGCGCTTTTGAGGTGGATTTCACGTGCCACTGCAGCAGCGGACGATCCAGCGCCCTGGCCACTTCGACCGCGAGCATGGTCTTGCCCGTGCCCGGTTCGCCCTTGATCAGCAGCGGCCTTTCGAGGGTGACGGCGGCGTTGACCGCCATCATCAGGTCCTCGGTGGCGACATAGGACTCGGTTCCCCTGAATTTCATCGACATCTGCCTTCCGGATGGATCCAGAGACCGATTATAACGGCGCGGGCAGCTATAATCGCCCCTCCGGTCAACCTGATCTCCAAAAAATCGCGGGAGGATGCATGCCCAATTTCAACGCCAACCTGTCGATGATGTTCAACGAGGTCGGCTTCCTGGAGCGCTTCGGAGCCGCGGCAAAAGCCGGTTTCCGGGGTGTCGAGTTCCTGTTCCCCTATGAATTCCCCGCCGCCCGGATCAGGGAGCAACTCGACAAGCACAAGCTGCAAATGGTGCTGTTCAACATGCCGCCCGGCGACTGGGCGGCCGGCGACCGAGGATTGGCCTGCGATCCGGCCAAGGTCGTCCCGTTCCAGGAGAACATCGGCAAGGCCATCGAATATGCAAAGGCGCTGGGTTGCAGCATGATCCACTGCATGGCGGGCCTGAAGCCACGTGGCGCAAACGAAGAAAAGATGCGCGAGACCTATATCGCCAACCTGCAGTTCGCGGGCCAGGAACTGGCGAAACACAACATGAAGCTGCTGATCGAAGCGATCAATACGCGCGACATCCCCGGCTTCTACCTGAACTACTCGCGCCAGGCGTTCGATATCATGCACTACGCGAACGTGCCGAATCTCCTGTTCCAGTACGACATCTACCACATGCAGATCATGGAAGGCGACCTGGCCCCGACGGTCGAGAAGAACCTGGCGAAGATCGGCCACATGCAACTCGCCGACACGCCCGGCCGTCACGAGCCCGGCACCGGAGAAATCAACTATCCATTCCTGTTCGAACACTTCGACAAGATCGGCTACAAGGGCTGGATCGGCTGCGAGTACCGCCCCGCCGGCAACACCGAAGCCGGCCTCGGCTGGCTTAAACCTTATCTTTAAGAATTCATTTTTGCCGCCAAGACGCCAAGAACGCCAAGGGGGTCGGAAAAGAATGATTGAAATTACGAACGGTGGTTGGTAGTAAAAATGCTGCGTATATCGACCATATTGTCACCATATTTTTTGCTTTTCTTGGCGCTCTTGGCGCCTTGGCGGCGAAATCTTCTTTAAAAATTCATTTTTGCCGCCAAGACGCCAAGAGCGCCAAGGGGGTCGGAAAAGGATGATTGAAATTACGAACGGTGGTTGGTAGTAAAAATGTTGCGTGTATCGACCATATCGTCACCGTATTTTTTTGTTTTTCTTGGCGCTCTTGGCGCCTTGGCGGCGAAATCTGAATTGATCCAAGGGGAGAAAAAATGAACGTAGGATTTATCGGGCTGGGCATCATGGGGAAACCCATGGTCGCCAACCTCATCAAGGGTGGTCATACGCTGTTCCTGGCGAGTCGCAGCGGCGTACCACAGGAACTGACCGCCGCGGGCGGGAAAGCGTGCGCATCGGCAAAGGAAGTCGCGCAGAAAGCCGACATAATCATCACCATGGTGCCGGACACCCCTGACGTCGAGAAGGTGTTGTTCGGCAAGGACGGCGTCGCCGAAGGGTTGTCATCGGGCAAAATCGTCGTCGACATGAGTTCGATCTCGCCGATCGAGACCAAGGCCTTCGCCGGGCGCATCAAGAAGTCCGGCGCCGATTACGTGGATGCACCCGTCTCCGGCGGCGAAGTCGGCGCCAGGAACGCGGCACTCACCATCATGGTCGGCGCTTCCGAAGCGGCATTCGCCAAAGTGAAACCCTTGTTCGAGCTGATGGGCAAGAACATCACGCTGGTCGGAGACGTCGGCGCCGGTCAGATATGCAAGGTTTGCAACCAGATCATCGTTGCGTTGAACATCGAAGCCGTCGGCGAAGCGCTGCTGCTTGCCTCCAAGGCCGGCGTCGATCCGGGCAAGGTGCGTACGGCCCTCATGGGGGGATTTGCCTCGTCGCGCGTGCTCGAAGTGCACGGTGAACGCATGGTCAAGCGCACTTTCGATCCCGGCTTCCGCATCGAGCTGCACCAGAAGGACCTGAACCTGGCCCTGTCCTCGGCGCGCGCGCTGAAGATGAGCCTGCCAAACACCGCGACCGCGCAGGAATTGTTCAGCGCCTGCCAGGCCCAGGGCGGCGGCAAGTGGGACCACTCCGCCATGGTCAAAGCCCTCGAAGCCCTCGCCAATCACCAGGTCGCCAAGTAAAAAACTGCATTTGCCACAGAGGACACAGAGAACTGCAAAGACCAGAACCTACATGAACGTGAACGCCACAACTTTATCGGGTATCGATTTTTCAGCTGCTGCGAACGGAACTTCTAACTCTCGAGCAATGATTCATATCCCGCCGTGGGTTTCCTCTGTGACCTCTGTGGCTAAAAAGGTATTTTTATGAATCGGGATCCGCGCGCATTGCTGCGCGCGATGTTCGACGCGGCGATCGCCGCTGCGCTGCCGGACAAGACCTTGCCTGCTTATCTGCCCAAGCCCCCGAAAGGCCGCACGCTGGTCATCGGTTGCGGCAAGGCCGCGGGAAGCATGGCAAAGGCGGTCGAGGATCACTGGCCCGGCGAACTCTCCGGCATGGTGGTAACACGCTACGGCTATAACGTGCCGACCAAGAGAATCGAGGTCGTCGAAGCTGCGCACCCGGTGCCCGACGAGGCCGGGCGCAAAGCGGCGGAGCGCATGCTGAAAATGGTGCACGGATTGTCCGCCGAGGATCTGGTGCTCTTCCTGGTATCCGGCGGCGGTTCCGCACTGTTGTCGCTGCCGGCGCCAGGACTGACGCTCGCGGACAAACAGGCGATCAACAAAGCTCTGTTGAGAAGCGGTGCGAACATCACCGAAATGAACTGCGTGCGCAAACATCTCTCGGCCGTAAAAGGCGGGCGGCTGGCCGCCGCCTGCGCGCCGGCGAAGGTGGTTACGCTCGCGATTTCCGACATTCCCGGCGACGATCCCGCCGTGATCGCTTCCGGCCCGACGGTCGCCGATGCGACCACGTTCGCCGATGCGGTCGCGATCCTGGAGAAATACGGCATTGCCGAACCGAAGGCCGTCGTCGATCACTTGCGCGCCGCGAAAGAGGAAACGCCGAAACCCGGCGATCCGCGGCTCGCGAAAACCGAATTGCACATGGTGGCGGCACCGCAGATTTCGCTCGAAGCCGCCGCGGCTATCGCGCGCGCGTCCGGCGTCACGCCGGTCATCCTCAGCGACGCAATCGAGGGGGAAGCACGCGAAGTCGCGATAGTGCACGCCGGCATCGCCCGCCAGGTCAAGCGCCACAGCCAACCCGCCGGGATGCCTTGCGTGCTGCTTTCCGGCGGGGAAACTACGGTTACGGTCCGTGGCAAGGGGCGCGGCGGCCGCAACGCCGAATTTCTGCTGGCGCTGGCCGTTGCCCTCGCCGGGGAGTCGGGTATTCATGCACTCGCCGGCGATACCGACGGCGTCGACGGCACCGAGGACAACGCCGGCGCGCTAATAACGCCCGATTCGCTCACGCGCGCCGCTGCGTGCAATCTGGACGCCAAGAAGATGCTCGCCGATAATGACGGTTATAGTTTCTTCTCCGGCCTCGGCGATCTGGTCGTTACCGGCCCTACGCTCACCAACGTCAACGATTTCCGCGCGGTTCTGATCACCTGACCGTTACCTGTCAAATCATGGGAATGCCCGAACTGCTGTCGTCGGAAACCCTGCTGCCCGAGATAGCCCATGCGGACCTCGTCGCGCAGTTGACGGCCGCGCTGCCGCCGGCGTCGCTGCTTCATCAGCGCGAGGACCTGAAGCCCTTCGAATGCGATGGCATGACCGCCTATCAGCGTGTGCCGCTGTTGGTGGCGTTACCGGAAAATGAAGACCAGGTCCGCGCGGTGCTGCGCATCTGCCACAAGGGCCGCGTGCCGGTCGTATTCCGCGGCGCCGGAACGGGACTTTCCGGAGGCGCCCTGCCGTATGCACAAGGCCTGCTGCTGGTGATGGCGAAGATGAAGCAGATCCTGCACATTGATCCGGTCGCGCGCATGGCGCGCGTGCAGCCGGGTGTGCGCAACGCGGCTATCTCGGAAGCGACCGCACCCCATGGCCTCTACTACGCGCCCGACCCGTCCAGCCAAATCGCCTGTTCGATCGGCGGCAACGTCGCCGAAAATTCCGGCGGCGTGCATTGCCTGAAGTACGGCCTGACGGTCCACAACATCCAGAAGCTGCGCTTCGTCACCATCGAAGGTGAATTGCTCGATATCGGCTCCGAAGGGCTGGATGCGCCGGGCTACGACCTGATGGCGTTGATCACCGGTTCCGAGGGCATGCTCGGCGTAGTGACTGAAATTACGGTCAAGCTGTTGCCCAAACCGGAAAAAGCCCAGGTCGTGCTCGCGGCTTTCGACGACATCGTAAAGGCGGGCCAGGCGGTGGCGGATGTGATCGGGGCGGGCATCATTCCGGCCGGACTGGAGATGATGGACAAGAAGGCCACCGCGGCCGTCGAACAGTTCGTGCACGCCGGCTACCCGCTGGATGCCGCGGCAATCCTGCTGTGCGAATCCGACGGCACCGCAGAGGAAGTCGCCGACGAAATCGCGCGCGTCAAGGAAGTCATGAAGAAGGCCGGCGCCACCGAGATCCGTACTTCACGCGACGAAACCGAGCGGCTCAAATTCTGGGCCGGACGCAAGGCTGCCTTCCCCGCGGTCGGGCGCATCATGCCGGATTACTACTGCATGGACGGCACCATTCCGAAGAAGCATCTGCCCTACGTGCTCAAGCGCATCGACGAACTGTCGGCAAAATTCAATCTGCAATGCGCCAACGTGTTCCATGCCGGCGACGGTAATCTGCATCCGTTGATCATGTTCGATGCCAACGAGGGCGACCAGAATGAACGGGCGGAGGCTTATGGCGCGGCGATCCTGGAACTCTGCGTCGAGGTCGGCGGCACCATCACGGGCGAGCACGGCGTCGGCATCGAAAAAATAAATCAGATGTGTGTGCAGTTCAATACCAACGAGCTGAAAACCTTCCATGCAGTGAAAAAAGTGTTCGACGAATACGGCCTGCTGAATCCCGGCAAGGCCGTGCCGACGCTGCAACGCTGCGCCGAAGGCGGCAAGATGCACGTGCACCGCGGGCAGGAGAAATTTCCCGAGCTGCCGCGTTTTTAGTGCAATACCCTGAACCACGGAGGACACGGAGGACACGGAGGAAAAACAAAACAAGGAAAAGAAAATTTGAGTTTGGAACATGGCCTGTTTGTAAACCTGTACCTCCAATTTTCGCCGCCACGGATCATCAAGCAATGAAAGGCTTTTAACCCCGGCATTTCTATTGTACTTGCCTTTCCTCCGTGTCCTCCGTGTCCTCCGTGGTTCATTCTTTCCTGATGCAGCAAGTCATAGAACAGTTTTCCGAAACGATCCGCAAGGCGGCCGCCGAGCAGGTGCAGCTGCGCATTCGCGGTAGCGGCAGCAAGGATTTCTACGGCCTGGTGCTGATGGGCGACGTGCTCGACACGCGATCCCTGACCGGCATCGTCGACTATGAGCCCACCGAACTGGTGATCACTGCACGCGCGGGCACGCCTTTGCGCGAAATCGACAAGGCACTGGCAGGCGGCGGCCAGATGCTGGCCTTCGAACCGCCCCACTTCGGCGCCGGGGCGACGCTCGGCGGCTGCATCGCCACGGGTTTTTCCGGACCGCGACGCGCAACTGCAGGCTCGGCACGGGATTTCGTGCTGGGCGTGCGGATCGTGAACGGCCTGGGAGAAGACCTGCGGTTCGGCGGGCAGGTCATGAAAAACGTCGCGGGCTACGACTTGTCGCGACTGCTGACCGGATCTTTCGGCACACTGGGACTCATCACCGAAGCATCGCTGAAAGTGCTGCCCGTGCCGGCGGAAGAACGTACGCTGCGTTTTGCTCTGGACGAGGCTGCGGCGATCGAGTCCATGAACAAATGGGCGGCCAGGCCAATGGCGCTATCCGCCACCTGCCATGTCGATGGCGCCCTGTACGTGCGATTGTCGGGTGCGGCTGCCGCAGTTGCGGCCTCACAAAAGAAACTCGGCGGGGATGTCGTCCAGGATGGCGCTGCGTTCTGGCAGTCGATCAGGGAGCAGACGCATGAACTGTTGGCAGGCGCGCCCGCTCTTTGGCGTTTCTCGATTAAATCAACCACCGCGCCGCTCGGTCTGGGCAAGCAGATGATGGAATGGAACGGCAGCCTGCGCTGGATTGCCGCAGACCTCGATCCGTCGGCGGCATTCGAGACCGCGCACAAGGCCGGCGGACACGCTACCCTGTTCCGGGGTGGCAACAAGCGCCACGGCATCCAGCAATTCTCGTCGGGGCTGCTCGCCGTCCACAAGAAACTCAAGCGTGCGCTCGATCCCCACGGCATTCTCGGGCCCGGGCGCATCCATGCTGATTTCTAGATCTAATTCTTCACCGCAAAGGCGCAAAGACGCAAAGGGAACGCAAAGAAAATCGGTGCCGAAGGAATGAACAAATCTCGCCAGCCCCAGATCGCACATAATTGCCCAAATGCATCGTCAAGTTTGCAATTCTCACATTTATGGTTGTTTTCCTTTGCGTTCCCTTTGCGCCTTTGCGCCTCTGCGGTTAATTTTGGTTGTTTTGGTTGGTTGCCTTAGATGAAAACGAATCTAGCCGAGTTCATCCGCAACACGCCCGAGGGCCAGGAAGCCGACAGCATCCTGCGCGCCTGCGTCCATTGCGGCTTCTGCACGGCGACCTGTCCGACTTATCAGTTGCTGGGTGACGAACTCGACAGCCCGCGTGGACGCATCTACCTGATGAAGGAAGTCCTCGAAGGCAATGCGGTCACGGCCAAGACGCAGATGCACCTCGACCGCTGCCTGACCTGCCGCGCCTGCGAAACCACCTGTCCTTCTGGGGTGCAGTACGGCCGGCTGGTGGACATCGGGCGCAACATCGTCGACCAGCACGTAAGCCGTCCCCTGCCGGAATCAATCGTGCGCAGTGTACTGCGCATCGTATTGCCGCGGCCGGTGTTGTTCAGGTCATTGCTGCGCATCGGACAGTTCGTGCGCCCGCTTCTGCCCGCTTCCCTAAGGAAGAAAATACCGAAAACCGGAACCAGCGACATCGAATGGCCGGCGCCCCGCCATACGCGCAGGATGCTGGTACTCGACGGCTGCGTGCAACCTTCGCTGGCACCCGACATCAATCCCGCGACCGCGCGCGTGCTGGATCGCCTCGGCATTTCGCTGATCAAGGCTGAAGCTGCGGGATGCTGCGGCGCCGTGACCTTCCATTTGAACCGGCAGGACGAAGCGCTCGACTACATGCGCAGGAACATCGACGCCTGGTGGCCGCATGTCGAGGCCGGCGTGGAGGCCGTGGTCATCACCGCGAGCGGTTGCGGCACCATGGTCAGGGAATACGGCCATCTTCTTGCCCGCGATCCGCAGTACGCGGCAAAAGCCGCAAGGATCAGCAAACTGTCGAAAGACATCAGCGAAATAATCTTCGCCGAACGCGAAAAACTGGAACAGCTTTTTCCACTCAGCATGCAGCACACAGCACACAGCACTCCAGACGCCGCGCGAACGCGCGTCGCCTTTCATTCCCCCTGCTCCCTCCAGCACGGCCTGCAGATTCGCGGCACGGTGGAAGCCTTGCTGACCTTGGTCGGGTGCAAGTTGACGACGGTACCGGATTCGCATCTGTGCTGCGGATCGGCGGGCACATATTCGATACTTCAACCCGAACTGTCGCAGCGATTGCTGAACAACAAGATTGCCGCATTGGAGTCGGGCGCGCCGGCGATCGTCGCAACGGCGAATATCGGCTGCCTGAGCCATATTCAAAGCGGGACCGCCATCAAAGTGAAGCATTGGATCAACGTACTGGACGAAAGGCTGTCATGAACAAAACTGCAATGATCACCGGCGCGACGTCGGGGTTCGGCGCCGCCGCCGTGCGCAAATTTGTCAAAGCGGGCTGGCGCGTCGTCGCGACGGGCCGCCGGGCCGACCGGCTCAAGAAACTGGCGGATGAATTCGGAACGGACAAGGTATTCGTTTCCGCGTTCGACATGAGGAAAGCCGACGCGATCGAAGCGGCGCTGGCGGGTTTGCCTGCAACGTTCCGGGACATCGACCTGCTGATCAACAATGCGGGCCTGGCCCTGGGAACCGCGCCGGCACAGAAAGCCAGTCTCGATCAATGGAACCAGATGATCGAAACGAACGTGATCGGCCTGGTCACGATCACGCACAAGCTGCTGGATACCCTGATTGCGCGAAAAGGTGCGATCATCAACATCAGTTCGGTGGCGGCGAGCTACCCTTATCCGGGCGGCAACGTGTACGGCGGGTCCAAGGCCTTCGTCTCGCAGTTCTCGCTTGGCCTGCGCTCGGACCTGCACGGAACGGGGGTGCGCGTGACCGCGGTGGAACCGGGGATGGCGGAGACCGAGTTCACCCTGGTACGCACCAGCGGAAACCAGGATGCGTCGGACAAGCTCTACAAAGGCGCCGATCCGATGACGGCGGAGAACGTCGCCGACGCGCTGTTCTGGATCGCCACCCTGCCACCGCACATGAACATCAACCGCATCGAGTTGATGCCGGTCAACCAGTCGTTCGGGCCGTTCCAGGTTCATCGGGACGCAGCTACATAAGCCGTCGCATGCAGAAAAAGAAAAGGCCGGCCCAAGGCCGGCCTTTTCATCTGGATGCCGATTCACTCACTTCGGCGCGGTAACTCCCGATCGGCGTCTGCTCGCACGATAACGCCAGACGGCGATGCCGCACAGGGTAACGATCACTGCATAGGCGTACATGGCATACAGCGACGGTAGCGAACGATCGCCCGGCGCATCCGCGTCCTTCATTGCTTCCGGAAACGGACGCGGCGCAACCGGAACGATCTTCCAATTCGATTTATCATTGGGCACCCGATCGCGGTATTCATCCATGGACAGCACCGGCTCCCGGCCGAAGGCGCGCGAGGACGGGAATTGCGGTATGCGAACGAAAATGACGGCTTCGATATCTTCGCGCAGCACGGTTTCATAACGGGTATCGGCAGACCCCCCGGTCGCGATGCGCTGAAGCAAATCGCGTCCCGCGGCGTCAAACGCGGCGAACGGATAGAGATCGGTCTGCTCGGTGACGAGGTAATCGTAAGCCTGCCGCCCGCTTTCGACACTCAAATCCTTGGCCGCCATGAGAGGCAGGGCCGCGACCGCCTTTATGCGACTGGCCGGTCCCTGTTCGGGGATTTTCCATCCCAGCGAGCGCAGGGTCTGCATGCTGATGCCGGCGCAGTTCTCGATGGAATGCCGGTAGTAGAAGTCATGGCGATAGAAGTGATTGTAGACGCGGGCGATCGCCTGCTCGTAGATCGCCGCCGCTCGCTCCCGCTTCAGCACGGCGACCAGCAGATAGGACGGACGGTACCAGGACTGGCCGCTGTTCAAATCCGCAAGATAACTGTCCATCGTCAGCGTGGAGGCGATGATGCCTTTTTCGCTGACGGAATCGAGATTGTAGAAATTGTTGACCAGCCAGTCACCCCACTCGCCCGCCGGCCCGAAGGCTCCCGTGGCGACCGCGAAATGGCCGCCGTGCGACTCGTCGTCGTCACCTTGCGCTCCGTTGAGCATGAGAGCCAATACCGGCATGCCACTCCATTTTCGCGCTGCCATGGGATCGCGTTGCCAAAGCACGCGCGCTGCGAACGCGGAACGAGCACCGCCGCCGTCCGCGCGCACCAGAGCCTCCAGTGTCTCGCCCGCATCCAGCGGCCGATAAGGCAGCCGCGCAAAATCGAGATCGTAGTCCTGCGGCCAGATCGTACGTGCAACGAAGCGATCCCCCTCCATCCGTCCGCGCAGTTTCAGCCGGCGATCGGTAAAATGACGCGCGCTCGAATCGTCGAAATACGACAGGTTGGTGTCGATTTTTTTCGCCAGCGAGAATTCCAGCCGGTGCCCATCGGCTCCGAGAAGCGTTTTCCCGCCATCAAGCAGTCGGACACCATCGACGACCTGCGGCGAGCCGAGCCACAGAAGCGGCGGCCTCGACCCATCGCCATCGGGATGCGATTGCGCCCATTCGCGCACGTCGTCCTGCACGCGGCGATCACGTGAAAAACCGGCTTCCGCGGATCTCGGAACGGCGATCACTTCATCCGGGAAATACCAGAGCGCCTGCGGAATGGTCCGGCAATCTTTGCACGATCCGTCCGCGAGCCGGAAATCCGCACCGTCATACAGCCCGAGACGCGTTGCTTCGAGCGCGTCGCGCGCTCCGCCGGGCGCTGCCATTGCGCCCGCAGTGGAGAGAAAAACGAATGTCACGACAACCCGTCCATACAGGCGGATCGATGACATCGATGGACTTCCGGAACCCGGGCCGACGATTGTCCGAACTGCGGATCCGATCACATCGGCGGCCGTTCCATCTGGCACTTTACCGGCGGAATAATGTCCTTGGCCTCGATGAAGGTTTCGGTCTTCCATCCATAGCCGGTTTTTTCTTCGTCGTATTTGACGCCTGCCTGGCCGGCCTTGACGAGACTCAGGATGTACAGCGGCGCGATCATCTGATGATCTTCGGCGCGCATCCATGAAGCCCCGCTCGGCCCTGCGTACTTCAACCCCTCCAGGGCATACGCGACCTTGACCGGATCGGTCGTCCCCGCCTTGTCCAGCGCGCCCGCCAGCATTTCGACGACACGAAATGCCGGGAGATAGGCGGCATTCGAGACGGTCCTGTACTTGGCCTTGTAGTCGAGCAGCGTCTTCTGCCATGCCGCGTCGGCGGCGTTGATATGCCATGCGTCCAGCGTCTTTACGCGATCCGCCCCGGCGGTGCCTATCCCCGACCAGGTGCCGGGATAACCGCCGAGGATGGCGTAGAAAGTCGCCTTCAATCCGGCCTCGTTGCCCGCCTTGACGAACAATGACAAGTCATTGCCCCAATTTCCGGTCAATACGATGTCGGCCCCGGACGCATGAATCTTGGCGACGTAGGGCGCGAAATCCTTGACCTTGCCGAGTGCTACGAAATCGTCGCCCACGATCTGGATGTCCGGCCGCTTCACCGCCAGCATTTCCTTCGCCGCCTTGCTCACCGCCTGGCCGAAGGCGTAGTCCTGGTTGAGCAGATAAACCTTGCGGATGGAAGGCTGATTCATCATGTAGTCGGTGAGCACGCTGACCTGCGTGTCCGAATGCACTTCGAAACGGAAATGCCAGAAATTGCATTTGGCTTCGGTCAATGCGGGGTCGAGGGCATTGAAGTCGAAGAACAGCGCACGCCTGTCCGGATTGCGGGCATTGTGCTTTACCAGCGCATCGCTTATTGCATGCGCGACATTCGACGCTGACGACACGATGAAGCGAATGTCCTGATCGAGCGCCTGCTTGAGAACGATCAGGGATTCCTGGGGGTTCGACTTGTTGTCGAAAGCGACGATCTCGATTTTCCTGCCGCCGAGCACGCCGCCCCGTGCATTGACGATATCGGCACTCGCCTGGAATATTTTCAGGCGCTCCTCGCCCAGAAGCGCGAACGGCCCGCTGATCGGCCCCAGCACGGCAAGTTTGATCGTATCTGCAGCGATCGCGCCGCCCGCACACACGGCGAGAAATACGCCCGCCACAATCCGGGAAAGCCTCATTTGTTTTCGCCCGCCTTCTGCGCTTCGAGGGCCTTTTCCACGCAAAGCTTTATCCTGGACGCCTCGCGCCCGCGGAATTCATTCCGGCATTGTTCCAGCAGGGGCCCGTGATCCCTTGCATACGCCTCGAGCACCGGTCCCGCTGCGATGTCGTCGTCGATGCACTTCTTCACGATCCCCCACCCCATTTCCTTCCGGCGTGAACAGCGCGCGACGATATCCTTCATTTCGGCGGGGTAGCGCGCGATCTCCGCGCGCGCAGCCTGATTTTCCTTGATGCAGATGCCGATCATCTCCGTGCCGAATTCGGCATTCGACATGGCACAGCCGCTGATGATGTCGGAGTCGTCGTCCGCGAGGCACGCAGAGGACGCCAATGCCAGGGTTATCGCAAAAATCAATGTCTTCATGAACGAGGCAACCATGCAATCACGATCGGTTTCGATAAAGGACCCGGAATTCGATTCGGGCGTGGCATGATCTGCCACCTGCCCGCCGTTCGCAACGACAACGGCTGGCAAAATGCATAGTATTACAATCCTGCGCATAACCGGTCCACACTCCCTCCGACCTCATGATCGCCTTCCTGGAAGCCAAACGAGCCGGCCTGCTGCGCAAGCAACACTGGCCGGGCAATATCGTTTCCGGCGTCATCGTGGGCGTGGTTGCGTTGCCGCTGGCGATGGCATTCGCCATCGCTTCCGGCGCCAAACCCGAGCAGGGACTGTATTCCGCCATCGTGGGGGGGGTCGTGGTTGCGATCCTCGGCGGCAGCCGGTTGCAGATCGCCGGCCCGACCGGCGCATTCATCGTCATTCTGGCGGGCATCACAGCCAAGCACGGCATAGACGGCTTGCAGATCGCGACCCTGATGGCGGGCTTGATACTGCTTTTGCTTGGCATAGCCCGCATGGGTACGATCATCAAATTCATTCCGGACCCGGTAATCGTCGGCTTTACCGCCGGCATCGGCGTCATCATCTGGGTCGGGCAATGGAAGGATTTCTTCGGACTGCCGGCGGTTCAGGCCCAGCATTTTCACGAGAAGCTGTGGCAACTGGTGCACGCGCTGCCCCATCTCGACCCGATCACGACTTCGCTTTCCCTGCTGTCCCTGCTGCTGGTGATCTTCGCGCCCAGGCTACCCGGGTTCAAACGCGTGCCGGGGCCGCTGGTGGCGTTGGTGGTCGCGACACTACTGCAGGCAATATTCCGATTCGACGACGTGGCCACCATCGGCAGCACATTCGGCGGCATCCCGCAGGGATTGCCGGCCTTGCACTGGCCGGAAATCACGGCCGCGCGGGTCATCGAACTGATCGGGCCGGCCTTCACCATTGCCATGCTCGGCGCCATCGAGTCGCTGCTTTCCGCCGTGGTCGCCGACGGCATGGCAGGCACGCGGCACGACTCCAACCAGGAACTGATCGGCCAGGGCATTGCCAACATGGCCACGCCGCTGTTCGGCGGCTTCGCCGTCACCGGCGCGATTGCCCGCACGGCGACGAACATACGCAACGGCGGCACCAGCCCGCTCGCCGGCATCGTGCACTCGATCACGCTGGTACTCATCATCCTGTTCCTGGCGCCGCTGGCCGTGCATGTGCCGCTGGCCGCGATGGCGGCCATCCTCTTCGTGGTGGCCTGGAACATGAGCGAGGTCAAACATTTTCTGAAGATGATCGAGCGTGCACCGCGCGCCGATACGGTGATCCTGCTGGTGACGTTCGGCCTGACGGTTTTCGCCGATCTGGTGGTGGCCGTGAATATCGGCGTCATCCTCGCCACCCTGCACTTCCTGCGCCGCATGGCGTCCAGCGTGGAAGTACAACAGGTCGGCGAATTGGAACTGCGCCGGGAATTCGGACATCAGGGTTTCACCACCCTGCCGCGGGATGTGGTGGTCTACTCCGTCGAAGGACCGTTTTTCTTCGGAGCGGTGGAGAACTTCGAACGGGCGCTGGCTGGCACGCACACCGATCCGCGCGTCGTCATCATCCGATTGCGCTGGGTGCCGTTCATCGACATCACCGGCCTGCAGACCCTGGAAGAGGCCATCAACGCCCTGCACAAGCGCGGTGTACGTGTGATGCTGACCGGGGCAAACGCCCGCGTCGAAGGCAAACTGGAGAAGGCGCAAATCATCGAGCTGGTGGGGCGCGAGAATATCTTCAAGGCTTTTCCGGAGGCAATCGAAGCCTGCCGGCAACGGGAAAATCCGGGTCCGGCAACTGCGACAGGCTGACCTGCTCGTCCTGCAAAAGAATAAGGGCTCAGGCCTTGTCGGCCCGAACCCTTCTTTGTCCTACCCTTCGCTTTTACCCCGTCACGATCGTTACGTCGTCACGACCGTCACGAATTCTCAGTGGTTATCTCTCGGCACGCCCTTGGTCTTGTCGATTCTCTGGTACTTGACCGCCGGCTTGAGCACCATGCCGTTGGACAGTTCGTCGACCATGCCGCGTTGGATTTCCTGCCAGGGCGTCTGACTGGCCGGGCTCTTGAAGCCGCCCTGCTTCTCCAGCGACTTCATGCGCCGCGTGTACTCGGCTTTGGAGATCAGGATGTTCGCCGTGCGCTTGTTCAGGTCGATGCGCACCCGGTCGCCCGTCTTCAGGATGGCCAGGCCGCCCATGCTGGCCGCTTCCGGCGACGCGTTCAGAATGGAAGGTGAACCCGATGTTCCGGACTGGCGGCCGTCGCCGATGCACGGCAGCTCGGTGATGCCCTGCTTGATCAGTTTCGCCGGCGGTTGCATGTTCACCACTTCGGCCGCACCCGGGTAGCCCTTCGGTCCGGCGCCGCGCACGAACAGCATGCAATCGTCGTCGATCTTCAGCTTCGGATCGTCGATGCGGTGATGGTAATCCTCCGGGCCGTCGAACACGATGGCACGGCCTTCCCAGGCGTTCGGATCCTTGGGATCCGAGAGGTAGCGTTTGCGGAATGCGTCCGAGATCACGCTGGTCTTCATGATCGCGCTGTCGAACAGGTTGCCCTTGAGGTTCAGGAAGCCGGCCGATTTTTTCATCGGCTGCTTGTAGGGCCAGATCACTTTCACATCGTCGACCGGCGTCTTCCTGCAATTGTCGTGCAGCGACTTGCCGTTGACGGTGATCGTGTTCTTGCGGATCTTGCCGGCCTTGATCAGTTCGTTGACCACCGCCGGTACGCCGCCGGCGCGATGATATTCCTCGCCGAGATACTCGCCGGCCGGCTGCAGGTTCACCAGCAGCGGGATGTCGTAGCCGATTTTTTCCCAGTCGTTGTTGTCGAGCTTGACGCCTATGTGGCGCGCAATCGCATTGAAGTGGATCGGCGCATTGGTCGAACCGCCGATCGCCGAATTCACGATGATGACGTTTTCGAAAGCTTCGCGCGTCATGATCTTCGAGGGACGCAGGTCTTCCCATACCATCTCGACGATGCGTTTGCCGGTTTCGTAGGCGTTCACCGCGCGATCCTTGTGCGGTGCCGGAATGGCAGCGCTGCCCGGCAGCGACATGCCCAGCGCCTCCGCCAGCGAATTCATGGTCGAAGCCGTTCCCATGGTATTGCAGTGCCCGGGCGACGGCGCCGAGGATGCGATCAGGTCGATGAACTCCTCGTCGTTGATCTCGCCTGCGGCCAGCAGTTCTCGCGCTTTCCAGACGATGGTGCCGGAGCCGGTACGCTGGCCATGGAACCAGCCGTTCAGCATCGGCCCGCCGGAGAGCACGATGGCCGGAATATCGACGGTCGCGGCGGCCATCAGTTGCGCGGGGGTGGTCTTGTCGCAGCCGGTGGTCAGCACCACGCCGTCGATGAAATAACCATAAAGCGTCTCTACCAGCCCGAGATAGCACAGATTACGGTCGAGCGACGCGGTCGGGCGCTTGCCGGTTTCCTGGATCGGATGCACCGGAAACTCGAAGGCGATGCCGCCGGCTTCGCGGATGCCTTCGCGGATGCGATGAGCGAGCTCGAGATGATGGCGATTACAGGGAGACAGGTCCGAGCCCGATTGGGCGATGCCGATGATCGGCTTGCCGGCTTGCAGTTCCTCACGCTTCAGGCCCCAGTTCATATAGCGCTCGAGATACAGTGCCGTCATGTTGGGATTGTGCGGATTGGCGAACCATTGGCGGGAACGCAGCTTTGCGGGATCTTTTTTGGTTTTACTTGCCATGCTTTGCTTCTCCTCGGGGACGCCTTGGCCTCGAGGGCTTCGGCTGTCTGGTAGTTGGGGTAACGGGGGTGATTTTACCCGAGGGCAAAGACGAATGCCCGGAGCAGCGAACCGTCAGGACGCGCAGCCTCTCCTCAAGCAGCGGATTGCCATGCCACGAGAAACACGCCGAGAGCCAGGGCCAGGCACAGCGGCGAATACAAGGCGGAATCGAGCCAGGCGAATCGGCTTCCGCGGACCGTCTTGAAGAAGCCCACCAGGCGGAAGTCGCCGATCGCCCGCAACAAAAATAACAGCGCAAGTCCGAAGCAGCCCCATCGGATCACGACTGCCTGGACAGGCACGTCGATGAATCCGGTGGCTGCGCCGACCAGTGCCGCACAGCCGAACAACGCGCAGGCGACGAGCAGCGTCGCCATGCGGCCGGGAACGAACGAGGGCGATCCGCGCAACTCCGGAATGGCCGCCACCCTGGCAAACCGGCCGCCGAATGCCCAGTACACATGGACCGCTGCCAGGAATGCGAATATTGCGATCAATGCAATGGCCAGGATGGTGAGCATGACGACCTCAGCGGATCGCGATCGGGCGATATCCAGCCCTCATCGCGATTTACGCAGCGCCGGATTGAGCCGGTCGATATCGGCCTGAACCTGATCGCGGCTGCGCTCGTAAATGAGCTCGCGCCCCATGGCGCTGCCGGCGTAACCCATGCCGTTGCGCGTCGGGGACAAGTCGCATTTGACGCTGTGGATGCCTGCCCCGAGAACGATCTGTATGCGTTCGGCGCGCTTGTTCAGCACGACCACGTCGAGGATTTGACCGGTTTCGGTAACCCGTACCTTGATTTTCTCGTCGATCATGCCATCACCTCTCGGTTACGAATCATGCCTGCGTCTGCAGAACTAGCGATCGGGCATTCCCGTGCATCTTACCGGACTTCGGAGCGAAGCCTGCCCCGCCCGGATAATGCGCAGTCCCGATGAGACCAGGGACCAGGGTCCCGGATTCTCGTTTTGATCCCGTGATCCTTCCTGGACGAAAAAAATGCCGAACTGTCAGGCCCGGCATCAAGTGGAGAGGCGTGTATGAAACGCAAACCGCCAAAGTGGCTCGAACGTCACGCGGGCGGCGCGCG
>DASWEZ010000157.1:0-2300 GCA_036394495.1 Burkholderiales bacterium
GGCGTCCAATCCACGGCTGGTCATCGCCGTAATGCTGGATGAACCCGGCGGCAAGTCCTATTACGGTGGAGAAGTTGCCGCCCCGGTTTTCAGTAACGTCATGGCCGGCGCGCTGCGTCTTCTGGGCATTGAGCCGGACGCTGCACTCGACAATGTGATCCCTCCCGATTCCGTGCCCGTCATAAGGGAAGAAGTATGACAACCGGCACGAGTTCCGCAGGTGGGAAACATCGCGGATTCGACGCCGCGGCGATCGACGCGCTCGGTGTGCACATCCGCGGACTCGCAATCGATAGTCGGAACATCAAGCCCGGCGACTTGTTCCTCGCCTATCCGGGACAGCGCTCGGACGGACGGGCGCATATCGCGCAGGCGATCGGCGCGGGCGCCAGTGCCGTGCTGTGGGATAGCAGCGGCTTCCATTGGAATACGGCGTGGCGCGTGCCGAATCTGGGCGTTGTGGATCTGCGTTCGCATTTGGGAGAGATCGCCAGTCGCTTCTTCGGCAATCCCTCGCGCGATTTGTGGCTTGCGGGCGTGACCGGAACCAACGGCAAAACATCCTGCTCGCACTGGATTGCACAGTCGCTGACGCGCCTGGGACGCAAAACGGCCGTGATCGGCACTTTGGGAAGCGGGTTTCCAGGCGAACTGGACGCCGCAATGAACACCACACCTGACGCGATCTCCCTGCAATCGAAGTTGGCTGCATTGCGCGCCGGCGGTGCGACAGGCTGCGCGATGGAAGTTTCCTCGCATGGCGTCGACCAAGGCCGCGTCAATGGAGTCGAGTTCGATGTGGCACTGTTCACCAACCTGACGCGAGATCATCTCGACTATCACCAGACCATGGAAGATTATGGTGCCGCCAAGGCCCGGCTTTTCCATTGGCCGGGCCTTAAGCACGCGGTCGTGAATATGGACGACCGGTTCGGCCGCGAAATCGCGGAATCGATCGACAGATCCCGCGTGAATGTTCTCGGCTATGGTTTCGGCAAGGGTGAGATCGCGGGTCATCGACTGGATCTTTCCACGCGCGGCCTGAAACTCGAAATCACCACTCCCTGGGGGGCTGCTCATCTGACCAGCCGGCTGATCGGCGGATTCAACGCAGCAAACCTGCTCGGCGTCCTCGGTGTGTTGATGACCGCCGAAGTATCCCTTCAGGATGCCGTCGACGCGCTTGCGCAAGTGGAGCCGGTGCCCGGCCGGCTGCAGATGATAAGGCTGCCTGACGCGCCGCTGGTCGTCGTCGACTACGCGCACACACCGGACGCCTTGGAAAAAGTGCTGCAGACGTTGCGTGACCTGTTGCCTCCCGGCGCGAAACTTCATTGCGTGTTCGGGTGCGGCGGCGATCGCGATCCCGGCAAGCGACCATTGATGGGGCAGGTTGCGACGCGCCTGTCGGACCGGGTCATCATCACCAGCGACAATCCCCGCTCCGAGAATCCGCGCGCCATCATCGAAGACGTGGTCGCCGGTGCGCAGTCCAACTACGAAATCGAGGTGGACCGTTCGGTCGCGATATTCAAGGCATTGCAATCGGCTGCGCCGAACGACGTGGTGCTGATTGCCGGAAAAGGCCACGAAACCTACCAGGAAATCGGGACGCAACGAATGCCCTTCGACGATGTGCAGGTCGCGCGCGAAGGACTGCGTCGCATTAACGGAGGTGCTCGCGGTGCTTGATCTCGCCAGCGCCGCACGGGCAATCGGCGCCCGGCATATCGGCGCCAACATCGAGTTCGATCGGGTGACTACGGACAGCCGCGATTTGCGTGTGGGCGATCTGTTCGTAGGAATACACGGCGAGCGATTCGATGGCCAGGCATTTGCCGATCAGGCCCTGGTGGCCGGCGCGGCCGCCGTCATGGTGGGGGCCGGCGCAAAAGTCCTGACTCCGAATGCACGAGTTCTCGAAGTCGACGATACGCGGCTTGCCCTTGGCAGGCTGGCGGCCTTCTGGCGCGGCCGCTTCTCTGTGCCATTGGTCGGAATCACCGGCAGCAACGGCAAGACCACGGTAAAAGAAATGCTCGCCTCGATTCTGCGCCAGGTTGCGGGCGAATCCGGCGTCCTGGCGACGGCCGGCAACCTGAACAACGACATCGGCATGCCCCTGACACTGCTGCGCCTCAATGCCGCGCATCGGTATGCCGTCATAGAAATGGGCATGAACCACCTGGGGGAAATCTCCTATCTGTCGGCATTGGCGAAGCCGACTGTCGCGTTGATCAATAACGCCGGCACCGCGCACATCGGCGAACTTGGTTCGGCCGATGCCATCGCCCGCGCCA
>DASWEZ010000158.1:0-8568 GCA_036394495.1 Burkholderiales bacterium
CATCCCGCGGTCAGCGAAGTCTCGGTGGTCGGCCGGCCGCATGCGGAATGGGGTGAGGAAGTGATCGCCTTCGTGGTCGTGCATGACGGATCCAGGGTTCGCGAGCAGGAACTCGATGCGCTGTGCCTCGACCACATCGCGCGCTTCAAGCGCCCGAAGAGTTACCGCTTCGTGTCCGACCTGCCTAAGAACAACTACGGCAAGGTCCTGAAGACGGCATTGCGCGCACAACTGAAGGGTGAGGCGGTTGAAGGCGAAACGCGCTAAGCTGGTCGACTCCAAGGCAACGCGGAACAAGGCGCACGCGCCACCCGCTTCCCAACTGAACCGGCAGATGCGCAAGGTATTGGGCCAGCACTACCGCGCGAAGTATGGAGTGAAATGAACCGAGTGATGGAGCGATTCGGCGATTGAGGAATTGAATGCTTGAGTCCAATTACTGAATCACGCAATCGCCGAATCCCTTAATCGCTGGTTACACGCTGACCCTGTTCCGTCCTGCTCCCTTGGCCCGGTACAGCGCTTCGTCGGCCAGGCGAATCACCGCGTCCGGCGTTTCCAGTAGTTCCGAGCGCTGCGCGACGCCGATGCTCACGGTGACCGACAACAGTTCCGCGCGATTCGACCGCAGCGGCGGGGCATCGGGATGCGCCAAAGCGAAAGCGGATTTTGTCATCGTGCGCCGATCGTTGTTGCGTCGCGCTTCGTTGCGCCGCTGCTGTTCCGTGCGTACCGACATCTTGTAGTCCTCGATGTTTTGCCGCAACGCTTCGAGATGGGGCGACGTTTCCTCGACGTTGCGGTCGGGAAAAAGCACCGCGAATTCCTCGCCGCCGTAACGAAAGGCTTTGCCGCCGCCACTGACTTCCGCCAATCGCGCCCCGACCATTTTCAGCACCTGGTCGCCGGTGTCGTGGCCGTGCGTGTCATTGAACTTCTTGAAGTGATCGACGTCGACCATCGCGATCGTGTAAGAGGGCCCCAGCGCGACGAGTCTTTCCTGCAAAGCGCGCCGGCTGGGCAGGCCGGTGAGTTCATCGCGAAAGGCCATGCGATGGGATTCCTGCAGGACCGCGAGCAACAACATGGCGCCGGCGGCAAATACGAACACCCCGTATACCACCGTCAGACCCGGCCATTCGCAGGCAACGAAGAACGCGACCAGCGCACCGACCATGCCGACGTCGAGCGGCAATCGTTCAGGCCATGCCTTGACCAGGGACACGATGAATGCCGCCACGATGAACAGGCGACCGAGCAGCGGCGTGGGCGTGGCCTTGAGCAGCCAATGATCCAGCGCCGCATGCCATGCCGTGCCCGAAAGGGCGGTATGGCCCGCGGTCGCGATCCATGCGGTGATCAGCACTTCGACCAGGCCCAGTAGCAACCATCGGTAGTTGCGGAAATAAACGATGCCGCGCTCCGGCAACAGCAGCACCAGCAGAATATTGGCAGGCACGAAGATCGCCGCGGCCGTAAGGACTGCGCGGACGGGGAAATCGTCCTGGCCGAAGGTGAGGGCGATGCGATAGGCGATGAAGGCGACGAGCAGGGAAATCAGCGCGATGAAGGCGCGGCCGCGATTGAACCACAGCGCAATCACGGTGCCGATGACGAGCACCGTATAGGGCCCGAATACGCCGAACGCTCCCAGCGACGAAGTGAACCTGTGGCTGATTGAAGCCGCAATGCCGGCGATGACCAGAATTGCAACAGGTACGGCGACCGACTTCAGTTCATCGCGAAATGCGATCATCAGTCGCCGGACCGCGTGATGGATGCCGGCGGCGGGAACAAGCTGCCGCTCAAGTTTTTCCCTTTCCGGCCTGGTAGGGGCGGGTCTCTTCGCGGATCACGCGGCGCAGGACGTTTTCCAGATTCTCCTGCTCGATCGCCCGCTTCAGCGCTTCGTTGATCAGCGTCTGGTAGCCGCGGCCGCCGGCGCGCGAACGAAAGTATTCGACCACCGTCGTGTCGAGATACATCGTCAACCGGACCTTGCCGCGCGGCGATGCATCGTCGATGCGTTGCGAGCCTGCCGTCGTGGCACCGTCATCGCCCCTCTCGCGGCGCCCGGAATGTCCGCCGGATGATTTCGTCATTTGTTTGCGCATGATTGCAGTGTGCATACATATATGCATATAGTCAAGGCGGGCCGGAATTCTCTTTGGCCAATCCGTCAGCGATGCATCAATCCGGAATTGCGCGTGGATACGCGTTAAACTGACGACTCGTCTTCCCGGGATCGTCATGTCAGCAGATCCACTTCTCCTCGCGAGAGCCCAGTTCGGCCTGAACATCGGCTTTCACATCCTGTTTCCGAGCATCACCATCGCGCTGGCCTGGATCCTCGTCTACCTGCGCGTGCGCATCGAATTTGCGGGTGATGCCTGGTGCAAGCCGGCCTACCGGCTCTGGGTAAAAGTGTTCGCACTTTCGTTCGCGCTGGGCGTCGTCTCCGGCATCACCATGAGTTTCCAGTTCGGCACCAACTGGCCGGGATTCATGAACAAGGCCGGCAACATAGCCGGGCCGCTGCTGGGCTACGAAGTGCTGACGGCGTTCTTTCTCGAAGCAACCTTTCTCGGCGTCATGCTGTTCGGCCGCGACCGGGTGCCGGCATGGATGCATACCCTGTCGGCTTTTCTGGTGGCCATCGGCACTTCCGCTTCGGCGTTCTGGATCCTGGCGTTGAATTCCTGGATGCAGACGCCGCAGGGTTACGAGGTAATCGACGGCCAGTTGCACGCGACCAGCTGGATGGCCGTGATTTTCAATCCGAGTTTTCCTTATCGCCTCACACACATGATGATCGCGTCCGGGCTCACGGCGGCGTTCCTGGTGGCGGGCATCTCGGCGTTCCAGTTGTTGCGCAATCGCAAGTTCGAGCCGGCCGACCGCATGTTGCGTCTTGGAGTGGCAGTGGCGGCGGTGCTGATCCCGGTGCAGATTTACGTCGGCGACCTGCATGGACTGAACACGCTCGAACACCAGCCGGCCAAGATCGCGGCGATCGAGGCCATCTGGGAAACCGAGCGCGGCGCGCCGCTGCTGCTGTTCGCAATGCCCAACCGGCAAACGCGCAGCAACGACTACGCGATCTCGCTGCCGAAGGGCGCAAGCCTGATCCTTACGCACAAAACCGACGGCGAACTGAAGGGCCTTTCCGAATTCGGCGACAAGCATCCGCCCGTCGCAACGGTGTTCTGGACTTTCCGCATCATGGTCGGCGTGGGCATGCTGATGCTGGCGGTGTCCTGGCTCGGTGCCTTGCTGCTGATGCGGCGCCGTGAATTCCCGCGCTGGTTGCTTTGGGTGTTTTCCGGCATGACATTCTCAGGATGGGTCGCGGTGCTGGCAGGGTGGCTGACCACGGAAATCGGCCGCCAGCCCTACGTCGTCTACGGCGTCATCCTGACCGCGGATACCGCATCGACGGTACCTGCTCCGTATATCGCAACGACATTGATGGGCTACGCCCTGGTTTATGCGCTGCTGCTGGTTTCCTACATGGTCGTTCTCACACAGCTGGCGCGCAAGGAGGCCGAAGGCAAGGCCCGCGATGAGCCCGCGCCCGGAGCACTTGGCCCGCAGGTGCTATGACGATGCAACTCGACCTGCCGCTGATCTTCACCGCGCTGATGGGCCTGGCCATCCTCGCCTACGTGATACTCGACGGCTTCGATCTCGGCGTCGGAATTCTCGTGCCGCTGGCCACGCGCCCCGAACAGGACATGATGGTGGCTTCCATCGGCCCGTTCTGGGATGCCAACGAAACCTGGCTGGTGCTTGGCGTCGGCATCCTGCTGGTGGCGTTTCCGCATGCGCACGGCGTCATCCTGCCTTCGATTTACCTGGAAGTGGCGGTGATGCTGATCTCGCTGATCTTGCGCGGCGTTTCCTTTGAATTCCGCGTCAAGGCATCGGGATGGCATCAGTCGATGTGGAACCACTTGTTTTTTGTCGGCTCGCTCGGTACCGCGGTCGCGCAGGGTGCGATGCTGGCGGGCTGGATCACCGGTTTTCAGCGCGGTGCGCTGTTCATCGCGTTCGAAGTTCTGGTCGGGATCGGCCTGGCCGGTGCCTATGCGCTGCTGGGCGCGACCTGGCTGGCAATCAAGACTGAAGGCGACCTGCATGCGCGCGCGCTCAAATGGAGTAAAGGCGCAGCGTTCCTCGCTGCCGCGGGCGTTGCTGCAATCAGCCTGGCCACGCCGTTCGCCAGTGCCGGCATCATGGAGAAATGGTTTACCTGGCCGCGACTACTGTGGCTGTCGCCCCTGCCGCTGCTGACGGCGGCCGCGTTTGCCGGCATCCTGGTGTCGGTGACGCGATTGCAGCGGGGGCAGTCGAAACGCGAATGGCTGCCCTTCGTATTGTCCGTGTGGATATTCGTGTTCGCGTTTGCCGGGCTCGCCTACAGCCTGTTTCCCTATCTGGTGGTGGATCGCATGACGATCTGGCAGGCCGCTGCCGCCAGGGAATCGCTGATGTTCGTCTTCGTCGGCACCTGCGTCGTGCTGCCGTTGATCATTGGCTATACGGTGTTTGCCTACAGCGTGTTCTGGGGCAAAGCCCGTTCACTGACGTATGGGGAGTGAAGCCGTGACGGCGTGACGGTCGTGACGATCGTGACGGGGAAAGGCGGTGCTGGGTGCTGCGTACTGAGTGCTGGGGGCCAGCCTCATTGCTTACTACCTGGTATCACATCGAAGCGAAGGCGGCGCGCCCCAAATTTTTGTCTCGCAGCACGCAGCACGCAGCACGCAGTACTTTTTCGTTCTTCGTCACGCCGTCACGTTCGTCACGTTCGTCACGGCCGTTCCTCAGTTCTTCGTTCCAAACAATCGATCCCCCGCATCGCCCAGGCCGGGAACGATGTAGGCGTGTTCATCGAGATGGTCGTCGAGCGCGGCCACGAACATCGGCACGTCGGCGTGCTGTTCCTGGAAGACCGTGACGCCTTCGGGTGAAGCCACCAGGGCGAGAAACAGGATGTCCTTCGCCGGCACGTGGCGATGCTTCAGGACTTGTACGGCATGAGCGGCGGAATAGCCGGTGCCTATCATCGGATCGCACAGGATGAACACTCGGCCTTCGACCTCCGGCAGCCGCACCAGATATTCGATCGGCCGGTGGTTCTCATCCCGGTAGAGCCCGATGTGCCCGACGCGGGCCGAGGGGATCAATTCCTGAAGTCCGTCCGCCATGCCGATGCCCGCGCGCAGCACCGGCACGATCGCGAGTTTCTTTCCGGCGATGACCGGTGCTTCCATGGACGTCATCGGGGTTTCGATTGCACGCGTGGTCAGCGGCAGGTTGCGGGTGACCTCGTACCCCATCAGCAAGGTGATCTCGCGCAACAGTTCGCGGAACGTGCGGGTGGAGGTTCTCTTGTCCCGCATGTGCGTGAGCTTGTGCTGGATCAGCGGGTGGTCGAGGATGAACAGATTGGGAAAGCGGGGATCCTGTTTCATTGCGGTCCGGGCCCGTATGATTGAATCGCGGCGATGTCGAGGCTAGCAAGGCGCTTTGGGCGCAAGTGTACCGGTTGACGGGCGTGAATGCGGCCTGCGTGCTCAGGTCAGGTCGCCGCGGATCGCCTTGGTGAACATCTGGCGCATCTCGGCGTCGCCGGCCGGCCGCGGATTGCCTCCGGTGGAGGGATCGTTCACGGCCATCGGCGTCAACCTGTCGAGCTCGCTTTCCCTGACGCCAAGATCGGCGAGCGTGTTCGGGATGCCGATTTCCTTGCGCAGTGCGATCACCCAGTCGAGTACCGCCTGGAATCCGGGATCCGGCAGTCCGAGGTAACGCGCCATTCGCGTGAGCTTGTCCTCGATTGCGGGACGGTTGAACACCAGCACGTAGGGCATGACGACCCCGTTGGTTTCGCCGTGGTGCGCGTTATGGATCGCGCCGACGGGATGGGACAGCGAATGAATCGCCCCGAGTCCTTTCTGGAACGCAGTCGCGCCCATGCTCGCAGCCGCCAGCATGTGCGCGCGGGCGATGATGTTCTTGCCGTCCCTGACCGCGATCGGCAGCCATTCCTTGACCAGGCGCATGCCTTCCAGTGCAATGCCGTCGGCCATCGGATGGAAGCCGGGCGCGCAGTACGCCTCGAGGCAGTGAGCCAGCGCATCCATGCCCGTAGCCGCCGTTATCCGTGCGGGCAGGCCGACACTCAATTCCGGATCGGAGATCACGACGGCCGGCTGCATCTTCGGATGGAAGATGATCTTCTTGACGTGCGTTTCCTCGTCGAGGATCACCGAAGCGCGCCCGACCTCGGAACCTGTGCCCGCGGTGGTCGGCACCGCAATGATCGGCGCGATGCCGGTGGCGTTGACGCGCGTATACCAGTCTTCGCGATCCTCGAAGTCCCATAACGGACGTTTTTGACCGACCATCAGCGCGATGGTCTTGCCCACGTCCAGCGCGCTGCCGCCGCCCATCGCAATGACGCCGTCGCAGCCGCCCTTCCGGTAGAACGCGACCCCGTCTTCTATATTTTTTCCGACCGGATTGGCGCGAATGGCCGAGAACACGGCGTCGCCGAGGCCGCCATTGCGCAGAGAAGCGAGCACGTCGTCGACCATCGGCAGCTTGCGCAGTCCAGGATCGGTAACGAGCAGAGGACGCTTGATGCCGAGTTCCTTGCAAACCGCGGGCAGCTCCGCGATGCGGCCGACTCCGAAACGGATCGATGTCGGGTAGTTCCAGTTGCGGGTCAGCGTTTTGGCGTCAATCATGATTTTTTGCTATTACTCAAGAAAGAAAAATGAACCACGGAGGACACGGAGGACACGGAGGAAACCAAAACGACAAGACGGAATGAGGGTAAAAAGCGGGGTGACTGTTTGTGAACCTGTGCCGCCAATTGTCCTGCGAAGGATCATCGTCGCAGCAATATTTTCACCCGAATATTTTTTTGCCCTTGGTTTCCTCCGTGCCCTCCGTGTCCTCCGTGGTTCAATCAGGTTCAAGTTTTAAGTCGTAAATGATACGACTTAGGGCGAGTGAGTTGTTCGTAGCCGACGCGCGACAAGGTACAACCGCGGCCGGAATCCTTGATCCCGGTCCAGGCCAGAGCGGGATCGAGGTAATCGCAACGGTTCATGAACCAGGTGCCGGTCTCCACTCTCTCGCCAATCGATAGCGCTGCATCCGCGTCCGAGGTCCAGATCGCCGCCGTCAGGCCGTAGGCACTGTCATTCATCAGCGCGATCGCGTCCTCGTCGCTTCCGACCTTCATGATGCCGATCACCGGCGCGAAACTCTCTTCGTTCATCAGGCGCATGCCGTGGTTCACGTTCACCAGCACCTGTGGCGCCATATACGGTGTGCCCGTCTTGTCGGCAGCGAATTCCTTCGCGCCGATCAGCGATTTTGCACCGGCCGCAACCGCTTCGTTTACCTGGCCGCGCGCGAACTCGGCGGCGCGGGTACGCACCATCGGACCGAGGTTGGTCGCCGGGTCGATCGGATTGCCGAGTTTGTACTGGCGCGTCAGCCCGACGAAGCCGTCGACGAATTCGTCGTAGATATTCTTGTGCGCGTAGATGCGCTCGATACCGCAGCACGACTGTCCGGAATTGAAGAAGGCGCCGTCGACCAGGTTCTCGACCGCATGCGCGAGGTTGGCATCGGCGCGCACGTAGGCGGGGTCCTTGCCGCCGAGTTCGAGGCCGATGCCGATGAATCGCCGCGCCGCTGCTTCCTGCACGGCGTGTCCGCCGGCGACGGAGCCGGTGAACGCGACGAAATCGACCAGCGGTGAAGCGATCATTTTCGACGTATGTTCGTGCGTGCAATGCAGGGACTGGAATACCCCTTCGGGCAGGCCCGCTGTTGCGAAGCACTCGGCGTAGCGTTCGGCACATAGCGGCGTCTGGCTGGAATGTTTCAGGATCACCGCGTTGCCGGCCATGATCGCAGGCACGACGGAGTTGACGGACGTCAGGTAGGGATAATTCCACGGCGCCAGTATCAGCACGACGCCGGCCGGATCGCGGCGGATGAAGCGGCGGAAGCCCTGCTTCGGACCTGCATCGATATCGGCCAGCGCTTCCGGTGCGATCGCCACCATGTAGCGCGCGCGTTCCTCGAAGCCGCGCACCTCGCCGGGAGATTGGCCGAGCGGCCGGCCCATCTGCCAGGAGATTTCTTCGGCGATCTGCTGCTTGCGCGCAACGAAAGCGTCGATGAACCGGTTGACGATGGCAGCGCGCTCCTCGAACGTGGTCTGCCGCCATTTCGCCTGCGCGCTCTTCGCGCGTCCGAGTGCCTGTTGCACTTCAGCATCGGTCGCGAGCGGCCGTTCGACGTAAACACGCCCGTCAACAGGGGAGATGGTTTTCTGTATGTCACTCATTTGGGACTAGGACCGCTCGATTTTCGCAAAATTCAAAATCCAAATTCTCACCACGAAGGACAAGAAGGAACACGAAGAAAGAAATGGGCGATGATTCTGTGAGTAATTCAATGTGTCGTGATGACGGCTGAAAATTCGCGGCCAATACCCTTAAAGCTTTTCTTCGTGACCCTTCGTGGACTTCGTGCCTC
>DASWEZ010000159.1:0-8588 GCA_036394495.1 Burkholderiales bacterium
AAGCTTGGGGCACCACATTCTTATCCAGCACCCAGCACCCAGCACCCAGCACCCAGCACCCAGCACCCAGCACCCAGCACCCAGCACCCAGCACCCAGCACCCGTTCGTACTACATCAGCACGATGTCGTACTGCTCCTGCGTATAGATCGTTTCGACTTGCAGGGAAATCGGTTTGGCTATGAATTCCTCGAGCATCGCCAGGCTCTGGGCTTCCTCGTCGAGGAAGATGTCGATGACTTTCTGCGAGGCGAGGATGCGGAATTCGCGCGCGTCGAACTGGCGCGATTCGCGTACCAGCTCGCGCAGGATTTCGTAGCAGATGGTCTGCGCGGTCTTCACTTCACCGCGCGCCTGGCAAGTCGGACAGGGCTCGCACAGGATGTGCGCGAGGCTTTCGCGGGTGCGCTTGCGCGTCATCTCCACCAGCCCGAGATGGGTGAAGCCGTTGACCGTCATGCGCGTGCGATCGGGCAGCAGGGCTTTCTTGAACTCCGAGATGACCGCGTTGCGGTGCACTTCGTTGTCCATGTCGATGAAGTCGATGATGATGATGCCGCCCAGGTTGCGCAGGCGCAGCTGGCGCGCGATGACCTGCGCGGCCTCGAGATTGGTCTTGAAGATGGTGTCGTCGAAATTGCGGCCGCCGACGAAACCGCCGGTATTCACGTCGATCGTGGTCAGCGCCTCGGTCTGGTCGATGATCAGATAACCGCCGGATTTCAGCGGTACGCGGCGTGCAAGTGCGCGCTCTATCTCGTCCTCAACGCCATAAAGATCGAACAGCGGCCGGTCGCCGGTGTAGTGATGGATGCGGTCGACGAAGGACAGGGTGTATTCGTTCGCAAACGCCTGCATGCGCAGGAAGGTCTCGCGCGAATCCACCAGGATGCGGCCGCTTTCGTCATTGACGAAATCGCGCAGCACGCGCAGCGAAAGGCCCAGGTCCTGGTACAGCAGCGCGGGCGCGGCAATGGCGTGCGATTTTTCCCGGATGTCGGACCACAGCTTGCGCAGGTATTCGATGTCCGCGCCAAGCTCCTTTTCACTGGCGGTTTCCGCCATGGTGCGCACGATGTAGCCGCCGGTTTCGTCGGCGGGAATCAGGTGCTGCAGCCTTTCGCGCAACAAGGCGCGTTCGTTTTCGTCCTCGATGCGCTGCGAAATGCCGATATGGGACTCCTGCGGCAGGTAGACCAGCAGGCGTCCTGCGATGCTGATTTGCGTCGACAGCCGCGCGCCCTTTGTCCCGATCGGATCCTTGATGACCTGCACCAGCAGCCGCTGGCCGTCGTGCAGGATGCGCTCGATGGGTTTGGCTTCTTCGTGGTTCTGGCGATGGGACCAGATGTCGGCGACATGCAGGAAGGCGGCGCGATCCAGGCCGATCTGGATGAACGCGGATTGCATGCCCGGCAACACGCGGCTGACCTCGCCGACATAGATGTTGCCGACTATGCCGCGGCTGGCGCTGCGTTCGACGTGCAATTCCTGTGCGACCCCCTGCTGCATCACCGCGACCCTGGTTTCCTGCGGGGTGACGTTGATCAGGATTTCCTCGTTCACAGCAGCTGGAAGCCGAAATGCGCCAGGATGCGTGAGGTTTCGAACATCGGCAGGCCGACCACGCCGCTGTAACTGCCGTTGATGGATTCGATGAACATCGAGGCCTTGCCCTGGATGCCATAGGCGCCGGCCTTGTCCATCGGGTCGCCGCTGGAGACGTAGCGCCGGATCTCGTCATCGGAAAGCTCGCGCAGGCGCACTTCGGTCACCGAAAGCGCTTCGCGCAGCGAATCGTGGAATTTGACGGCCACCGCGGTATATACGAGGTGCGTCGTGCCGGAGAGCTGTTTGAGCATGGCCACCGCGTCCTCGCGATCCTTCGGCTTGGCGAGGATGGCGTCGTTGAAGGCGACCGTGGTGTCGCCCGCCAGCACCGGATGGCGCATCAGGCGCCGCTGTTCCAGGCGCAACCAGCCCGCTTCGGCCTTCAGCCGGGCGACGCGCACGACATAGTCGCGCGGCAATTCGTTGCCGATCTGCGATTCGTCGAAATCAGCGTCGCGGCCCGCGCCTTCCCGCAGCAGCAGCATCTCGAAGTTCACGCCCATCTGCTTGAGCAGATCGCGGCGTCGCGCGCTGCGCGAGGCGAGGTAGATATGTTTTTCCAGCGACGGCACGATATTCGGCTCTTGGTTTTGTCGCGCCCGGCGGGGCGTCATTCCCGGTGATAAGGATGGTTCTGGATCGTCGACATCGCGCGGTAAAGCTGCTCGGCGAGCAGCACCCGCACCATGGCATGCGGAAGCGTCATCGCCGAAAGGGCAAGCTGCAGATCGGCGCCGGCTTTCAGTTCCTCGTCGAGCCCGTCGGCGCTGCCGATCATGAAAGTAACGTCACGCCCTCCCTGCATCCAGGCCGCCAGTCTGCGCGCCAGGTCGGCTGTGGTGAGCTGCTTACCGCGTTCGTCCAGCGCTATTCTTACACAGCCCGGCGGGATGGCCGCAAGCAGGCGGGACTTTTCCACGCCGAGGATCTGGGAAATCGATGCCGCGGACTGGGTCTGCCGGCTGCGGGGGGCGGGTTTGATCTCGGTGAGGTCGATGCGCGCCTCGCGCGGCATGCGCCGGACGTAGTCCTCGAACCCGGCCATCACCCAGGCGGGGGGCTTGTGGCCGATGGCGAGGATATGCAGCTTCAAATGGAAGGGGGCTACAAAGCGGCCGGCGGCTCGGCGCCGGGGGCGTTCCTCCAGGTGGTCGGATGCGGCGACGGTGGCCGGCCGCCCCATAGCTGCTCCAGGTTGTAGTAGGTGCGAATCGCCGGCTGCATCACATGCACGATGATGTCGCCCAGGTCGACCAGCACCCATTCGCCGGTCTTTTCGCCCTCCAGGCCCTGGACTCTTACCCCCATCCCCTTGAGTTTTTCCTCCACATTCTTCGCCAGCGCCTTGGTCTGGCGGGCCGATTCGGCGGTGGCAACGATCATGTAATCGAACAGGGCGGTCATTTTCCTGACATCGAGGACGGTGATGTCCCGGGCCTTGATTTCCTCCAGCGCCTCGACGGCGGCTTGTCTCACGGCTTCAACGTGCATCGCGTTCCTTGTAAAGACGGTTGGTTTCAATGTAATCGAGAACGGCGTCCGGGACCAGATAGCGTGCACTTCCACCGCCGGCCAAGAGCCCCCGGATCTGGGTCGCCGCGATATCCAGCGCAGTGATTTCCCTTGCGTATATGGCGCCGGCACTGTCCCGGCGCAAGAGCCCGGTCGAGGAAGCCAGCCGCTGCAGGTAAACCTTGCGCAGCGGCCCCGGCAGGGAGGACTGCAATTGCTGCAGGGAAAAGCCGGGGCGATGCGCGATCACGATATGGGCGAGGTCGAACAACTCCTCCCAGCGGTGCCAGGTGGTCAGCGCCGAAAAGGCGTCCGATCCCATCAACAGACACAGCGGACGCCCTCCCAGTTCGGCCCGCAGTTCATTGAGCGTATCGAAGGTGTAGCAGACACCCTCGCGACGGACTTCCCGGTCGTCCGCCTCGAAGCGCGGATTGCCGTCGATCGCCAGGCGGACCATTTCCAGCCTCTGAACCGCGGATACCCGGGGGGTTCCACGATGCGGCGGCGCGCCGGTCGGAATGAAGCGTACTTTGGAGAGGCCGATGCCATCGGCGAGTTCTTCGGCCAGGCGCAAATGAGCGAAATGGACGGGATCGAAAGTCCCGCCCAGCACGCCGATGGGGCTTGACGAAGTCAAGCCGGGTGAACGGTGCCCCTGAAGGGGTACCGGTCTTCGACCATAAACGGTGCCCCTGAAGGGATACCGGTCTTCGACCATAAACGGTTAACAGCGCGCAACGGCGAAGCCCGGTTTTGACCGTTTACCGTTCGCTGATCACCGATCACAGCAGAACGCGCCGGATGTCCGAAAGGACAGCCGTCAAGTGCGTAATGAAGCGCGCGCCTTGCGCACCGTCCACTGCGCGATGATCGTAGGACAGCGACAGGGGCATTATCAGTCGCGGCACGAACTGCCCGTCTTTCCAGACCGGTTTCATCGACGACTTCGAGACGCCGAGGATCGCGACTTCCGGCGCGTTGATGATCGGCGTGAAATGCGTGCCGCCGATGCCACCCAGGCTGGAAATGGAGAAGGTGCCGCCCTGCATCTCGGCCGGGCCGAGCTTGCCGTCGCGCGCCCTGGCGCTGAGCTCGCCAAGCTCCTTCGCCAGTTGCAGCACGCCCTTCTGGTCGACGTTGCGAACCACGGGTACCACCAGTCCGCCCGGCGTATCGACGGCGACACCGATGTGATAGTAGTGCTTCAGGATCAGCGCATCGCCGGCAGGCGCGAGCGAGGAATTGAATTCCGGATGAGCCTTCAGTGCGGTGACCACGGCCTTCATGATGAAGACCAGCGGCGTAAGCTTGACGCCCTGCTTTTGCGCCTCGTCGGCCATGCCCTTGCGGAAGGCTTCGAGTTCGGTGATGTCCGCTTCGTCGTTCTGCGTGACGTGCGGGATCGATACCCAGTTGCGATGCAGGAACGGCCCGGATATTTTCTTGATGCGCGACAACGGCTGGTTTTCCACAGGGCCGAACTTCGCGAAATCCACCTGTGGCCAAGCCGGCAAGCCAAGCGAAAGACCCGCGCCGCCGCCCGAGGGTTGCGCCAGCGCGGTCTTGACGAAGCCGGAGATATCCTCCTTGAGGATGCGTTCCTTCGGGCCGCTGCCCTTGACGCGGCCGAGGTCGACGCCGAGTTCGCGCGCGAAGCGGCGCACCGACGGGCTGGCGTGCGCGAGCGAGAATCCTTCCTCGTTGATTGCCGCCGATGCTGCAGCCTGCGATGCTGCCACCGGCGCCGGTGCTGCAACAGGCGCGGGTGCGGCGGCCGGTTTCTGTGGCGCAGCAGGTGCGGTAGCGGCCGCCGGAGCGGGGGCAGCTTCGCTGACTTCAATGCTGAGGATCGCCGCGCCCTCGGAAACCTTGTCGCCGGGTTTGATTTTCAATTCCTTGACCACACCCGCAAACGGCGCCGGCACTTCCATGGTCGCCTTGTCGGATTCGAGCGTGATCAGCGAATCCTCCGCCTTCACGCTGTCGCCGGGTTTTACCAGCACTTCGATTACCGGAATGTTCTTGAAGTCGCCGATGTCGGGGACGAGGACGTCTCTGAGGCTGCCCATGTTTGATTCAGTGAGGGGTGATTGGTGAATGGTGACTGGAGAAGATCAAACGGTGACCGGGTTCGGCTTTTCCGGATCGATGCCGTATTTCTTGATCGCCTTGGCGACCGTCGCGGCCGGAATGCTGCCTTCGTCGGCCAGCGCCTTCAGCGCCGCCACTGCCACGTAAAAGCGATCCACTTCGAAGAACTTGCGCAGTTGCCGGCGATAGTCCGAACGGCCAAAGCCGTCCGTGCCGAGCACGACATAGTGCTTGTAGAGGAACGGCCGGATCTGGTCGGCGAACAGCTTCATGTAGTCGGTCGCCGCGACCACCGGACCGGGCGCCGCATTGAGGCAGCGGCCGACATAGGTTTCGCGCGGTTTGGCTTCCGGATGCAGCAGGTTCCAGCGCTGCACGTCCAGGCCTTCGCGGCGCAGCTCGTTGAAGCTGGGGCAGCTCCAGACATCGCCCGCGACGCCGAAATCCTTTTCCAGCAGGTCTTGCGCCGCGATGACTTCGCGCAGGATCGCGCCGCTGCCCAGCAGTTGCACGCGCGGCGCGTCTTTCTTGCCCTTGCCGTCGGAGAGCTTGTACATCCCCTTGAGGATGCCTTCCTCCGTGCCTTTCGGCATGGCCGGCTGGACATAATTTTCGTTCAGCAAGGTGATGTAGAAGAAAACGTCCTCCTGCTCCTTGAACATGCGGCGCAGGCCGTCCTGGATGATGACCGCGACCTCAAAGGCGTAGGTCGGATCATACGAAATGCAGTTCGGGATCGTCGACGACAGGATGTGGCTGTGGCCGTCCTCGTGCTGCAGGCCTTCGCCGTTCAGCGTGGTGCGGCCGGAGGTGCCGCCGAGCATGAAGCCGCGTGCCCGCTGGTCGCCCGCCGCCCACGCCAGGTCGCCAACGCGCTGGAAGCCGAACATGGAGTAGTAGATGTAGAACGGGATCATCGACACGCCATGATTCGAATACGACGTGGCCGCGGCGATCCACGACGACATCGCGCCCGGCTCGTTGATGCCCTCCTGCAGGATCTGGCCTTTCTTGTCCTCCTTGTAGAACATCAGCTGATCGGCATCGTGCGGCGTGTACAGCTGTCCGACCGACGACCAGATGGCCAGTTGCCGGAACATGCCTTCCATGCCGAAGGTGCGCGATTCGTCGGGCACGATCGGTACCACGCGCTTGCCGATATTCTTGTCCTTGACCAGGATATTCAGAATGCGCACGAACGCCATGGTCGTCGACGACTCGCGTTCTTCCGAGCTTTTCAGCAGCGGTTCGAAGTTCGCCAGCGGCGGGATCTCCAGCGTATCGCCCTTTTGCCTGCGCGCCGGCAGGTAGCCGCCCAGCGCCTCGCGGCTCTTGCACATGTAGTCGAGTTCCGGCGAGCCCGGCTCGAAGGTGAGGTAGGGCATTTCCTCGAGCTTGTCGTCGGGCACCGGCAGGCCGAAGCGGTCGCGGAACGCACGCAATGACGTCGTGCCCATTTTCTTCTGCTGGTGAGTGATGTTCTGCGCTTCCCCGGCCTCACCCATGCCGTAACCCTTGATGGTCTTGGCCAGGATCACGGTTGGCTGGCCTTCGGTCTTCACCGCCGACGCGTAGGCCGCGTACATCTTGTGCGGATCATGGCCGCCGCGATTCAGCCGCCAGATATCGTCGTCGGACATGTTGGCGACCATTTCCAGCAATTCAGGATACTTGCCGAAGAAGTGCTTGCGCACATAGGCGCCGTCCCTGGCCTTGAAGGCCTGGTACTCGCCGTCGACCGCTTCTTCCATGCGCTTGACCAGCGTGCCGTTCTTGTCCTTGGCGAGTAACGGATCCCAGTAGGCGCCCCAGATCACCTTGATGACGTTCCAGCCGGCGCCGCGGAAATCCGCTTCGAGTTCCTGGATGATCTTGCCGTTGCCGCGCACCGGACCGTCGAGCCGCTGCAGGTTGCAGTTCACCACGAAAATCAGGTTGTCGAGTTTCTCGCGCGCGGCCACGCCGATCGCGCCCATCGATTCCGGTTCGTCGATCTCGCCATCGCCGAGGAAGCACCAGACCTTGCGCCCCTCGGTATTGGCGAGGCCGCGGTCCTGCAGGTACTTCATGAAGCGGGCCTGGTAGATCGCCATGATCGGACCCAGTCCCATCGACACCGTCGGGAACTGCCAGAAATCCGGCATCAGCCAGGGATGCGGATAAGAAGACAGGCCTTTGCCATCCACTTCCTGGCGGAAGTTGTCCATCTGCTCCTTCGACAGCCGGCCGAGCATGAAAGCGCGCGCGTAGACGCCGGGAGCCGAATGCCCCTGGACGAATATCAGGTCGCCACCGTGGTTTTCCGACGGGGCGTGCCAGAAATGATTGAAACCCACGTCATACAGCGTCGCGGCGGAGGCGAAACTGGCGATGTGACCGCCGAGTTCCGAGGATTGCTTGTTGGCGCGCAACACCATGGCCGCCGCGTTCCAGCGCACGTAGGAGCGGATACGGTGTTCCAGCTCGTGATCGCCGGGAGAACGCTCTTCCTGTCCCGGCGGGATGGTGTTGATATAAGCGGTATTGGCGCTGTAAGGAAGGTAGGCGCCCGAGCGCCGTGCCTTTTGGATCAACTGCTCGAGGATGTAGTGCGCGCGCTCCGGACCTTCATGTTGCAGGACGCCGTCCAGCGCATCCAGCCATTCGTTTGTCTCTTGCGGATCGTCATCCGGAAGTGCTGCCATGGTTCTACCTTGATAAGGTTGTTGCTGCCGTTTCTCGAGGGACTGCAGCGTTTGTGGCGCTGTTCCCGTTCTGCCAAAAATTATAGCACCGCAGGCACGCCACGGCCGTGCCGGGACATGGCGTTGCAGTGCGTCATTTGGGAGGGGGCGGGATGCGGCCCATCAGGTAGAACTCGTCGTTCGGGCGCATGTCGATCAGGTGGGCCATACGGTTGGAAAGCGCGAAAAACGCGGTGATGCCGCCGATGTCCCAGATGTCCTCCGCGCTGAAGCCATGGCCGCGCAGGATTTCATGATCCGCATCGGTCAGCGCTTCGGGCGTGCGCGATAGCTTGCAGGCGAAATCCAGCATCGCCTTCTGCCTTGCGGCAAGGTCGGCCCTGCGATGATGGATCGCGACCTGGTCGGCGATCTGCGGATTCTTCGCATGGACGCGCAGGATGGCGCCATGCGCGATCACGCAGTACGGACACTGGCTGAGTCCGCTGGTGGCGACCACGATCATTTCCTTCTCGGCCTTCGACAGGCCGGATTCCTTCAGCATCAGCGCGTCGTGATATGCGAAGAACGCCCGAAACTCGTCCGGCCGGTGCGCCAGCGTCACGAACACATTCGGAATGAACCCGGCCTTCTTCTGCACTTCCAGCATCTTGTCGCGAATGTCGGCGGGCAGGCTTTCGAGTTTCGG
>DASWEZ010000160.1:0-3775 GCA_036394495.1 Burkholderiales bacterium
TAGTTCTTCGCTTCCCCACCGAACTTCTTCGACATCACGTGCGTGATCGCCGCCGTCAGCGTCGTCTTGCCATGGTCAACGTGTCCGATCGTCCCGACATTGACGTGCGGCTTCGTGCGCTCAAACTTTCCCTTTGCCATCGCTGTTCCTTCCTGCTTACGCAGCCTTCTTATTGATCACAGCTTCCGCGACCGTCTTCGGAGCTTCGGAGTAGTGCTTGAATTCCATCGTGTACGTAGCACGTCCCTGCGTAGCCGAGCGCAACGAGGTCGAATAACCGAACATCTCGGCCAGCGGCACTTCCGCCCTGATCACCATCGTGCCGGCCACTTCCTCCTGCCCCTGGATCATGCCGCGACGCGAAGACAGATCGCCGATGACATTGCCCACGAAATTCTCCGGCGTTTCCACTTCCACCGCCATCATCGGCTCGAGCAGGACCGGGTTCGCCTTGCGCATGCCGTCCTTGAACGCCATGGATGCTGCCATCTTGAAAGCATTTTCGTTCGAGTCGACGTCATGGTAAGACCCGTCGAACAACGTGACCTTGACGTCCACGACCGGAAATCCTGCGAGTACTCCATTCGGCAGGGTTTCCTGCAGTCCCTTGTCCACCGCCGGAATATACTCGCGCGGCACCGTGCCGCCCTTGATCGCATCGACGAACTCGTAGCCTTTGCCCGCCCCGTTCGGCTCGACCTTGAGCCAGACGTGGCCATACTGGCCGCGACCGCCGGATTGCTTGATGAACTTGCCTTCGACTTCGACCGATTTCTTGATCGCTTCGCGGTAGGCCACCTGCGGCTTGCCGACGTTGGCTTCCACGCCGAATTCGCGCTTCATGCGGTCCACGATGATTTCCAGATGCAACTCGCCCATCCCGGAAATGATGGTCTGGCCGGATTCTTCATCGGTACGCACACGGAAAGACGGATCTTCCTGCGCAAGGCGGTTCAGCGCGACGCCCATCTTTTCCTGGTCCGCCTTGGTCTTGGGCTCCACCGCCTGGGAGATGACCGGCTCCGGGAAAATCATGCGCTCAAGCATGATGATCTTGTCGGGATGGCACAGCGTTTCGCCAGTCGATGCTTCCTTCAGACCGACGGCGGCCGCGATGTCGCCGGCACGCACTTCCTTGATTTCCTCGCGCTGGTTTGCATGCATCTGCAGCAGCCGGCCGATACGTTCCTTGCGCTCACGCACCGAATTGTAAACAGTGTCGCCGGAATTCAGCACGCCGGAATAGACCCGGATGAACGTCAGTTGACCGACGTAAGGATCGGTCATGATCTTGAACGCCAGGGCAGCGAACGGCTCACTGTCGTCAGCTTTACGCGTCACGATTTCGCCCCTGTCGGTCTCACCGGAAACCGGGGGGATATCGATCGGCGACGGCATGTAGTCGATCACCGCGTCGAGCATGGCCTGCACGCCCTTGTTCTTGAACGCCGAGCCGCACAACATCGGCACGACCTCGTTCTTGATGACGCGGATGCGCAGGCCCTTCTTGATGTCTTCAATCGAGAGATCGTGCCCCTCGAGATATTTGTTCATCAACTCGTCATTGGCTTCTGCTGCAGCCTCGACGAGCTTCTCACGCCACTTCTGACACTCCGCAAGGAGGTCGGCCGGAATCTCGCGCTCCTCGTACTTCATGCCCTGGGATGCTTCATCCCAGTAGATGGCCTTCATCTTGACCAGGTCGACGAGGCCTTCGAATTTCTCTTCGGCGCCGATCGGAACCTGAATCGGTATCGGGTTGCCCTTCAGCCGCGTCCTGATGTGATCGTAGGACTTGAAGAAGTCCGCGCCCTGGCGGTCCATCTTGTTGATGAAAGCCAGCCGAGGCACCTTGTATTTGTTCGCCTGGCGCCAGACAGTCTCCGACTGCGGCTGCACACCGGCCACGGCGTCATAGACCATGCAGGCGCCATCGAGCACGCGCATCGAACGCTCGACTTCGATGGTGAAATCGACGTGTCCGGGCGTGTCGATGATGTTGATGCGATGCTGGGGTTGCGTGCCGTCCATCCCCTTCCAAAAGCAAGTCGTTGCCGCAGAAGTGATGGTGATGCCGCGTTCGCGCTCTTGTTCCATCCAGTCCATGATGGCGGCGCCGTCGTGGACTTCGCCGATCTTGTGCGATACGCCGGTGTAGAACAGGATGCGTTCAGTGGTCGTGGTCTTACCGGCATCGATATGCGCACTGATGCCGATGTTGCGGTAACGTTCGATAGGGGTGATGCGGGGCATGTGTTTTTCCGGATGTCTCGCGAGTTAGAACCGATAGTGGGCGAAAGCCTTGTTGGCTTCTGCCATGCGGTGCACTTCCTCGCGCTTCTTCATCGCGCCACCGCGGCCTTCCGCGGCTTCGGCCAGTTCACTTGCCAGGCGCGCATCCATCGATTTCTCGGCGCGCTTGCGCGCAGCATCGCGCAACCAGCGCATTGCGAGCGCATTGCGGCGCACCGAACGCACTTCGACCGGGACCTGATAGTTCGCACCGCCTACACGGCGGCTCTTGACCTCGACCATCGGACGCACGTTGTTCAGAGCGAGCGTGAATACTTCCAGCGGATCCTTGCCGGTCTTTTTGCTGATCTGGTCGAGCGCGCCGTAGACGATGCGCTCCGCGACCGATTTCTTGCCGCGGGTCATCAGAACGTTGACGAACTTGGCAAGTTCCTGGCTACTATATTTCGGATCCGGAAGCGTCTCGCGCTTCGGTACTTCTCTGCGTCGTGGCATAAGTCCTCAGTCCTTCAGAATTTTTTTCCCGCGCGTCAGGCGGCTTTCGGCTTCTTGGCGCCGTACTTGGAACGGCTTTGCTTGCGGTCCTTCACACCCTGGGTATCCAGGCTGCCGCGCACCATGTGGTAACGCACGCCGGGCAAATCCTTTACCCGGCCGCCGCGAATCAGCACGACCGAATGTTCCTGCAAATTGTGGCCTTCACCGCCGATGTAGCTGATGACCTCAAAACCATTGGTAAGACGGACTTTGGCGACTTTACGCAACGCGGAATTGGGCTTTTTCGGCGTCGTGGTGTACACGCGAGTACACACTCCGCGCTTCTGCGGCGATCTCGCCAGCGCGGGCACCTTGCTTTTCATTTTCGGCGAAGTCCGGGCCTTTCGGACTAACTGATTGATTGTTGGCATTATTTACAGTCCTAAAAAACCCGGGACGGCGTCGCCGCCGTCCCTTGTGTGTGTTGCGTCCGCCACCGCTCCGGGATTGCCGCCGGAACGGCGGGTAAAAAGACGGCAGATTCTAAGTGCCGTCGCCTGGGGTGTCAAGCAACCTGCTCGTCGCCTGCCGCATCCGCGGTGGCCGGTTCGGCGATAAGGCTCTCTGCTCCGAACTGATCCACCTGGTCGCGCGTGCGGCGATTCTTGTGATACGCAAGGCCGGTACCGGCAGGAATCAGCCGGCCGACGATGACGTTTTCCTTGAGGCCGCGCAGATCGTCCTTCTTGCCCATGATCGCCGCTTCGGTCAGTACGCGGGTGGTTTCCTGGAAGGAAGCCGCGGAAATGAACGAATCGGTGGAAAGCGATGCCTTGGTGATACCCAGCAACAGGTATTCGTAGGTCGCCGGCTTTTTGCCTGAGGAAACAAGCTTGTCGTTGACCTGCAGCACTTCGGAACGCTCGACCTGCTCGCCGATGATGAACTCGGAATCGCCGATATCCACGATCTGCACGCGGCGCAGCATCTGCCGCACGATGACTTCGATGTGCTTGTCGTTGATCTTGACGCCCTGCAGGCGATA
>DASWEZ010000161.1:0-28901 GCA_036394495.1 Burkholderiales bacterium
TATCCTCCGGCGGCCGCGGCCGCGGTCGTCCTGTTGCTGGTGGTGGTCATCATGATCGCGCTGATCCTGCGGACCGTGGATGTGCGCAAGGAGATCGCGCGATGAGCGCATCCACGATCCCGATTGCCCGCCATCCAAAACGGGCGCGGCGCGTTGCCAGGTATGGCGACGAGAGCAGGCGACCCTGGACATTCTGGGTATTGGCGGCGTTGTTCACGGCTTACGTGCTGGCGTTGTACGGGCCGATGCTCTGCATCTACGTGTTGTCGTTCCAGGATTTGCGCGGCGGCCTGGTGTTCCCGATGAAAGGCCTGTCGCTGCACTGGTTCGTCGACCTGTTCACGCAAGTACGCACCGGCGACGTCAAAGGCGGCTTCGAGCGCTCGATCATTCTGGCGATCCTGGTGACAGTGCTCACCGTCGTGGGCTCGTTCATGGCAGGGCTCGCTTTCCGCAACCGTTTCAAGGGCGACGGCATCGTCTTCTACCTCATGATCGGAAGCCTGGTCGCACCCGGCCTGGTTCTCGGTATCGGTGTGGGTCTGCTGTTCCAGTACTTCGGGCTGCAGGCGAGCTGGTATACCTCGGCACTGGGCGCCCACCTGAGCTGGACGCTGCCCTTCGGCGTGCTGGTGATGTTCGCGGTGATGTCGCGCTTCGACCGCGCCTGGGAAGAGGCGGCGCACGATCTGGGCGCTACGCGCTGGCAGATCATCCGCATGGTCGTCGTTCCCATCCTGGCACCCGGCATCGTCGCGGTCGCGCTGTTCGGCTTCACGCTTTCCTACGATGAATTCTCGCGCACGCTGCAGACCTCGGGCCCGCTCAATACGCTGCCGCTCGAAATCTGGAGCATGACGCTGAACGTGACTTCGCCGTCCCTGTATGCGCTCGGCACGGTCACGACCCTGGCTTCGTTTCTGATCATCGGCGTCTGCCTGGGTGCGATCGCCCTGATGCAGAAACGGCGTTCCAACCAATCGAGCAGGCAACAATGACGATCACGACAGGAGATATCGAACTCGCCGGCGTTTACAAGCACTTCGGCGGCGTCGCCGCGGTGGACGGCGTGAACCTGAAAATTCCCGATGGAGCCTACTGCTGCTTCCTCGGTCCGTCGGGTTGCGGCAAGACCACGATCCTGCGCATGATCGCCGGCCACGAAGATCCAACCGGTGGCGAAATCCTGATCGGCGGCGAGGATGTGACCGGCCTGCCGCCGGTGGAGCGGCGTACGGCGATGATGTTCCAGTCCTACGCGCTGTTCCCGCACCTGACCGTGCGCGACAATGTCGCCTTTCCGCTGCGCGTGCGCGGCCAGTCCGGCGCCGAACGTTACAAGACGGCGGACGCCATGCTGGAAAAAGTGCGGCTGACCGAGCTGGCAAACCGGTTGCCGGGACAACTCTCTGGCGGCCAGCAGCAGCGCGTGGCGCTGGCGCGTGCCGCCATCACGGAGCCGCGCGTGCTGCTGCTCGATGAACCGTTGTCGGCGCTCGACGAGCAATTACGCATCCAGATGCGCACCGAATTGCGCCGCATGCAGCGCGAGCTCGGCATCACCTTCGTGCACGTTACCCACACCCAGCTCGAAGCCATCGCGCTGGCCGACATCGTGGTGGTCATGGAGAAGGGGAAGATCAAGCAGGCCGGTCCGGCCCGCGAGGTCTACGCCCAGCCGCGCGACCGCTACGTTGCGGAGTTTCTCGGCGGACAGAATGTCTTCTCCGGCAAAGTCGAAAGCGTCAACGGTGCCAGCGTCGTCGTAGCCGCGCCGGATGCGGCGTCGATCGTCGTGCCGCTGCTGGGCCGCTCCGTCATCCGCGGCGGCGACCGTGTGGATCTGGCGGTGCGCCGCGACGACATCCACCTGCGCCGGCCCGGCCCCGCGGCCGAGCCGGGATGGAATGCCATCAACACGCGCATCCGCGCGATCGAGTATCAGGGCGCATTCGTCAAGGTCATGCTCGACACGATCGGGGAAACGGAGTTCGTCGCCTATGTCCCCGAACGTGAATTCTTTGCCGATCCGTTCACGGTTGGCGACATGGTCGTCGCCGCGTGGCGTTCAGAGCGTTCATTGCTTTTATCCTAGAACTGTTGCGAGGAGAAACGAAACATGCAGATCAATTTCACCCTCAATGGAAAAGCGCTATCGGTCGATGTGCCGCCGCAGGAACTTCTGTCCGAACTGTTGCGCGAGCGCCTCGGCCTGACCGGCACTCACGTCGGCTGCGATACCAGCCAGTGCGGTGCCTGCGTCGTGCACGTCGATGGCGCATCGGTCAAAAGCTGCTCGACCCTGGCGGCGTCGCTGAACGGCGCGACCGTCACCAGCATCGAAGGCCTGGCGCCGGCCGGCGGCCTGCATCCGATGCAACAGGCTTTCCACGAGCAGCACGGCCTGCAGTGCGGCTTCTGTACGCCGGGCATGGTCATGAGCGCGGTGGATTTCGCGAAGGACAATCCGAAACCCTCGCCCGAGGCGGTGCGCAGCTGGCTCGAAGGCAACATCTGCCGCTGCACCGGCTATCAGAACATCGTCGCGTCCGTCATCGCGGGCGCCGCGGCGATGCATGCCAACGCAAAGGGAGCCTGACGCCATGCCGGATCAACATCTGAAGAGCGCGGCGCCGGTCAATCCGACCGGCATCGGGGCGGCGATCCGCCGCAAAGAGGACATGCGCTTCCTGCTCGGGCGCGGCAATTACGTGGCCGACATGAAGTTCCACAACATGACGTTCGGCGTGCTGCTGCGCTCGCCCCATGCGCATGCGCGCATCAAGTCGATCGACACCAGCGAGGCGCTCAAGCTGCCGGGCGTAGTGGCGGTATTTACCGGCGACGATCTGCTGGCGGACAAGGTTGGGACCTTGCCGTGCGCGTGGCCAGTCACCGGCAAAGGCGGTGCCGCAACCAAGGAGCCGGCGCATCCGGCGCTGGCACAGGGCAAGGTGCGCCACGTCGGCGATCCGGTCGCCTTCGTCGTCGCAGAAACGCTCGAACAGGCCCGCGATGGCGCTGAAGCGGTATTGGTGGACTATGAAGAACTGCCCGCCGTCGTCGGCGTGCTCGACGCGCTCAAGCCCGGCGCGCCGGCGGTGTTCGACGACATTCCGGACAACGTCTGCGTGGACTGGGAAATCGGCGACAAGGCGGCGACCGATGCCGCGTTTGCGAAGGCCGCGCACGTCGCGCGCATCGGCCTGGTCAACAACCGGCTGGTCGGCAACCCGATGGAGCCGCGCGCCGCGATCGGCGACTACGATCTCGCGCGCGACCATCACACCTTGTGGACGACCAGCCAGTTTCCCCACATCGCCAAGCTGCTGATGGGTAATTTCGTGCTCGGCATTCCGCAACATAAATTGCGCGTCGTGTCGCCCGACGTCGGCGGCGGCTTCGGCGTGAAGCAGTTCCACTATGCCGAGGAAGTGCTGGTCACCTGGGCGTCGCGCAAGGTGCGCCGGCCGGTGAAGTGGGTCTGCGAACGCAGCGAGGGTTTCATCTCGGACGCGCACGCGCGCGATCACGTCACCGAAGCCGAGATGGCGCTCGACGAGAACGGCAAATTTCTCGGCTTGCGCGTGAGCACCACCGCCAACATGGGCGGTTACCTGTCGACCTTCGGCCCGAACATTCCCACCAACCTGTACGGCCCGCTGCTGGCCGGCGTCTATACCACGCCGGCGGTTTACTGCGAAGTCAAATGCGTATTCACCAATACGCTGCCGGTCGATGCCTATCGCGGTGCGGGACGGCCGGAGGCAACATTCTGCCTGGAACGCCTGGTCGATGTCGCCGCGATCGAGATGAAAATCCCGAAGGACGAGATCCGCCGCCGCAACATCATCCGCAAGGAGGCCTATCCCTATCAGACGCCGGTGATGATGAATTACGACAGCGGCGACCCCCTCGGATGCCTGGAAAAGGCGTTGCTCAGCGCGGACTGGAAAGGTTTTCCCGCGCGCAAGGCGGAGGCGGCCAAACGCGGCAAGCTGCGCGGTATCGGCTTGTGCACGTACGTGGAAGCTTGCGGCCTGGCGCCTTCCCGCATCGCCATCCGCCTCGGCGTGCGCGGCGGGCTGTTCGAAAGCGCGACCGTGCGCGTGCACCCGACGGGGCAGGTGACGGTACTGATGGGCACGCATAGCCATGGCCAGGGGCACGAGACCACCTGCGCGCAAATCGTGTCCTCCAAGCTCGGCATACCTGCCGAGAACGTCGAGATCGTATTCGGCGATACCGACAAGGTGCAGTTCGGCCTCGGCACCTATGGTTCGCGGTCGGCTGCGGTCGGCGGTTCCGCGCTGGCGAAGGCGGCCAACAAGGTGATCGTCAAGAGCAAGAAGATCGCCGCGCACATGCTGGAAGCGGCGGAAAGCGACATCGAGTTCGAAGGCGGCGTATTCACGGTGGCCGGCACGGACCGCAAGAAGACTTTCGGCGACGTAGCACTCATGGCGCATTTCCCGGTCGACTATCCGCTGGAAATCCTCGAGCCCGGACTGGAAGAGCAATCTTTCTACGACCCGGTGAATTTCACCTTTCCTTGTGGCGCGCACATCGCCGAGGTCGAGATCGATCCGGAAACCGGCTTCGTGCAGCTGCTCGGCTACGTCGCCGTCGACGATGTGGGCACCGTCATCAATCCGATGATCGTCGAGGGACAGATCCACGGCGGCGTGGTGCAGGGTGTGGGCCAGGCGTTGTTCGAGGATTGCGTCTACGACCACAGTTCCGGACAGTTGCTCTCGGGCTCGTTCATGGACTACTGCATGCCGCGCGCCGACAGCGTGCCGTCGATGAAGGTGGAGACGCACATCACGCCTTGCACGCACAACGAACTCGGCGTGAAGGGCTGCGGAGAAGTCGGAACGATCGGATCGCCCGCAACGGTGATCAATGCGGTCGTCGATGCGCTCCAGGATCTGGGCGTAACGCACGTGGACATGCCCGCTTCGCCGAATCGCGTCTGGCGCATCATCGCCAACGCAGGCGGAGCACAGCCGGCGAAGTAAGAAAGAGGAAAGAGAAAAGAGGAAAGGAAAGGCGTGCTGGGTGCTGCGTACTGTGTGCTGAGAAAGCGCTATTCACCAGCACCAGCACCAGCCACTAATCACTTTGAGCGGTGCGCCGCACCGCGAAACGAAGAGGAAACAGGCATGAGGAGCTTCGACTACCACCGTCCGACCAGCCTTGCGGAAGCGGGCAAGGCTTTTGCCGCTGCCGCGGATACGAAGCTGCTTGCCGGCGGCATGACGCTGATTCCGGCGATGAAGATGCGGCTGACGCTGCCGCCGGCAGTAGTCGATCTCGGCGGCATCGGAGAATTGCGCGGCATCAAGGTCGACGGCGGAAACCTGACCATCGGTGCGATGACCACGCATGCCACGGTTGCGTCTTCGAAAGACGTGGCGAAAGCCATCCCGGCACTGGCGCAGCTCGCCGGCGGCATCGGCGATCCGCAGGTGCGCAACCGCGGCACGATCGGCGGCTCGGTCGCCAACAATGATCCCGCCGCCGATTACCCGGCGGTGCTGCTTGCACTCGGCGCAACGATCACAACCAGCAAGCGCAAAATCCCGGCAGAGAAGTTTTTCACCGGCATGTTCGAAACCGCGCTCGAAGCCGGCGAGATCATTCTGCAGGTGACATTTCCGGTTCCCGCCATGGCGGCCTACGAGAAGTTCCGCAGTCCGGCGTCGCGTTACGCGCTGGTCGGCGTATTCGTCGCCAAAACCGCAACCGGCGTGCGCGTCGCGGTCACCGGCGCGGCGCCCAGCGTGTTCCGTGCCACGGCGCTGGAAGCCCTGCTGTCGGAGAAATTCACTCCCGAGGCCCTGGCCGGTTTCCGCTTTCCGGCCGAAGGGCTGAACGCCGACATGCACGGCGATGCGCAATTTCGCGCCAGCCTCATCAGCGTCCTCACGCGGCGGGCGGTTGCAACCCTGATTGCGGGCGGCGGTAAAAGTTGATGGCGGCAATCGAAGGTTTGCGCAAGGAACAGGCACCGAAGATCGGCGAACTCGCGCGCCTGCCGGCCACCGATCTCCTCGAGGGTTACCGGATCGGCAGTTTCACGCCTTCCGATGTCATCGAAGAAGTGATCGGCGCGCTCGAGCAAACCGACGAAATCTGCAACGTGATGGTCACGCAGATGTTCGATTCCGCGCGTGCGGAGGCGAAGGCGGCAACCAGGGCATGGGGTAGCGGAAGCCTCATCGGGCCGCTGACCGGCGTCCCGATCACCGTGAAGGACCTCATTTTCGTCGCCGGCGTTCCGGCGCGCGGCGGTGCGCCGGTATTCGAGGACTTCGTGCCCGAAGTCGATTCGGCAGTCGTCACCTCTTTGCGCAAAGCCGGCGCGATCATCACCTGCAAGACAACTACTTGCGAATCCGGATACAAGCTCACGGCCGACAGTCCGGTATCCGGCATCACGCGCAATCCCTGGCGGCTCGATCGCACCAGCGGGGGGTCGAGCGGCGGCGCAGCGGCGGCAGTGGCCGCCGGGTGCGGACCGCTCGCAGTGGGAACCGACGGCGTCGGCTCGATCCGCGTGCCGTCGTCGTTTTGCGGCGTATTCGGCATCAAGCCGACATTCGGCCTGGTGCCGCGTGCACCGGGATTCTTTCCGCCGTCATGGGCTTCGCTGGCGCATACCGGTCCGATCGCGCGCAACGTGCGCGATGCGGCCCTGTTGCTGGAAGTGATCGCGGGGCACGACGCGCGCGATGCCGCAAGCTTGCCCGTGGGGCAGAGAAATTACGATACGACGCCGGGACGCCTCAATGGCGTTCGCATCGCATTCACGCCGGATTTCGGATTCGCGGCGGTCGCGCCCGACGTCCGCGATGCGTTTACCGCCGCGCTGGATATTTTTGCCGACCTGGGTGCGGACCTGGTGGCCGACGATCTGGGGCTCGATCCCGAAGTACTGGAACGCACGATCAAACCGATCGCATATATCGAGCAGGCGGCTGCGGTGCTGACGCGCGACCATCAGGCGCTGGCACGGTCCGACCGCGAATATCAGGACGTCATCGCTCGCGGGCGGCAGTATCAGGGAACGGATTACGTCGACGCCATGCATCGCCGCACCATGTTGCGCAGCCAGTTCCTAAAAGTGTTTCAGCGTGCGCAGGTAATGGTCACGCCGACGGTCGCCGTCACCGCGTTCGCCGCCGGGAACCTGGGTGTCGACGAAATCGAGAATCGGCCGGTGGACCCGCACCTGGGCTGGTCGCCGTTTTCCTGGCCGATCAATCTGGCGGGATTGCCGGCGGCGACGATTCCCTGCGGTTTCGATCGCGACGGACTGCCGATCGGATTGCAGATCATCGCGCCCTGGCTGGACGAGGCCCGTATATTCCGTGTCGCCGCCGCCTTCGAGGCGGCCGGGCCCGGTTCAGGCCGCTGGCCGGGTTTCGTGGGCGGCGGTTGAGGTGCGCCGGGCGCCGTTGATGTCGGTTACCGCCGCTCCGCCGGTGGATTTGTGTTGCGCCGTCGCGGCATTCGCAACGGATTCGATGGTGGCGCGGCCATCGGCATTGAGCGTGCCGAGATAATGCGCCAGGTATTCGTGCAGTGCCGTCGCCGCCGGCGTGCTCTGGCCCGAGGCGCGATAGAGCAGCAGATCGATCTTGGGCAGCGGCGGGAAATATTCGTTGATGCCGATCTGCTTCATGCCGTGCACCAGCGCGCACTTGCACAGCACGGTGACGGCCATGCCGGCGAAGACCGCGGCCTGCAGGCCGCCGACGCTTTCGCTCACGCAGGCGATGCGCCACTTGCGGCCTTGCCGCTCCAGTCCCTCGATCGCATAGTCACGATAGATGTTGCCCGCGGGCAGCAGGGCCAGCGGCACCGGTTCGGAAAGATGCACGTCGTGTCCTTCGCCCATGACCCAGATCAGTTGCTCCTGGCGCACGACCTGGCCGCCGGTGAAGCCGGGCATGCGGGTGACCAGCGCGATGTCGACTTCGCCGTGCTGCACCAGGTTGACCAGCGGCGTCGACAGCGAACAGCGCAGTTCGACCTGGATGCGCGGGAAGGATTTGCGGAACAGCGCAAGGATCGAGGGCAACAGGTAAGCGGCATAGAGGTCCGGCGTGCCCAGCACGACGTGGCCTTCGATATCGGGTGACGACAGCTTGGTCAGCAACTCGTCATGCAAACGCAGAATGGATTTTGCATAGGACAGCACCAGGTCGCCCTGCTCGGTCAGCACCGGACGCCGGCTGTCCTGCTTGAACAGGATTTTGCCGGTCAGGTCCTCCAGCCGTTTCATCTGCAGGGTGATTGCCGGTTGCGTACGCCCGAGCCGGCGCGCGGTTTCCGTGACGCTGCCGGTCTCGACGACCGAAATGAAAGAGCGCAGTACGCGCATGTCGACGCTGAAGAAGCTCATGGCCGGGACCGATGCATGGTTGAAAGAAGGGGTGTAGTGCCTGTATCGACGCAAAAACCATGCACGAGGGAAAAGTCCTGGGGATTCGATGCAAACGACTGCATCCTTGCGGATTTTTCCGAGGGCGAGCGTAAAACCGCACCGGAATGCGGGAAGCGATCGGGCCGAACGCCTGATTGTGAGCGTCAGGCACCCGGATGGTGCGCGGGGGAAGGTCAGGCGGCCAACGGCGTTGGTGGCCTGAGGGTGCGTCCGGGCTGCAGCGAGCGGGCCAGGTCGGTGAGGCTTTCGATGTTGTGCGCAGGCAGGAAGGCATCGACGTGCGGCAGCATCAAGCGCACGCCCGACGCCTTCGGCTCGAAATCCTCGAAGCGCAGCAAGGGGTTCAGCCAGATCAATTGATGACAGGATTTGTGCAGGCGCTCGATTTGCTCGGTCAGGTCTTCGCCGGCATCGCGGTCGAGCCCGTCGCTGATCAGCATGACCACGGCGTTCTGGCCGAGCACGCGGCGCGACCAGCGCTGGTTGAATTCCTTCAGGGTCGCGCCGATGCGCGTGCCTCCCGACCAGTCGGTCACCGTTCCTGAAATTGCACCCAGCGCGATGTCGACGTCGCGATGCCGCAACTGCCGCGTGATGTTGGTGAGCCGCGTGCCGAAGACGAAACTGTGGACGCGGTCGCGATCGCTGGTGATCGCATGCAGGAAATGCAGGAACATGCGCGAATACCGGCTCATTGAACCGGAGATGTCGCACAACACGACCAGCGGCGGATGGCGCAGGCGGTAGGAGCGGCGGCGCAGCGGAATGATGTCGGCGTTGCCGCGCAGGCTGGCACGCAGCGTTGCGCGCAAATCCACCCGCTGTCCATGCGCGTCGGGGTGCAGGCGTCTTGTCCGGATCTGCGGGATCGGCAGACGAAGGCCGGCGATCAGGCGTTTCGCCTGTTCCAGCTCTTCCGACGTCATGGTTTCGAAGTCCCGGCGCTGCAGGCGCTCCAGGTCGGAGGCGCTCAGCAGGACATCGGGCTCTTCCTCCTCCGCGTCCAGGCGCATCGGCGCTTTCTTCGTCAGTCCGAGCGCTTCGGCGATCCGGTTCGAGGTCTGGCTGGCGGAAGGATTCGATGGCGACGCGACCGGCAAACCCTGCAATGTACGATCGAGCAGGTGGCGTTCGCGCCAGAACAGCCTGAAGGCCTGGTCGAACAGTTCGAACTGCTCGCGCCGCGACAGGAAGACCGACGCGAGTGCCCAATAGAAATCCTCGCGGTTCTCGATTCCCGCCAACTCGAGCGCCCGCAACCCGTCCATGACCCGGTCCGGCCCCACCGGCACGCCCGCCTTGCGCAGCGCCCGGGCGAAGTGGACGACGTTTTCAGCCAGCTTCATGGGATCAGGAATTTAGATCAAGAACGTTTGCCACAGAGGACACAGATATCTGCGCCTGAAAGGATTCCGGGGAATTTCACATGGGATACCGGCGTTGCCATAACCGGTCTAGAAGGGTTCCGGGGGATACCGGTCTAGAAGGGTACTCCGACGTGCTACGCACGTAGGGTATTCGACCATAACTCCGACGTGCTTCACCCGTAGGGTATCTGCGTTGGTGGTGAACTAAGGTTTGGACCTAGGCCGCCTTAGCCTGATTGATGGCCCGCCAGACTTTTTCGGGCGTGGCGGGCATTTCGATTTGTTTGACGCCCAAAGGGCGCAGCGCATCGATGACGGCGTTCATTACGGTTGGCGTGCCGCCGACGGCGCCGAGTTCACCTACGCCTTTCGCCCCGAGCGGATTGATCTTGCAGGGCGTGGTTTCGTCGGTAAATGTATTGAAATTCGGCAGGTCGTCCGCGCGTGGCAGGCAGTAATCCTGCAGCGAACCGGTTATGAGCTGGCCGCTCTCGGGATCGTAGTGCGTGTTTTCGAGCAACGCCTGGCCGACCGCCTGCGCAATGCCGCCGTGTACCTGGCCAGCGACGATCAACGGGTTGATCACGCGACCCACATCGTCCATTGTGGTGTAGCGCACGATCTGGGTGACGCCGGTCTCCGGATCGATCTCCACTTCGCAGACGTGGCAGCTGTTCGGCCAGGACGGACCGTCCACTTTTTGCAGCGTCGAAATCGCAATACGCTTCTCCGGCTGCCTAGCCGCCAACTCGAACAATCCGATACCCAGGTCGGTCCCTGCCACCTTGAAGCGGCCGTCGCTGTACTCGATATCCTGACCCGCCGCCTCCAGCGCATTGCCGGCGAGTTCGCGGCCTTTTTCGATGGTCTGCTTCGACGCGGTCAGCATCGCCGAGCCGCCGATGTAGAGCGAGCGGCTTCCCATGCTGCCGATGCCCTGCGCGATGTCGCTGTCGCCCTGCACGATGACTATCTTGTCGGGATCGATGTCCAGCGTTTCGGAAAGAATCTGCAGGTAGCTGGTCTCGATGCCCTGCCCCATTGCCTGCATGGCGGTATATACCAGCACGCGGCCATCGGCCTCGACATGCAGGTTCACGGTCTCTTCGTGCACGACACCAGTCCACTCCAGGAAGGTCGACAGCGCACGGCCACGCAACCTGCCGCGCTTGCGCGATTCGTCGCGCCGCGCCGCAAAGCCTTTCCAGTCCGCCTGCTCGAGGATGCGATCGAGCATGTGCGGGAAATTGCCGCTGTCGAATTTCTCGCCCATCGGCGTCTTGTACGGCATCTGCGAGGGCTGGATGAAATTGCACCGCCGCAATTCCGCGGGATCCATTTTCATTTCGGCGGCCGCCTGGTCCATCAGCCGCTCGAGAAGATAAATCGCTTCCGGCCGCCCGGCGCCGCGGTAGGCGCCCACGAGGTTGGTGTTCGTCATCACTGCCGTGCCGCGCAAATGCAACGCCGGAACGTGATATACGCCGGTGATCACCTTCGGACCCACGGCGACTACGATGACGGCGCCCGGACCGCTGGCGTGGGCGCCGATGTTGCCGATGATGTCGACGCGCAAACCGAGGATCTTGCCGTCAGCATCGAAGGCAAGCTCAGCGTGGTTGATCTGGTCGCGACCGTGATTGCCCCCGAGGAATTCCTCGCTGCGGCTCGCGCGCCAGTGCACCGGGCGCTTGAGTTTGCGCGCGGCCCAGGCGCAGACGACGTCTTCGGCATACAACTGCGTCTTCATGCCGAAACCGCCGCCGACATCGCCCACGATGACACGCACGCTCTGCATCGGTACCTTCAGGCAGGATTCCGCCAGGGTCTTCTGCAATCCCGCCGGATTCTGGCAACTGGTGCGCAAGGTCACGCGTCCACTGCCGGCATCGAATTCGGCAATGCTGCCGCGCGGTTCCATGCTCACAGGCACGAGCCGCTGGTTGTACAGCGATAACTTGGTCACGTGTTTCGCCTTGGCAAAGGCTGCGTCGCACAAGTCCTTCTTGCCGAATTCCGTTTGCGCGGCGATGTTGCCGGGCGCATCCGGCCACAGCAGCGGTGCACCTTTTGCGGTGGCGGCATCGATAGTTACGACCGCGGGCAATTCCTTGTACTCCGCCATCACCTGCTCGGCGGCGTCCTCCGCCTGTATGCGGGTTTGTGCGAACACCGCAGCCACCGGTTCGCCGACATAGCGCACCGTATCGATGGCCAGGGCATCGTGCGGCGCGCCGCACATCTCCTTGCCATCGGCACGCTTGAGCCCCTGGCCGTCCGGCAGCGGGCCGATGCCGTCCGCCTTCAGGTCCGCGCCGGTCAGTATGGCCACCACACCCGGCATCTTTTTCGGCGATCCGGCGTCAATCGAGACGATGCGTGCGTGCGCGTGCGGCGAGCGCACGAAAGCAACAAAAACCTCGTTTGCGACCGCCACGTCGTCCACGTACTGGCCCGTCCCGAACAACAGCCTCTGGTCTTCCCTGCGGGTCATCGCCTGACCGATACCGAACTTTGCCATGTTGTTATCCCGGTTCCGTTATGCTGTGGAAAGATAAATGTCGTCGGATTCTACGCCACGATTGCATCGGATGTTATCGATGCCCCGGCCTGTTCAGGTTGCCCTGACCGCCGCGGTTGTCTAGGATTGTACTTTCGCCGGGGTCGCCGGCTCTCACCTGCCAAGAAGGGAAAAACCCATGCCAGTCCGGCTTTCCATGACCGTGAACGGAAAACCCGTCAGTGCCGATGTGGAATCGCGCACGCTGCTGGTGGATTTTATCCGCGATACGCTGCGGCTCACCGGGACGCACATCGGCTGCGATACAGCGCAATGCGGTGCCTGTACGATCCACATGAACGGCGCAGCGGTCAAATGCTGCAACATGCTGGCCGTACAGGCCCAGGGCAGCACGGTCCTGACCATCGAGGGCCTTGCCAAGGCCGACGGCACGATGCATCCGATGCAGGCCGCGTTTCGCGACCATCATGGCCTTCAATGCGGCTACTGCACCCCGGGCATGGTCATGAGCGCGATCGACTTGCTGAAACGCCACCCGCATCCGAGCGAAGAACAGATCCGCGCCGAACTGGATGGCAACCTGTGCCGCTGCACGGGTTATCACAATATCGTCAAAGCCGTCCAGGCCGCCGCTAAAGCCTAAACCACTGCGCCTAAAAGGGCACTCCGACGTGCTGCGCACGCAGGGTATCCGCGTTGGGTTGGAGATAAGAAAGGACTAAAAAATGCATGCGTTTAATTACCACAAGGCTTCGAGCGTCGCGGACGCGACGGCGAAGCTGGCGGCCTCGGATGACTCTCGCTTGCTGGCTGGCGGGCAAACGTTGATCGCTGCCATGAAGATGCGCCTGTCCGCACCGGCGGACGTCATCGACCTGGGCGGCATCGCGGAATTGCGCGGGATCAAGGTCGAAGGCAGCAGCATCACGATCGGCGCGATGACCACGCACGCCGCGGTAGCCTCTTCGAAAGAGGTGGCGAAAGCCATTCCGGCGCTGGCATTGCTCGCCGCAAGCATCGGCGACCCGATGGTGCGCAACATGGGCACGATAGGCGGCTCAGTCGCAAACAATGATCCCGCCGCGGATTACCCTGCGGCGCTGGTCGGGCTGGGCGCGACCGTCCTCACCAGCAAACGCAAGATCGCTGCCGACCAGTTTTTCACGGGGATGTACGAGACCGCGCTCGAGCCAGGCGAGATTATTACGGCTGTGTCATTTCCGGTCCCGAAGCGCGCCGGCTACATGAAATTCAAGAATCCGGCCTCGCGCTACGCGATGGTCGGCGTGTTCGTCGCCGAGGGTACCAGCGGCGTGCGCGTCGCCGCCACCGGTGCGGGCCCGAGCGTATTTCGCATCGCCGACATGGAAAAGGCCCTGGGCAAATCCTTCTCGGCCGATGCGGTGAGGGGAATCAAAGTGCCGGCGGCCAATCTGAATACGGATATCCATGCCACCGCCGAGTATCGCGCCCATCTGGTCACCGTCATGGCGCAACGCGCCGTGGAGCAGGCACTTGGCAAATAGTTCTGCGCTGCCGGATTCCATAGACGCGACACTGGGATTGCTGGCGAAAGGCGAATACGTCGCCGAGCGGTCGCTCGCCACGGCGGTATTCCTGGCGTTGCGCATGGGCCGGCCGTTGTTTCTGGAGGGCGAAGCCGGCGTCGGCAAAACCGAGATCGCCAAGGTACTGGCGCAAGTCCTCGGCCGCCAGCTTATCCGCCTGCAATGTTACGAAGGCCTGGACATCGCATCGGCCGTGTACGAGTGGAACTACCAACGCCAGATGATCGAGATCCGCCTGGCGGAAGCCGAAGGCGCGGGCTCGCGGGAGAAACTCGAGAAGGACATCTTCAGCGAACGCTTTCTGATTCGCCGGCCGTTACTGCAAGCGCTTGACGCCAGGGACGGCGAAGCGCCGGTGTTGCTCATCGACGAACTGGATCGGACGGATGAACCGTTCGAGGCTTATTTGCTGGAAGTGCTGGCCGATTTCCAGGTCACCATTCCGGAAATAGGCACCATCAAGGCCGAGCGTGCGCCGATCGTGATCATCACCTCGAATCGCACGCGCGAAATCCATGACGCGGTGAAGCGCCGCTGTCTCTATCACTGGGTGGACTATCCGACCGCCGCCGCCGAACTCGAGATCGTCAGGCACAAGGTCCCGGGCCTGCCCGAGAAGCTCTCCGGCGATATCGTCGCCTTCGTGCAGAAACTGCGGGCAGCGGACCTGTTCAAGCGCCCCGGCATCGCCGAGACCATCGACTGGGCCAAAGCGCTGGTCGAACTCGACCGACGCTCGCTCGACGCCGCCGTCGTCAACGACACTTTGGGCGTCCTGCTCAAGTACCAGGACGACATCGCCGCCGTCCGCGGCAGCGAAGCCGCCCGCATGCTGGAAGAGATTATCCCTCACTAGGTGTCAAACCTTTTTGCCACAGAGGACACGGATATCTGCGCCTAAAAGGGTTCCGGGGGATTCCACATGGGATTCCCACGGGGGATACCGGTCTTCGACCATAACTCCGACGTGCTTCACACGTAGGGTATCTGCGTTGGGTTGAAATAGCTGTAGACGAATAAAAAAGCCCCGGATATCCGGGGCTTTTGTTTGGGACGCAGGGGGCCGTGCTTACTTGCGCAGCTTGGGCCAGAGTTCCGCGTTGAGGGCGGCCTGTGCCTTGCCGAGCGACAGCACCCAGTAGAGGCATCCGATGATTACGGTGAGCGGGCCGACGATCAGAAATACGCTGGTCATGCTTTATTCTCCTGATTGGTGGGGATAGTGGACGTCGCGATTTGTGCGCGGGCTAAGCGGAGCCGAAATCAAATGGAGCGTTGGCTCGGGCCCGAATAAGAATCGCGACGGCGCGGCATCATACCCGATCGGTCGCCAGGAGTGGGCGGCCTGGGTCAACTCCGACGCCTTTGCGTTGGGTGGAAGTCTTAAAGCTTGCGGCTCTTGGCGTTCCAGTATTTTTCGAGGTTGGAAATCAGGGCGGGGCTGAAATGGCAGTAGGCCTGCTCCAGCGCGTAGGTGGCGAAGTAGCGGCGAAACAGGTCCAGCGGTTCCTGCGTCACCCGGAATGCGCGACGGTTCGAGGCGGCGCTGACGATGCCGGAGCCGGTGAAATTGTCGACGACGCGCTCGATCGCGCCGTCCATGTCCGCGGGTTCGACGATCTCGTCGCAGATCAGGCGTCCTTCGGCGCTATCGCAGTCCAACCGTCGCTCGTACATGATCGCCTGCCGCGCGATGCGCTCGCCGGTGAAGCGCGGCAGCCGCATGTTCGCGGCTCCCGGAATGATGCCCTCCTTGCGCGCCGGAAGGCTCAGGAATGCGCCCCGAGCCGCCAGCACGTAATCCATCGTCAGCAGGTACTGGCAGTGTCCGCCGATAGCGAACTGCTCGACCACTGCGACCCAGGGTTTCTCGATGGTTTGTCCGTTCACATCGTCCGGCGTCATTTCTTCCTGCGCCACGCCGCGGAAGAATTTGTTGACGATGCCAAGATCGCGCTGCAGGTACCAGATGAACGGGACTTTGCCGTAATACAGGTGGGTGAGATTGATGCCGCTGCCGAGCGTGCGTTTGCCGTCGTATTTTCCGCCTTGCACATAATCGCCGCGCAGCACGCCGATCTGGGTTTGCGGATCGAGAATCGCAAGATCGACGGCGATTTCGGCGGCATCGATCGTGGTGTCGTCCTCCGCATTCAGGTGGCGCGGATTTTTCTGGATCACATAGGAAGCCTTGCCCCTGCGGATTATCTCCGCGGCGCCGAGGTCGAGATGGCCGGTTCTTTCGTATTCGGATAGTTGGGCGAGGGCTTCCGGCCGCGGCAGCAGCATCGCATGGCACAGATGCGTTCCCGAGCGCGCGTCGGCGAGCACGCGGGACACGAAAATGCCCTGGTCGACTTCGTGACCCTCCTTGTCGCGCTGCATGAGCGCCGATTCGGCGTCGACCTGCGGCTGCGTCGGGGTCAAGCCCGGCACCAGCACCGCCGCGTCGTAGATCAGTTGTTCGACACGCACGAACCGCGTGCGGCTGCGCGTCAACCAGTCGTAGACCGCGCCCGCATGGGACGAAAGAAAGCGCGTTCGCGCTTCGCGCGCGACGCGTTTGATGTGTTCGGCGGCATAGGTCTCTTCGGCGTTGCGCACCGGCTTGGCCGGAAGTCGCGACAGCAGCGTGGCGCTGGCTTGCCAGAACGGCGAGTAGCGCGCGCAGTCGCCTGTGAAATCGCCCGTGTCGAGCGGTGCCGCCCCGCGCCACGATTCGATTGCATCGTTGCCGATGCCGGCGCGCTGCAGGCTCGCCGCCTCCCGGGCGAACGGTTTAATTGCCGATGACGCCAAGTTGTTCTCCCCTCACTCCTTCGGCCGCTTGTCGATGACACGCACGGCCTTGCCCTGCGAACGCTGCAGGGTACCCGGTTCGACGACTTGCACCTTCGTGCTTACGCCGATCAGGCCTTTGATCAGGCGTTCGACCTCTCGTTCGGTGTTACTGCGGGTTTCGGCTGCGAGCGGTCCGGAGATGTCCGGCCGCCGCTCCACCAACACGTCAAGTTCGTCCATGTGGCCGTCGCGGCGCACTTCCAGGACGTAGTGCGGCGACAGCGTTGCCTGCTGCACGACGATCTCCTCGATCTGCGACGGGAAGACGTTGACGCCGCGAATGATGAGCATGTCGTCGCTGCGTCCTGTGACGCGCGCCATGCGCCGCATGGTGCGCGCGGTGCCCGGCAGCAACCGTGTGAGGTCGCGCGTGCGGTAGCGAATGACCGGCATGCCGACCTTGGTCAATGAGGTGAACACGAGTTCACCGGTTTCACCGTCGGGCAGGACCGTCCCGGTTTGCGGATCGATGATCTCGGGATAGAAATGGTCTTCCCAGACGGTGAGGCCATCCCGGGTTTCGATGCATTCCGCCGCCACGCCGGGGCCGATGACTTCGGACAATCCATACAGATCCAGCGCGACGATGCCGAAGCGCCGTTCCAGTTCGGCCTGCATGCTTGCGGAGCACGGTTCGGCGCCGAAGATGCCCACGCGTGGCGACGATTTCGCCGGGTCCAGTCCCTGGCGCACGAATTCGTCCGCGATCACCAGCAGATAAGACGGCGTGCACATGATGATGTCGGGCTTGAAATCGCAGATGAGCCTGACCTGCCGCTCGGTCATGCCGCCGCCGGATGGAATGACGGTGGCACCGAGCGCCTCGGCGCCGTAGTGCGCGCCGAGCCCGCCGGTGAACAGGCCGTAGCCGTAGGCAATGTGCACGATGTCGGTGGAGCGAGCGCCGGCCGCGCGCAACGAGCGCGCCATTACCGAGCCCCACATTTCGATGTCCTGCCTGGTATAGCCGACGACGGTAGCCTTGCCGGTGGTGCCGCTGGACGCATGGACCCGCACGATGTCCTTCATCGGCACCGCGAACATCCCGAAAGGATAGTTGTCCCGCAACTCGGCCTTGGTGGTGAACGGAAACTTTGCCAGGTCGGAGAGGTGTTTCAGGTCGCCGGGGTGGACACCGGCGGAATCGAAAGCGTTGCGGTAGTGCGGCACGTTTTCATATGCGTGCTTCAGGCTCCAGCGCAGCCGGTCGAGCTGCAGCTTGCGCAATTCATCGACGCTGGCTTTCTCCACCTGCTCCAGCTGGTCCATCGCTCCCATGCGTTCTTCCCCCGCTGCGGATCGTTGACAGTCTAACCTTGCAGCAGCGCCCTTACGTGGCCGGCGATCGCAAGGGAAGCGGTCAATCCCGGCGATTCGATGCCGAAAAGATTCACCAGGCCGCCGATACCATGGTCCCGCGGACCGCTGACGATGAAATCGGCCGCCGGTTCCTTCGGCCCGGAAACCTTGGGGCGAATGCCCGTGTAACCGGGTTGCAGCTGGCCGTCCTTCAATCCCGGGTAGTACTTGCGGATCGCCTCGTAAAACAGCGGCTCGCGCGAGTGATCGAAGCTGTAGTCCACCGAATCGACCCAGGATACGTCGGGGCCAAAACGGATCTGGCCTGCCATATCCACGGTTACATGCACGCCGAGGTGGGCGTTACTGGCCACCGGATAGACCAGGCGTCGGAACGGCGGCCGGCCGGACAAAGTGAAATAGTGCGCCTTGGCGAAATATTGCGGAGGAATGAAGATCGCCGGCATGCCGTCGATCGAGCGCGCAATATTCTGCGCGAGCAGGCCCGCTGAATTGACGACGCTCTTGCAGGCAATGGTCATGGGTTCATCGCCGCCCACATTCAGCACGATGCCCTCGGAGCCGACCGCGCCGGATTCGACCGGGCTCTTGAACACGACGGCGGCGCCGCTGTTCTCGGCATCGCCCTGGTAGGCAAGCATCAGCGCATGGCTGTCGACGATGCCGGTGGAGGGCGACAGGAAGCCGGCGACGCATTCCACCGCGGGCTCCATTTCGCGCAGTTTCTCGCGTGACAGCCAGCGCAGATCCGCGATGCCGTTGCCCTCGGCTTTCTGCACGTAATTCTTCAGCGCGGCGATTTCGTCTTCCGTCACCGCCACGACGATCTTGCCGATGTTGCTGTGGGGAACGCCGTGCCCGGCGCAGTAGTCGTATAGCAGCCGCTTGCCGGACACGCAGAAGCGGGCTTTCAGGGAATCTTTCGGGTAGTACAGGCCGGCATGGATGACTTCGGAATTGCGCGAACTGGTATGCGTGCCGATGGCATCCGCGGCTTCAAGGACGATGACTTCGCGCCCGGCAATGGCGAGCTCTCGTGCGATGGCAAGTCCGACGACGCCGGCGCCGATGACGGCGCAATCCACTTGTTCGGTCACGATACGTTTTTCCGGATGGCTATACTGCGAGGAAGGCATGTTACCCGAACGCACCCGCGCGCCTGAATGGCTGACTACTGGAATACGGACTGGCTGAACCGTTCCGACATGTTCGCGCCGTTGCGGGCCGTCGGCGCGCGCCTTCCGCAGATCGGCTGGCCGGATGCCGGCGTGCTCAATTCGCTGGCCGACGATGCCGGCAGGGTGGTCAATGCCCAGGGGCTGCGTGTGCGTTTCGTTGCGCAAGCGCCGAAATCGAAAGAGTTCATTGACGGCTTCGAACAGCGCGCCTTCCTCAAGGGCGAGGTGCAAATGCGCCCGCTCGACTGGCACGACTTGTTCAACGCATTGGTGTGGATGTCCTTTCCGACGACCAAGGCGGTGATCAACGCCCGTCACTACGAGTCATTGTCCGGCGTCAAAGCCGGCAATCGGCCGCCGGCGCGCGACGCGCTCACCCTGTTCGACGAGGACGGTGTGGCAGTCCTCTCGAGCGATGCTGCACTGCTTGAACTGGTGCGCGAATTCCGCTGGAAGGAACTGTTCTGGAAACGGCGCGAAGAGGTCAGGCAGCGCATGCGCTTTTTCCTGTTCGGCCACGCGCTTTATCGGAAGGCGCTGGATCCCTTTGTCGGCATGACCGGCAAGGCGGTACTGCTGAACGTGCCGGAAGGGTTTGCGCTGCAGCCTCTGAAGTCGCAGGTCGCCGATACCGATCGGCTGCTTGCGGCGCACGCATGGGACCGGACGCGCATGAGCCACGGCCGCGAGTTCTCGCCGTTACCGGTGCTGGGTGTGCCGGGATGGTGGGGTGGAAACGAACAGGAAAGCTTCTTCGAGAACGCCGGCTACTTCCGGCCGGGCCGCCATCGCGACGGCGCCCGGGATCAGACCGTGTCGTCCTCGCTATAGGCGATGACGCGATTGCGTCCGCGCTGCTTGGCGCGGTACATCGCTTTGTCCGCCTTGTCGAGAATGACGTCGAGATTGCCGCCATCCTCGGGATAGCTTGCGACGCCGAGGCTTACGGTGATGTTGGTGTCGCCGGTACGCACATCCAGGCGCGAGATTTCGACTGCTTTGCGGATGCGTTCCGCCATTTCCATCGCGCCCTTGTTGCTGGTTTCCGGCAGCAGCACGATGAATTCGTCCCCGCCGAAGCGTGCCATGACGTCCGAGCCGCGCAGTTGTTCGCGTATGCAGCGCACCAGATGCTGCAGGAGCCTGTTGCCGGTCTCATGTCCATGTGTATCGTTGATCTGCTTCAGATTGTCGGAATCGATCATGACCACCGACAGCGCGTGGCCGTAGCGAACGGATTGCCGGAAGGCCCGCTGCAGAGTCGATGAAAAGGCACGCATGTTGTAGGTGCCTGTCAGCTCGTCGGTATCGGACACCTGCTTGATCTTGTCCACCGCATAGCGGATGTCCGCTGAAAGCATGGTGGTGATGTAGGCCACCAGGATCATCGGCGCGGAAATCGCCAGGAGTTCCCCCCAGAACGGCAGCGTAAGGAGTGTTTTCGATTTCGGGTTATATGAAAAGAACATGAGGCAGGCAATGATGGCGCCCACCTTGAAGGCTGTCGGCAGTTTGCCGAAGATCAGCGCGCTGGCGATGATCGGCAGCAGATAGAGGTTGAGCAGCGGGCTGTTTATCTGTCCCGTGAACCAGATCACCCAGGTGATGAACACGATCATCACCCAGCTTTCGAACATCAGCTTCGAGCGGTTCTCCAGCTTGTAGAAATGCACATAGTGCAGGCCGAGAATGAAGGCCGTGAAGAAAAAAAGCGCGGCATGGATGGCGACTTTACCCTCGTCCGGCGGACCGCCGGCGAGCAGGTAAATGAGGACGAGGCCGAGAAGCAGCCACTCGATTTCCGCAATGGTTCTGGAAAATCCCTTCAGCTCGTCCTGCTCTATGGTGAGACCGATATTTGTTCTTGTCAGCATGGAATCGCCGTGTGCGGATTTCCTTGTCCCGGGTGCAAAGTCGTTGTTCTCCCCGTGGAAAGTGCCGTAAGACTAAACGGTTTCCGCGACCAGTGCCAGCGCCAGCACCCGCTCGGATATCACGGAACAATGGGCGTAAAACAGCCGCGTCTTCGCGCCCGGGGGCGCGCTCATTGACCGTTCATGCCGCGCAGATACATGGCCATCAGGCGCCGGACGGCGCATCATCGCCATCCGGAAACGCCGAATGACGCTCGCAAAGAGCTGCGGCGCGCTTCGTTGGGACGGATCCGAACCGCTCCGGCTTTCGTCATGAAGGGCGATCCGGTGCCAGGGAATCGATGGGGTTTTCCGGTGGATCGGCCAGCCCTGCATACCGCGCCCGGATCGGCATCTCGTTATTTGTTTTGTACGGCCCGATGTCTAGGCTACAAGGCATTGTTGACTTGGCCAGCGCCTATGCCTACACTTGGTTTACAGATTAGATTTAGTCTAATTCAGGGGTGATAGCGAGGGGTTTTCCGTGCCCGCTGTCTGAATCGACACAATTTGAAAGAGAACAGGAGGTCATCATGAAAGCGCTCAAAGGTTCGAAGACCGAAAAAAGCCTGAAGGATGCATTCGCAGGCGAATCCCAGGCGAACCGCCGTTACCTTTACTTCGCTGCGAAAGCGGACGTGGAAGGGCAGAACGACGTGGCGTCGATCTTCCGTTCAACCGCGGAAGGCGAAACCGGCCACGCCCACGGCCACCTCGAATATCTGGAATCCGTCGGCGATCCGGCCACCGGCCTGCCGATCGGCCGTTCGCGCGACAATCTGAAAGCGGCAATCGCCGGCGAAACCCACGAGTACACCGACATGTACCCGGGCATGGCAAAGGGCGCGCGTGACGAAGGCTTCGACGAAATCGCGGACTGGTTCGAGACGCTGGCCAAGGCGGAGCGTTCCCACGCCAACCGTTTCCAGAAGGCATTGGACGCGCTGACGGACTAGCAACAAACAAAGTGAGGGGTGAGGGGTGAGGAACGAGGGGTCAATTCCCCGGCTCTCGTGCGTGTGAGTTTTCGCACCCCTTGCTCCTCACCCCTTGCCCCTCACCCATAAATGACCGTCCGCGAAGGTTCGCTCGAAGCGCCGACACGACATCCGATTGCCTGGCAGGCTGCCGACTTTTATGACGAAGACAAGGTGCATGCGGAAATGCATCGGGTTTTCGACATCTGCCACGGTTGTCGCCGCTGCGTAAACCTTTGCACCGCGTTTCCGACGTTGTTCGACCTGATCGACGAAGGCAAGACCGGCGAACTCGATGGCGTCGACAGGCACGATTTCGGCAAAGTCGTCGACAAGTGTTATCTGTGCGACATGTGCTACATGTCCAAGTGCCCATACGTGCCGCCGCATCCCTGGAATATCGACTTCCCGCATCTCATGCTGCGGGCCAAGGCGGTCAAGTTCAAAAACGGCGGGACGACGTTTCGCGACAGGCTGCTCACCAGCACTGATGCAGTCGGCAAGCTGGCCTCGATTCCGGTCGTGGTACAGATGGTCAATGCGGTCAACAAGGCGCCGGTCGCGCGCAAGCTGATGCAATCCGTGCTCGGCGTGCACAAGGACCGGGTATTGCCGGAATACACTAGTGCGCGATTCCGCGGCAGCGCACAGCCGGATGCGTCGTTTCCAGTCAAAGACGGCAAGAATGCGCCCGGCAAGGTGGCGATCTTCTCCACCTGTTATGTGAACTACAACGAACCCGGCATCGGCCACGATCTGCTGAAGATCCTCAAGCACAACGAGATCCCGGCCATCGTCGTCGGAAAAGAGGCCTGTTGCGGCATGCCCAAACTCGAACTGGGCGACCTTGAGACCGTTGCGAAGCTCAAGCAGGCCAATATTCCCGTACTGGCGAAACTGGCCCGGGAGGGTTACGCCATACTCACTGCGGTGCCGTCCTGTACGTTGATGTTCAAGCAGGAACTGCCGCTGATGTTCCCGGACGATGCCGACGTCAAGGCAGTACAGGAAGCGATGTTCGATCCGTTCGAATACCTGATCATGCGCAACCGCGACGAGCTGCTCAGGACGGATTTCAAGACGCCGCTGGGCAAGGTTTCATATCACATTCCCTGCCACCTGCGCGTGCAGAACATGGGGCAGAAGACGCGCGAGGTGTTCGAACTGGTGCCGCAGACCGAGGTCAACACCGTGGAACGTTGCGCGGGTCACGACGGCACCTGGGGGGTAAAGGCGGAATTTTTTGCCGACTCGATGAAAATCGGCCGGCCGGTTTTCCGCCAGATGGCGTCCACGGCGCCCGACTACGTGAGTTCGGACTGCGCCATCGCCGGCCGCCACATACGGCAGGGAATCTCGGATGGCGACCTTGCCGGGGGCACAGCCGAGAAACAGCATCCGCTGACGCTCATCCGCATTGCCTACGGGCTTTGACCATGCGCACTGGCGGATACGACCACAAGAGGACTGAAATGGGCATGATCACCGCAGAGAGCCTGATGTCTCTGGAGCAATACGCCAAGGCGCGCAAGGAATTCCGCGAACGGGTTCTGGCCCACAAGAAGAATCGCACCGTGCAGCTCGGCGAGCATGTGACCCTGGTGTTCGAGGACGAACTGACCATGCGTTACCAGATCCAGGAGATGTTGCGCGTGGAACGCATCTTCGAGGAGGAGGGCATACGCGACGAGCTGGATTCCTACAATCCGCTGGTGCCCGACGGCAGCAACTGGAAGGCGACGATGTTGATCGAGTATCCGGACATCGAGGAGCGCCGCGTGGCGCTGGCAAAGCTGATCGGGGTCGAAGACCGCGTCTGGGTCAAGGTGGAGGGGCAGCCGCGCATCTATGCGATTGCCGACGAAGACCTCGACCGGGAAAATGACGACAAGACCTCGGCTGTGCATTTCCTTCGTTTCGAGCTGCCCGGACCGGCGAAGCAGGCGCTGAAGGACGGCGCCGCGCTGTCCCTGGGCGTGGATCATCCGAACTATTCGGCGACGATGGACAAGGCCGGCGCAGGGACGGCGTCTTCCCTGTTGAAGGACCTGGTGTTCTAAACCGGTTTTCTCGTTGGCCGCTCTAACCAGTACAATAACGGCGACCTTTGGGCCGCCGTTGGTTTTTCAAAAAACTGGACTACGAGGAGCGCGATGCTGGAATCCCGCATGATCGGCATGCTCGAGGACCGCCTGAAGCGTGCAGCCCTGCCTATCAGCATGACGCTCTGGAACGGCAACACCATCCGGTCCGGCCAGGACGCCCACTTGCGCCTGACGGTCAAATCCCCGCAGGCGCTGATGTCTCTTGCCAATCCCAGCCTGGGCCGGATCGCCCGGGCCTACGTCGAAGGCCATCTCGACCTCGAAGGCGACATTCGCGAGACCATCCGCCTCGGCGAAGAACTGGTGTCCGGCGATCTGACCACTTACAACAACCGTTCGAACGTCTGGAAGTGGTGGCGGCACACCCGTCCGGCCGATCGCAAGAACATCCAGCACCACTATGACGTCGGCAACGATTTCTATGGGTTGTGGCTGGACCGCAACCGCGTCTACTCGTGCGCCTATTTCAAGACACCCGACGATACGCTCGACGCGGCCCAGGAGCAGAAGCTCGATCACATCTGTCGCAAGCTCGACCTCAAGTCCGGGGAGCGCCTCCTCGACGTAGGCTGCGGCTGGGGCGGTCTGATCCTGTGGGCGGCCAGGAACTACAACGTCACGGCGCTCGGCATCACTTTGTCCGAGGAGCAGCATGCTTATGCCACCGAAAAGATCAGGGAACTCGGACTCGAAGGCCGCTGTGAAGTGCGGCTGATGGACTACCGGGATGTCGGCGAAGGGCAGCCCTTCGACAAGATCGCCAGCGTCGGAATGTTCGAGCACGTGGGAAAGCGCAACCTCAAGGCGTATTTCGGCAAGATCTTCCGGTTGCTCAGGCCGGGCGGGATGGTGATGAACCACGGCATCACGACCAATTCGCTGGAGGACGCCGAGCTCGGCAGCGGTATCGGCGATTTCGTCGACGAATACGTATTTCCCGGAGGCGAGCTGGTACACGTCTCCCGCGTCCTTACCGAGATGTCGGGTCAGGGCCTGGAGCCCTGGGATGCCGAATGCCTCAGGCCGCACTATGCGAAGACCCTGTGGGAATGGGTGGGCAGGCTGGAAGCCAGACAGGAAGAGGCGCGCCGGATCGTAGGCGAGAAGATGTATCGCATCTGGCGCATCTACATGGCCGGCTCGGCACACGCGTTCGATCGCGGCTGGATCTCGATCTTCCAGATACTCGGAACGAAGCCCATGCCGGACGGCTCGGTGCCTTATCCGCTGACGCGGGAGCACGTCTACAAATGAAGTTGTCCGGTGATCCCGAATCGGCATTTGCGCTGATCGCGGCGTTTGCCGTACTTGCAGTCGCGCTGGGCGGCTGCGGAGGTTCCACCGCTCCCAACATCAAGGCGCCGCAACGGGGCATGACGGAGGACATCGGCGGCGTGATCGAGGAAAAGAAATTCAAGGAAATCGAAGTGGCATTGCCGCCTTATCCGCAGGATTCCAGCCTGCTGGAATTCCTGCCGCGCCGGAATTCGGCAAATCACTTTTACATCGACCGCAATTCGGTATCGGTCGGTGCGGACCGGGTCATTCGCTACAGCGCCGTGATCAAATCGCCGTCCGGCGCGATCAACACGAGTTATGAAGGCTTGCGCTGCAAGACTTCCGAATACAAAGTCTATGCGCTCGGTGTCAAGGACGGCGAATGGACAAAGGTGCCGGACGTCCAATGGCGCAAGATCGCAAGAATGAGCGGAGATTTCCGCTTCGCGTTGTACAAGGACTATTTCTGCGACATCGAGGCGATTGCCGGTCGCAACGAAAAAGACCTGATCGCCAATCTGGCCGGAAATCCACTGAACAACGTAACCGACAAGAACCGGTAGCGGGAAGGCAGAGGAACTCGGAGCAGGACTAAGTTGTAGTTCCGGCACGTACCTTCGGTACTTAACGTCGGCTAGCGCAGACGTTAGCCCTGACTGCAACCTTGTTCTGCTTCAGAGCAAAACGAGATTGTGGCTCCCACGTAACGCGGCACGGCCGCATTAGTGTCCGCCGCAACTTGGGTTTGCTCCTTCAGAGCAAAACCAAGTTGTCCCGGTGGATGAGCTCGGGCTCGTCGATATACCCGAGGCGGGCCTCGATTTCATGGCTCGGCGATTTGAGGATCTTGCGTGTTTCGGCGGCGCTGTAGTTGACCAGTCCACGCGCGATCTCTCGCCCCTGTGCGTCCAGGCAACTCACGACCTCGCCGCGCTCGAATTCCCCCGCCACTTCGAAAACACCGATCGGCAGCAGGCTCTTTCCGTCGGTCTTGAGCGCGCGCACCGCGCCATCGTCCAGCTTGAGCTTGCCGCGCACCTGCAGGTGATCCGCCATCCATTGCTTGCGTGCCGCGAGTGTCAATGTCTCCGCGTTGAGCTGCGTGCCTATCGCCTCGCCGGAAGCGAGCCGAACCAGGACGTCGGGTTCGCGACCGGAGGCGATTATGGTGGCTGCGCCGCTGCGCGCGGCACGCCTCGCCGCGAGCACTTTCGTCAGCATTCCGCCGCTGCCGATATGGCTGCCCACGCCACCCGCCATTTTTTCCAGCGCGGGGTCGCCGGCCCTGGCTTCGCCGACCAGTTCGGCGTCCGCATGGCGTCGCGGGTCCTTGGTGTAGAGCCCGGGCTGGTCGGTCAGGATCACCAGCGCATCGGCCTCGATCAGGTTGGTGACGAGTGCGGCCAGCGTGTCGTTGTCGCCGAAACGAATCTCGTCGGTGGCAACCGTATCGTTCTCGTTGATGACCGGGATGACGCCCAGGTCGAGAAGCGTTCGCAGCGTCGAGCGGGCATTGAGATAGCGCTTGCGGTCCGCGAGATCTTCATGTGTCAGCAGAATCTGGGCGGTATGCAGGTCATGCTTGCGAAAGCACGATTCATATGCTTCGACCAGGCCCATCTGGCCGACGGCGGCCGCAGCCTGCAATTCGTGAAGCGCGTTCGGCCTGCGCTTCCAACCCAGCCGCTGCATGCCTTCCGCGACTGCGCCGCTCGACACCAGGACGACCTCCTTCTTGCGCCGTTTGAGTTCGGCGATCTGCTCCGCCCAGCGCGCAAGCGCGGCATGGTCGAGTCCCTGGCCTTCGTTCGTGACCAGGCTGCTTCCGACCTTGACGACCAGGCGTCTGGCTTCTGCGGCGACGGATTTCATTGCGCGGACTTCATGTCTTTCGCGGCGGCCGGTTATTCGGTGTCTTCCGCATGCTCGGCGGGCTCGGTTCTGGCGGTACGTTGCAGGTGTTCCATGATCGCGAAGGTGAGCTCGCGACCGCCTTCGCCGGTGAGCGCCGAAATGATAAAGGTTTTCTCGGGCCTGGAAACCAGACGCGTATACGCCGACAGGAAACTCTGGATCCTTTCCTCACGGTCTTCCGGCTGGATCAGATCGATCTTGTTCAACACCAGCCAGCGGGGCTTGCGGAACAGCGATTCGTCGTATTTGCGCAGCTCTTCGACAATGGCGCGCGCATCATTCGCGGGATCCGCGCTCTCGTCGAAGGGGGCCAGGTCGACCAGGTGCAGCAACAGCCGGGTCCGCTGCAGATGACGCAGGAACTGGTGGCCCAGTCCGGCGCCTTCGGACGCGCCTTCGATCAGGCCGGGGATGTCCGCGATGACGAAACTGCGGTTTTCGTCCACGCGTACCACGCCGAGATTCGGATGCAGCGTGGTGAAGGGGTAATCGGCGACCTTGGGCCGCGCCGCGGAAACGGACCGGATATAAGTCGATTTTCCCGCATTCGGCATGCCCAGCAGGCCGACGTCGGCCAGGACCTTGAGTTCGAGCTTCAATCGGCGGCTCTCGCCGAGCGTGCCCGGCGTGAACTGGCGCGGCGAGCGATTGGTGCTCGATTTGAAATGGATATTGCCCAGCCCGCCTTGGCCGCCTTTGGCCAGCACGGCAGTCTGATCGTGAGTAGCGAGGTCCGCCAGAACATCGCCTGACTCGATGTCGGTCACCACGGTGCCGACGGGAAAACGCAATGTGACGTCCTCCGCGGCCGCGCCGTAGCAGTCGGCCCCGCGACCCTTTTCGCCGTTGCGCGCCCGATGGATGCGGGCATAGCGATATTCGACCAGCGTATTGATGTTGCGATCTGCTATGGCAAGTATGCTGCCTCCGCGACCGCCGTCCCCGCCGTCAGGACCGCCGCGCGGGATGAATTTCTCGCGCCGGAAACTGGCGCTGCCGTCCCCGCCTTTTCCGGCGTGGACTTCGATGTTGGATTCGTCGATGAATTTCATATCTAAACCATTTTGGCAACAGAGGACACAGATACCCTACCTGCGCAGCACGTCGGAGTACCCTTTTAGGACACAGAGGAAATCAAAAAACTAATAATTGTTTGGAAAGTGCAGGGACTGAGAGTGTGGATAGTGGCTCGAATATCGAAACGTCCCTCCGCACAATATCTAGTTCGATTCCTTCTTCTTTTTTCTCTGTGACCTAAAAGGGTACTCCGACGTGCTGCGCACGTAGGGTATCTGTGTCCTCTGTGGCTAAAAGAAGTACCGTAAACAAAAAAGCCCTACCGGATCGATAGGGCTTCTTGGCTTGAAGCGGGAAACCTTACGCCGGCAGGACGCTTACGGTCTTTTTCTTGAATGGGCCCTTGATCGCGAAGTTCACGGTGCCCGTGATCTTGGCGAACAATGT
>DASWEZ010000162.1:0-14614 GCA_036394495.1 Burkholderiales bacterium
CAGCACACCCGCAGCCTGGCCCTCTACCGATGCGAAAGCTGTGGCTTCAAGGCGCGCCAGTTCTACTGGCATTGTCCGGCGTGCAATGGCTGGGAAACCTATCCGCCACGGCGTACCGAGGAAAGGGAATTTGCCGGATGAACTCGCGCGTGATCGTTGCGCTGGACTATGCCGACGCGCAGTCCGCGATGGCCCTGGTCGATCGTTTGCAACCGTCGGCCTGCAAATTGAAGGTCGGCAAGGAATTATTCACTACCGCGGGCCCGGCATTTGTTGGAACGATTGTCCAACGCGGCTTCGATGTCTTCCTCGATTTGAAGTTTCACGATATCCCGAATACCGTGGCACAGGCCTGCAGGGCCGCCGCGCAGCTAGGCGTCTGGATGGTCAATGTCCACGCGCTTGGCGGACGGACGATGATGAGTGCCGCGCGGGAGGCGATCGAATTCGCGCCGCGCAAGCTGCATTTGATCGCGGTGACCGTGCTGACCAGCATGGCCGAGCCGGATCTGCGCGAGGTCGGCATCGAGGCGAGCCCATTCGTCGAGGCCATGAAACTCGCACAACTGGCGGCGGATTGCGGTCTCGACGGCGTGGTGTGCTCGGCCCATGAGGCGGCGGCGATCCGGGATCAAGTCGGCAGCCGTTTTTTGCGCGTAACGCCGGGCATACGTTTGCCCGAGGATGCTGCGGGCGACCAGAAGCGCGTGATGACGCCGCAGGTTGCGATTGAATCCGGAGCGAGTTACCTGGTCATAGGCCGGTCGGTCACCCGCGCTGCCGACCCATTGGCGGTGCTGGCTCGGATCAACCGAGAGATCACAGTTCCGGAGGCGTAGAAATGAAAATCAGCATCATCGGCAGCGGCTATGTCGGATTGGTGTCGGGGGCGTGTTTCGCCGATCTCGGCAACGACGTGATCTGCCTCGACACCGACGAAAAAAAGATCGCCCTGCTTCGCGGCGGCGGCATGCCCATCTACGAACCGGGGCTGCAGCAATTGGTCAGTCACAACGTCTCCGCGGGCCGCTTGAGATTCACCACCGATATCGAGGAAAGCGTCGCCCATGGCGCCGTGCAATTCATCGCGGTGGGAACGCCGTCCGATCAGGATGGATCCGCGGACATGCGCTACGTCATTGCGGCCGCGCGTAGCATCGGCCGCAGCATGAGCGAATATCGTGTGGTCGTTAACAAATCCACGGTTCCGGTCGGCACCGCCGAACGGGTGCGTGCGTCCATAGCGGACGAACTCAGGACCCGCGGCCTGGAACTGCCGTTCAGCGTGGTGTCGAATCCGGAATTCCTCAAGGAAGGCGCGGCGGTCGGTGATTTCATGCGCCCGGACCGTATCGTCGTGGGCAGTTCCGACGAACGTGCGACGCAGATCATGCGCCAGCTCTATGCGCCGATTTTGCGCAATCACGATCGTATTCTGGTGATGGATCCACGCTCGGCGGAACTCACCAAGTATGCCGCCAACGCGATGCTGGCGACACGCATCTCGTTCATGAATGAGCTGGCCAACCTGGCGGAAAAACTCGGTGCCAACATCGAATCGGTGCGTCATGGCATCGGTTCCGATCAGCGCATCGGTTATGACTTTCTGTATGCCGGCGTGGGTTATGGTGGCTCATGTTTTCCCAAGGACATCCAGGCGTTGCAGCACACCGCCGGCGAGTACGGGATGCAGTTGACGATCGTCGATTCCGTGGAAAAAGCCAATCGCACGCAAAAGCAGCGCATTCTGGAGAAAGTCCGCGGGCGTTTCGGCGAGCAACTGGACGGGCGGCATTTCGCGGTCTGGGGCCTGTCGTTCAAGCCGAATACCGACGACATGCGGGAAGCGCCCAGCCGCGTGGTGATCAACGGCCTGCTCGCGCGCGGAGCCAGCATCAGCGCCTACGATCCGGTGGCCATGGAAGAGGCGAAGAGGGTCTTCGCCAAGGAACCCGACGTTCGCTTTGCGACTTCCACTGTCGGCGCGCTCGACGGCGCCGATGCGCTGATCATCGTCACGGAGTGGAAGGAATTTCGCAGTCCCGATTTCGAGGACATGAAAAAGCGCCTGAAGTCGCCGGTGGTTTTCGACGGACGCAACCTTTACGACCCGGCCATGATGCGCGAGGCCGGTATTGAATATTTTTCCATGGGCAGGCCGCAGTGATCGGACGCGAAGTAGTCGAGAAGGCGAAGCTGCTGGTGGTCGGCGACGTAATGCTCGATCGCTATTGGTTCGGCGACGTCAATCGCATTTCGCCGGAGGCTCCGGTGCCGGTTGTAAGAGTGGGCCGAACTGAAGAACGCCTGGGCGGTGCAGCCAATGTGGCGCGCAACATCGCCGCAATAGGGGCCGGCGCCAGCCTGTTGTCCGTCGTCGGCGAAGACGAGGCGGCCGCCCGCATTCAGGAATTACTCAAGGCCGAGGGCATCGACGCGCAGTTGCACCGGGATCCGGCGCTGGCTACCACGATCAAGCTGCGGGTCATCGGCCGCCAGCAGCAGCTCTTGCGCATCGACTTCGAGACCGAGCCGGGTCACGAAGTGCTGATGTCGAAGCTTGCCGACTTCGAGGCCAGGCTGAAAAATGCCGATCTGGTCATTCTGTCCGACTATGGCAAGGGCGGACTCAAGCATATCGAACGCATGATCGCAGCGGCCCGTACGGCGGGAAAGTCCGTTCTGGTCGATCCGAAAGGCGACGACTATTCGCGCTACAAAGGCGCCACGCTGCTCACGCCGAACAAATCCGAGTTCCGCGAGGTCGCCGGGCGCTGGAAAAGTGAGGATGATCTGACCGAGCGTGCGCAGAAGCTGCGCCGCGACCTCGATTTGGAGGCACTGCTCATTACCCGTAGCGAGGAGGGCATGACCTTGTATCGCGAGAGCGGGCCCTTCCACATCCCCGCCGTGGCGCGGGAAGTGTACGATGTGAGCGGTGCGGGAGATACGGTGATTGCCATTCTGGGCGTCATGCTGGCGGCGGGCGCGAGCTTTGTAGAAGCAGTCCAACTCGCCAACAAGGCGGCGGGCATCGTCGTGGGGAAACTCGGCACTGCAGTGGTTCATCCCGAAGAACTCTTTTCCTAAAACCGCATATGCTCATCGTCGTCACCGGCGCAGCCGGATTTGTCGGTTCCAACCTGGTCAGGGCGCTGAACGCTCGCGGCGAGACCAATATCCTCGCCGTCGACAACCTGAGCCGCGCTGACAAGTTCCGCAATCTGGCGGATTGCGAAATTGCCGATTACCTGGACAAGGAACACTTCCGCGCCGCGTTGGATGCAGGCTCGTTCGATGGGGAAATCGCCGCCATCCTGCATCAGGGTGCGTGTTCGGACACCATGCAGAGCGACGGCCGGTACATGATGGATAACAATTTCCGTTATTCGTCCGACCTGCTCGTCTATTGCCAGTCCGAATCCGTGCCGCTGATCTATGCTTCTTCCGCATCGGTGTACGGCGCCGGACCGGTGTTCAAGGAGGGTCGCGCCAATGAGAAGCCGCTCAATGTCTACGGTTACTCGAAATTCCTGTTCGATCAGATCGTGCGCAGGCGCTGGGAGGACAACAGCGCGCAGGTGGTCGGATTGCGCTATTTCAACGTCTACGGGCCGCGCGAAACGCACAAGGCAAGGATGGCCTCGGTTGCGATGCATTGCTTCGACCAGTTTCGCGAAACCGGGAAAGTGAAACTGTTCGAAGGCAGTGGCGGCTTTGAGGCGGGCGAGCAGCGGCGTGATTTTATCTCGGTCGACGACGTGGTCAGGGTCAACCTCTACTTCCTCGACAATCCCGGAAAGTCCGGGATATTCAACTGCGGCACCGGCGCCTCGCAAACCTTCAACGACATCGCGGTCGCGACAATCAATGGCCTGCGCAAAGCGGAAGGAAAGAGTGCGTTGACGCTTTCCGAACTGAAGGCGCAGGGGATCATCGAATACGGCCCATTTTTGCCCGGACTCAAGGACAAGTATCAGAGTTTCACCGAAGCCGACGTGAAGGACCTGCGCGGCACGGGCTATGCGACGCCGTTTTCCGATGTGCAGACCGGCGTGGGCCGCTATGTCGGGTGGCTGCTTCAGAACCGCTGACGCCCTCGCCCGAGTAGAATTCTGCGTATGGATCGTAATCCCGTCGGCATCGGCAAAACCCTCGATGATTTCGTGGGCAATACGCCCCTGGTGCGCCTGAAGCGCATTCCGGGCGAAACCAGCAACGTCATCTTTGCAAAACTCGAAGGCAACAACCCTGCCGGATCGGTGAAGGACAGGCCGGCACTTTCGATGATCCGCAAATCCGAGGAACGCGGACAGATCAAGCCGGGCGACACGCTGATAGAAGCGACCAGCGGCAATACCGGCATTGCCCTGGCGATGGTCGCCGCGATGCGCGGCTACCGCATGATCCTGGTCATGCCGGAGCATCTTTCGATCGAACGCCGTCAAAGCATGGCGGCATTCGGCGCAAAATTCGTGCTGACGCCGAAAGAAGGCGGTATGGAAAAAGCGCGTGACATTGCCGAACAGATGCAAGCGCGGGGAGAAGGCCTGATCCTCGACCAGTTCGCCAACCCCGACAATCCGCTGTCTCACTACGAGGGAACGGCTCCGGAGATCTGGCGCGACACCCACGGGCAGATCACGCATTTCGTCAGCAGCATGGGCACCACCGGTACCATCATGGGATGCGCGCGGTATTTCAAGGAAAAAAATCCCGCCATCACCATTGTCGGCTGTCAGCCCACTGAGGGCTCGCAGATTCCGGGCATCCGCAAATGGCCGGAAGCCTATCTGCCGCGCATTTTCGATCGCAAACGCGTAGATCGTGTAGTCGAGATTGCGCAACAGGACGCCGAGGACATGACCCGGCGTCTGGCGCGCGAAGAAGGCATCTTCGCGGGCATCTCCTCGGGTGGCGCACTCTGGGCTGCCTTGCAGGTGTCGGCGGAAGTCGAAAACGCAACCATCGTCACGATCGTCTGCGATCGCGGCGACCGTTATCTTTCCACCGGCGTATTTCCGGCCGAATAGGGCGCGATTGCGCCGATGTCGTCAGCAGGCGGTCCAGCGTTCGGGCGAGCGCTGCAGGCTGGCGAGCAGGGACTCGCGTTTGGCCAGGAATTCTTCCGGCAGGTGATTGTCGAGTTTCGCGAACAACTCCTGATGCAAATCGAGTTCGCGCAACCACGCCCCCCGGTCCAGTCCCATCAATTCCGCGAAGCGTTCCGCATTCAGGCCGAGCCCGTCCAGTTCCAGGTCGTCATGGCGCGGCATCCAGCCCAATGGGCTCTCCATCGCACCAGCGCTTTCCTCGCAGCGATCCACGATCCATTTCAGCACGCGCATGTTCTCGCCGTAGCCGGGCCACAGGAATTTTCCGCCGGCGTCCTTGCGGAACCAGTTCACGCAGAAAATCCGCGGCGGGTGCTCGATGCCGCGCCCCATGGCCAGCCAGTGTTCGAAGTAGTCGCCGATGTGATAACCGCAAAACGGCAACATTGCCATCGGATCGCGGCGTACCTCGCCGACCTTTGCCGTGGCGGCGGCCGTGGTTTCCGAACCGAGAGTGGCCGCCATGTAAATGCCGTCCGTCCAGCCGAAGCTCTGCATCACCAGCGGTATGGTCGTGCTGCGCCGGCCGCCGAAGACGAAAGCCGAAATCGGCACACCCTCGGGGTTTTCCCAATCGGGATCGACGCAAGGGCATTGCGCCGCGGGAACGGTGAAGCGTGCGTTCGGGTGCGCCGCCGGACGGCCGCAACCCGGCGTCCACGCCTCACCTCGCCAGTCGGTAAGCTGCGCGGGAGGCTGGTCCGTCATGCCTTCCCACCAGACGTCGCCGTCGGGTGTCAGGGCCACGTTGGTGAAAATGCAGTTGGCGTGCAACGTGGCCATCGCGTTCGGGTTGGATTTTTCGGACGTGCCGGGGGCCACGCCGAAAAAGCCGTATTCCGGGTTGATCGCGCGCAGCCGGCCCTTCCCGTCGGGCTTGATCCACGCGATGTCATCGCCGATCGTCGTGACCTTCCAGCCCTTGAATGCGGCAGGCGGAATCATCATCGCGAAGTTGGTCTTGCCGCACGCGCTGGGAAACGCCGCGGCCACATAGCTCTTCTTGCCCTGCGGGGACTCCACGCCCAGGATCAGCATGTGTTCCGCGAGCCAGCCCTGCCGCCGCCCCATGTTCGACGCGATGCGCAGCGCAAGACACTTCTTGCCCAGCAAGGCATTGCCGCCATAACCGCTGCCATACGACCAGATGGCATTTTCCTCGGGAAAGTGCACGATGTACTTGTGATCCTTGTTGCAGGGCCACGATACATCGCCCTGTCCGGGTGCAAGCGGCATGCCGACGGAATGCAGGCAGGGGACGAAGCTGCCGTCGGTGCCGAGCGCTTCGAGAACCGGCCGGCCCATGCGCGTCATGATGCGCATGCTGACCGCCACGTATGCGGAATCCGTTATCTGCACGCCGGTCTGGGAAAGAGGGGAGCCGATCGGCCCCATGGAAAATGGCACGACATACATCGTCCGGCCCTGCATGCCGCCGTCGAACAGCGGCAACAGCTTGCGCTTCATTTCCTGCGGATCGAGCCAGTTGTTGGTGGGACCGGCATCCAGTTTGCTGGCGCTGCAGATGAACGTGCGATCCTCGACCCGGGCTACGTCCGAGGGATCGGACAACGCAAGATAGCTGCCAGGGCGTTTTGCGGGATTGAGTTTAAGGAAGGTGCCGCCGGCGACCAGCCGGGAACACAGATCTTCGTATTCGGCCTGCGATCCGTCGCACCAGTGGATGCTTGTCGGCCTGGCAAGCCGGGCGATTTCCGAAACCCATTCGAGCAGCCGCGCATTTTTCACGAATGCCGGATGCGCAACGGCAGCTTGCGGTTCCGGGCTCAGGCTGGCGAGCGATCTCACGAAATTCTCTCCATGTGATGCTTGATTTTTTGCAGAGTCTATCATCGGACATTCGGCCGATGGCGGCGTTCAATGCAACGGCTTGCTGCGCCGCATGATCCCCGGATTCCTCCTCACCCACGCTGTCGGGAAATGACGACTAAAGTTGCGGGGTATGCCGGCATTTCCGGTATTCTCACGCCCTTAATATTTTGAACAACGGGCGGTTCGCGGCGATGGAGCGCGCCAACCGTTCAGGCATTGCATTCATGACACCCATTCTCGCATTCGATATTGAAACGGTCCCCGATGTTGCAGGGTTGCGCAAGCTCTACAGCCATGAGGCGCAAATCAGCGATGCGGAGGTGGCGAAGCTGGCCTTCGATCGCCGGCGCGAGGCCACCGGCAGCGAATTCCTGCCCCTGCACCTGCATCGCGTGGTCGCCATTTCCTGCGCGTTGCGCGACCGCGACAGCTTCCGCGTCTGGTCGCTGGGGGAGCCGGACGAGCCGGAACGCGATCTGGTGAAGCGCTTCTTCGACGGTGTGGAGAAATATACCCCGCAACTGGTGTCGTGGAACGGCAGCGGCTTCGACTTGCCGGTTCTGAACTACCGCGCAATGGTCCACGGCGTAAAAGCGGCGCGCTTCTGGGACATGGGTGAAGACGATCGCGATTTCAAATGGAACAACTACATCAGCCGTTATCACAGCCGCCATCTCGATCTGATGGATGTGCTGGCGATGTATCAGGGCAGGGGAAATGCTCCGCTCGACCAGATGGCGCAATTGATCGGCCTGCCCGGAAAACTCGGCATGGACGGCTCGAAGGTATGGGATGCGTTCCAGCAGGGGCACATAGCGGCAATCCGCAACTACTGCGAGACCGACGTCGCCAATACGTATCTGCTTTACCAGCGTTTCCAGCTGGTGCGCGGCGTACTCGATGAGGCGCAGTACCGCCGCGAATGCGAACTGGTGCGCACCACTATGTCGAAGACCGGCGAAGATCACTGGCGGGAATTCCTCGCAGGCTGGCAGTGAAACTGGGCCCGGTAAGCCCCGCGGTGCGGGTCGAATCGCTCGATCAGGAAGGGCGGGGAGTCGCGCATCTCGACGGCAAAGTCATATTCATCGAGGGCGCATTGACCGGCGAAACGGTCGAGTACGTCTCTTTCCAGCGCAAACCGAGCTACGAACTCGCGGAAGCGAAACGGATCATCCGGGCATCCGTATCGAGGGTGGAACCCCGTTGCCGTTATTTCGGTGTCTGCGGCGGTTGCAGCATGCAACACATCGAGCCGCGTGCCCAGGTGGCGGCGAAGCAGCGCGTGCTCGAAGACAATCTCACGCGCATCGGCAAGGTGACCCCCGAGACCATCCTTTCGCCGATCCACGGACCCACCTGGCAATACCGATATCGGGCGCGGTTCTCCGCACGCTATGTCGCCAAGAAGGGAACATTGGTCGGTTTTCGCGAGCGGCGCAGCAGTTTTGTCGTCGACATGCAGACGTGCGAAGTCGTGCCGGCACGCATTTCCGCATTGTTGCTCCCATTGCGCGAGTTGATTGCCTCGTTGTCCATCCGCGAGCGTCTGCCGCAGGTCGAATTGGCCGTCGGCGACGCCGTCGACGTGCTGGTTCTTCGCGTGATCGAACCGCCGGACGATGCGGACGTCGAAAAGCTCAAGGCGTTTGCCACCGCACATCGCGTGCAACTGTTATTGCAGCCGAAAGGTCCCGATTCGGTCTATCCACTGTTTCCCCAGGAAGTGATACCGCTGCAATATCGCATCCCGGACTTCGACCTCGTCTTTCCCTTCGACGCGACTGATTTTACCCAGGTCAATCACGAGATCAACCGGGTGCTTGTGCGTCGGGCGATTACCCTGCTCGATCCGCAACCGGGAGAGCGCATCGCGGATTTTTTCTGCGGCCTGGGCAATTTCTCGCTGGCGATTGCCCGGCGTGGTGCGCAGGTGCTGGGTATCGAAGGCAACTCGCGCCTGGTGCAGCGGGCGTACGGTAACGCCGTCCTCAACGGACTGGCAGATCGATGTAGTTTTCTCGATCGCGATCTGTTCAAGATCACGGCGCAGGGCTGGAAGGAACTGGCGCCTTTCGACCGGATACTCATCGATCCGCCGCGGGACGGCGCGATGGAACTGGTGAAGGCGCTGGGTGAAATGCCGCCGGTGCGCATTGTCTACGTCTCCTGCAGTCCCGCGACGCTTGCGCGGGACGCCGGCGTGCTGGTAAACGTTCACGGATACCGGCTTGCTGCGGCCGGCGTAATCAACATGTTTCCGCACACTTCCCACGTCGAATCGATCGCGGTATTCGAACGTTGACCTGGATTCAGGGCGAAAAAAAGGGCGGCCTCATGCCGCCCTTTTTGTATCGCCAACTGTAATCAGTCGCGCTGGCCGGTAAATGCCATGAGCAACGAAAGCAGGTTTACGAAAATGTTGTACAGGCTGATGTAAACGCCGGTTGCCGCCATGATGTAGTTGGTCTCGCCACCAGTGACGATGCGGCTGACGTCGTGCAGCAGGAATAGCGAAAACACGACGACGACCAGGGCCGAGATCGTCAGGGCCAGCGCCGGAATCTGGAAGAACATGTTCGCCAGCATCGCCAGCAGAAGCACGATCATGCCCACGAACAGGAACTTGCCCATGAAGCTGAAGTCCTTTTTCGTCGTGGTCGCGATCAGGCTCATCACCACCAGAATGCCGCCCGTGCCGACCGCCGCTATGCCAATCAGTTGAGGACCGTTCTGCAGCTTCAAGGCGAAGTTCAGCAGTGGCCCCAGCCACCAGCCGAGAATGAATGTCATGCCGAGCAACAGCACCACGCCCAGACCGCTGTTACGATTGGCGGCAATGGCGAACTGCAATCCGATGACGGCGCCGATCATCAGCAGCGAGGCCATGATCGGATGTTGCATGATGATGCCACCCGTCGAAATGCCGATGAATGCGCCGATGACGGTGGGCACCATGGTCAGCGCGAGCAGCAGATAAGTGTTACGCAGTACCTTGTTCTGAGCAACAGACAGTGATCCGGACTGTGAACCGTACTGGATTTCAGGTTGCATATTGTTACAGCCTCCTAGAAGGAAATTACAGTCGTTAAGACTACTTAACTGCAATCAAAGTTTCAATGGCTCGCAAGGCACTCTGGCGTGCTGCGGTATCATGCGCACCGTCATTCGATGCATCACATCACCCAGTGTAGGCTAATGCGCGTTGCAGGGTGGACAGTACTAAAATGGCGTGGTCATGCAACAACACACGGAAGGGTAGCAGAGCGGTTAAATGCACCGGTCTTGGCGCCTGCGAAGCCGGTGCTTGCGTAGACTAACCGTTCAGGTTACGTCGGAGTTGGTGACGCATAGCTTCACCCGGTGAAGGCTAACCTGCCTTTTAGGTTACGCCGGAGCTAAAATCGGCAGAGTGGCAGCGGAGGGTTGGCAGAGCGGTTGAATGCACCTGACTTGAAATCAGGCGTACTCGCAAGGGTATCGGGGGTTCGAATCCCTCACCCTCCGCCATAAAGAGTGTGGGTTCGATTGGCGCCTTGCCGCGCGTTCGCGCTTAACGCGGCCGAGGGCCGGATAGCGAGCGCCTGAAGAGGCTCGTGGAGACTCGCATCTTGACCTACCCATTCCGCCAATTTTTTCTTTTCTTGTTCGTGCCGCGCACAAATCCCTTTCAAGGACACTGTGCCATTTTTTTTGGCAAATTCTTCGAAATCGGCCGCCTCCTGCCTCTTGTTCTTGTTATCAGGTACTACAACCTATTCCGATGACGTGCCACGAAGCGGCGCCAGTTGCGTGGCAGCTTGAGTCGGGCACAGGCGTCGTGAGCCAAATTCCGCGTGGATTCTCGAAATCGGGTGTTAAACTTATGATTCAGAAACATATTTGTTGATACCGTAATGCCCCGATCGACACCAGCCCGTCTGACCGTTGCCGACCACAGCCGCGAAAGCGCGGGGCTGCGCTATATCTATCCCGTCGTATCCCGACGTGCCGGTGGCGTGTCCATCGGCGTCAACCTGAACACGAACAATGCCTGCAACTGGCGCTGCATTTACTGCCAGGTGCCGGATTTGACCCGGGGAGCAACCCCGCCGGTGGATCTGGAGCTATTGGGGCGGGAACTGAGGGGTTTTTTGCACGATGTACTGCAGGGAGATTTTCTCGCCACGCGAGTTCCTTCGGATGCGCGCCATTTGAATGACATTGCCCTGTCGGGCAACGGTGAGCCGACCAGCGCGGCGGAATTCGAGCAGGTTATCGATCTGATCGGCGAAATACGCCAACAGGCCGGCGTGCCGGAATCGGTAAAGACGGTGCTGATCACCAACGGCAGCCTCATGCAGCGTGAAGGGGTCCAGCGCGGGGTCAAGAAGCTCGCTGCCCTGAATGGCGAAGTCTGGTTCAAGCTGGATCGTGCGACGGATGCGGGTATGCGCGCGGTCAACAACACCCGGATTGGAATGGCCCGGGTCCGCGGCAATCTTGCGGCCGCGGCGCAACTCTGCCCTACACGGGTCCAGACTTGCCTGTTTGCGATTGACGGAGCGGGCCCGGATGAAGTGGAGCGGGAGGCGTATGCCGATTTCCTGCGCAAGTGCCGGGCGGAACGTATTCCGCTGCAGGGCGTGCTGCTCTATGGGCTGGCGCGGCAATCCTTCCAGCCGGAGGCACCGCGGCTGTCTGCACTGTCGTCCGAGCTACTGGAAACCTTCGCCCAGCGCATTCGCGCGCTGGGGTTCCCGGTCAGCGTAACGCCGTAACGCCTAGCGACGGGCGCGGCGGCGCGGTGCGCGCGTGCTGACTTCGGACTTCAGGCGGCGGTAAAGAGCCGGCTGCGTCAGTTTCAGGTAAGAAATCAGGGCGACGTCGCCTTTGTTGATTTTCTTCAGGTCGATCTGGTCTACATGGACCAGCCGGAGAAGTTCCCGCACCGGCTTGGGCATGTTGCGGCCGCTTTCGTAACGGGAGCCGCCACTCTGGGTCACGCCGATCTGTCCCCAGAATTCCTGCTGATTCAGGTTGAGGCGCAATCGGATTTCACGGGGATTCTGGATTTTTTCGAACATTCTCATCTCAATCTTTTGTGGTTGATCGTCATCGGACAGCATGCAGTCCGCATCCTCGTTCGTTTGTCCCGATGCGGCGTACAAAGTTCCGCACATCGATCATGACAAGCGCCTATCGTAACGACATAACGCCCCGCATTGCGGGGCGTTGACTTGTTCCGAATGGTGGTATGCCGGGGTGTTGCCGTCCGGCGTCATGGATTTGTTGCTCCGCCGCGGGCCACGGGCACCGCAGCGGTCGAACGCGAGCCTTACTTGGCGACTTGCCGTTCTCTCAATTCATCCAGCGTTTTGCAATCTATGCAAAGTGTCGCGGTCGGGCGGGCTTCCAGCCGTTTCAGGCCGATCTCCACGCCGCAACTTTCGCAATAGCCGTAGTCGCCACCATCGATTTTGCCGATGGTTTCGTCAATCTTCTTGATCAGCTTGCGCTCGCGATCCCGGTTACGCAGTTCGAGCGCCATGTCGGACTCCTGGCTGGCGCGATCGTTGGGATCGGCGAACACCGTCGCCTCGTCCTGCATGGTATGCACCGTGCGGTCGATATCCTGCGACAACTCGATCTTGAGCTGGTTGAGGATTTTTCTGAAGTGCTCGAGTTGCTTCGGGCTCATGTACTGCTCGCCCTTTTTCGGCACGTAAGGTTTGAAGTTGGTATGGAATTCGGAGGCCATTTTTACAGATTCTGGTCCGGAAAAGTGCGCTTTAATATCAGAAATATGGGGGGGGTGCAAGATAAGTTTATGCAGTCCGGAATGGCGCCGGTTGCGGGTCCTTCAAATTGACCTTTAACCCTCTGATAGGTATAGTTCCGGCCCTCCGGGGTGTAACGCAGCCTGGTAGCGTGCCTGCTTTGGGAGCAGGATGTCGGGAGTTCGAATCTCTCCACCCCGACCAGAAACCGAAGGTCTGCCCGGTCAGAGACGTGCCCGTAGCTCAACCGGATAGAGCACCAGCCTTCTAAGCTGGGGGTTACAGGTTCGATTCCTGTCGGGCACGCCAGGTCATCCCCTAAACTCTGGTCATTAGGCTTCAAGTGGTGGCTGTAGCTCAGTTGGTAGAGTCCCGGATTGTGATTCCGGTTGTCGTGGGTTCGAGTCCCATCAGCCACCCCATCTTCTTCCTCGCGTTTTTCCGCGTTTTCCGATGATTCGTAATTCATGATAGTCCTGCGCGCCTTGCAACTGCGCCGCGGCGTAAAAGTGCTGTTCGAGGACGTCAGCCTGACTTTCAACCACGGTCAGAAGATCGGCGTCACCGGTGCCAATGGCAGCGGCAAATCCAGCCTGTTCGCGTTGCTTCTCGGCGAACTGCATCAGGATGCCGGTGACCTCGAGATCCAGCCGGGGCTGGTCGTCGCCCACGTGGCGCAGGAAACGCCTTCCATCGATCAGCTGGCCATCGAGTACGTACTGGACGGCGACGCCGAGTTGCGTCACCTCGAGCGCGAACTTGCCGTTGCGGAACAGGCGCACAACGGCACGCGCATTGCCGAGCTGCATGAAGACCTGCATCGAGTCGGCGGCTATGCGGCGCGTGCCCGCGCCGCGCAGCTGATGCATGGCCTCGGGTTCGACGATGCCGAGATCGCCAGACCGGTCGAGCAGTTCTCCGGTGGCTGGCGGGTGCGGCTGAACCTGGCGCGCGCGCTCATGTGCCGTTCCGACCTGTTGCTGCTCGACGAACCGACCAATCACCTCGACCTGGATGCCATCGTCTGGCTGGAGCAATGGCTCTCGGGCTATCCGGGCACGCTGCTGATGATTTCGCACGACCGGGAGTTCCTCGACACCGTGGCGAATGCGATTTGCCACATCGAAGGGCAGCGCGTACGCCTGTATGCGGGAAACTATTCCGCATTCGAAACGCAGCGCGCGATGCAACTTTCCCAGCAGCAGGCGACCTTCGTGAAGCAGCAGCGCGAAATCGCGCACCTGCAATCCTTCGTCGACCGCTTCAAGGCCCAGGCCACCAAGGCACGCCAGGCGCAGAGCCGCATCAAGGCGCTTGCGCGCATGGAGAAAATCGCCGCGGCGCATGTGGATACCCCGTTCGAGTTCGCCTTCCGCAAGCCGGCGGTGCAGTCGGATCCGATGCTGGACCTCGATGGCGTGGATGCCGGCTACGGCGATGTCGCGGTATTGCGCGGTATCCGCATGACCTTGCGCCCGGGCACGCGCCTGGGCCTGCTCGGTCGCAACGGCGCCGGCAAATCGACCATGATGAAGCTGCTGGCTGGCGTGCTCGCGCCGCTGGCCGGCCAGCGCGTCGAAGGCAAGGGCTTGCAGATCGGTTATTTCGCGCAACACCAACTCGAGCAACTGCGCCCTGACGAAAGTGCGCTGTGGCACCTGACGCGGTTGTCGCCGAAGACACGCGAGCAGGAGTTGCGCGATTTCATCGGCGGCTTCAATTTTCACGGCGACCAGGCGACCGAACCGGTGGGACCGATGTCCGGCGGAGAGAAGTCCCGGCTGGCGCTGGCGCTGATCGTCTGGCAGCGGCCCAATCTGCTGTTGCTGGATGAGCCGACCAACCATCTGGACCTGGAAATGCGCCACGCCCTGACGCTCGGGTTGCAGGATTACGAAGGCGCGCTGG
>DASWEZ010000163.1:0-2022 GCA_036394495.1 Burkholderiales bacterium
GATCTGCACTTCGACGGGCCTGGCAAAGGTTCGTCGCGGCATGTCGCTGCCGGCGCCAGGCTCGAGCGAAAACACCGCGTCATAGCCGGAAGGCCCCGCATCAAACAGGTCAGCGGGACGGAAGTCCGCCTGATAACGCGAGAGCGGCAGACGCACCGGCGCACCCTTCGACCGTGCTTCGAGAAATGCAGCGGTGTCGAACGGCAGCAGCACCGGGACCGGACTGCGCCCGATACCGGTAAAGATCTGCGAGGTCACCGCGTTGAGTTGCAGCAGCGCCGGCATCGAACGCGGATCTGACACAGCGAGCCGGCGTCGGCCCAAAAACGTCAAGGCTGACGCCACAGTCGGCTGCGCATTGATCTCGGATCGGAGCTGATCGAGAGCCGCGCGCCACTCGACGCGAGCGGCCGAAATCGCAGGCGTTCTGAATTCGTCGGCGATCAGAGTCGATGTGCCGGCAACAAGGAGCAGCGCTGACGCCAGTAGATGCGTGACGGTACGGCCAGCTTTCCCGCCCAATGTCGCCCCCCGGCGCTGAACTTTGCCCTGCAGCCTAATCCTTGGCGCGTTCGACGTAAGATCCGTCTTCGGTCATCACCACGATGCGCGTCCCTGTCCCGATATGCGGCGGCACCGCCGTGCGCACGCCATTGGAGAGGATAGCAGGTTTGTAGGATGACGATGCCGTTTGCCCCTTGGTGACCGGCTCGGTTTCCACAACTTCCAGCGTCGAGCGCTGCGGCATCTGAATCGCCACCGGAATTACGCCATGCAGCGAAAGCTTGACGGTCATGTTTTCCTGCAGATACGGCGCGGCACTGCCGATGATGTCCTTGGGCACCTGGACCTGATCGTAGGTGTCGGCATTCATGAAGTGGAAGCCGTCGGCGTCTTCATAGAGATAGTTGAAGTTGTGATCCTCAATGGTCGCCTTCTCGACCTGGTCGGTGGTCTTGTAGCGCTCGGAAATTTTTACGCCGTCGCTAATTCGGCGCATTTCGATCTGGCTGACCGGTGTTCCCTTGCCGGGGTGGATGTTCTCGGCGGTGAGAACCACGTAAAGCTTGCCGTCTTGCTCGATGACGTTGCCCTTGCGAATAGAACTGGCGATGACTTTCAAAGCTGCTTTTCCGAATTTCTGGCCTCCGACCAATCCGGACATTTGTGTCCTGCGGCCGTCGAGGCGGTTTCCGGCTGCAACATACTGATTTTGTCCGTCGATACCAGCGTTTTGCCGCCGGTCCAAGACACCGGCTGGCGGCGCAAAACCGCGATTCCGATCTGGTTATTGCCGTTTGGGGCGAGGCGTCGTGAAGGCCTTGGCGTTGTGCCCGGCGAACGCGGCAGGCACCGTAAATGTCCCGGTTTTCACGTCATAGGCGCACCACCAGTCCTCGATATAGGGCAGCGGCTTGTCCTCCCCCTGGGCGTCGAAGGAGAGGCTGATCACGACGTAACGGCTATCGGGCCAGTGCAGGCCCAACCAGGCGTAATTGTCATCCATCCCTTTGAGCAGGGCGGCAAAGACATGACTGAGCGAATCCCGGTCCTTGGGGTCGCGATGCAGTTTCTTGGATACCGGCGAGCCCCAGAAATAGTCCCAGGCCATCTCGCTCAGCGGCTTCCGCGTGGCGGAGGAAAATTCAAATCCGTTCCGCCGGTACAGAAACAGCGTTTGGAAACCCGCACCGGTTTTCTGCATTCGTACCAACCACTGGCTGTTCGCGCTGAAGCGAAAGCCCGCCGGGTAGCCCGCCAGATCGGTGGTTTCGCCGCCATTCAGCAAGGAGGGATGTTGATGCTTGGCGTCGAAGGTCTAGAACTGGTGCAAGTAACCTTCGTCGCCCATATCCTTGGCATATTGCTCCACCCGCACCTGACGATCGGGTGAAGTAAACATGTCATCCGCGTCCGTCAGCAGTTTGAATTCAGGCCCGGGGCCATCCGCCTTGGCGGGTACCACCCTGGCCAAACCAAGCAACACAAGACCCGACAGAAGAAACCCCGTTCCTCTTAACC
>DASWEZ010000164.1:0-6959 GCA_036394495.1 Burkholderiales bacterium
TTCGTGGACGGCAATGTTCCGCTGGCGCGCGCATCGAGTTCCACCGCCATGCGCAGCGCGCGGCCAAATGCCTTGAAGATAGTTTCGGCTTGGTGATGGGCGTTGCGGCCCTTCAGGTTGTCGATATGCAGCGTTACCGACGCATGATTCACAAATCCCTGGAAAAATTCGTGCACCAGATCGACGTCGAATTCGCCGATCAGCCCTCGCGCATAATCGACCGAATATTCGAGCCCCGGCCGCCCGGAAAGGTCAATCACCACCCGCGACAGCGCCTCGTCCAGCGGAACATAGGCGTGACCATAGCGGCGCACGCCTTTCTTGTCGCCAATGGCCTTGGTAAAGGCCTGGCCGACCGTAATGCCGACATCCTCAACGGTGTGGTGGGCGTCGATATGGAGATCGCCCTTGGCCTCGACATCGAGGTCGAGCATGCCGTGGCGCGCAACCTGGTCGAGCATGTGGTCGAAGAATCCCACCCCGGTTGCGAGCTTGGATTTGCCGCTGCCGTCGAGATTGAGACGAACCTCGATCTGCGTTTCGAGGGTATTGCGGGTGACTTGGGCTTGGCGCATGGGCGAACGGTCTGGAATTGGCCTTATCCTAACTCAATTACGACAATGCGGACGACGGCGACGCGGCCACCGACCCATTGAGAATTTCGCTCAGCGCCCCGATCAGCGCCTCGCATTGCGCATCCGTGCCGACCGTAATGCGCAAGTAGGACGCAATCCTGGCCGGATTCTGAAAATTTCTCACGACGATGCCGCGCCCGCGCAATTGTGCCGCCAGTTCCGCGCCGGTGTGCCGGGGGTGACGGACAAACACGAAGTTCGCAGTCGAGGGGACGACGTCGAAATCCAGTTTCTGGAGACCGGCAACCAGGCGTTGGCGGCTTTCGACGACCCTGCGCCAGGTATCTTCGAAATAGGCCTGATCCTCCATTGCCGCCACGGCACCCGCCTGGGCGAAGCGATTCAGCGGATAGGAATTGAAACTGTCCTTCACCCGGTTCAAGGCCTCGATAAGATCCGGATGGCCTATCGCGTAACCGACGCGAAGCCCGGCAAGCGAACGCGACTTGGACAGGGTATGCGTCACCAGCAGGTTGGGATAGCGTGACACCAGCGGCACCGCGGACACGCCGCCGAAATTCACGTAGGCCTCATCGACGACCACCACGGAACCGGCGCTACCTTGCAACAGCCTTTCGATTTCCGTCTGCGCCAGCAGACGCGCTGTCGGGGCGTTGGGATTGGGAAAGATAATCCCGCCATTGGCCTGCAGGTAATCGTCGATCTCGATCTCGAACGAGCCGGTCAGCGCAACTTCGCGGTACCTGATGCCATACAACCGGCAATATACCGGATAAAAACTGTAGGTGATGTCCGGAAAGAGCACCGGCGCATCGTGCTTGAGCAACGCTTGGAAGATGTGCGCCAGGACCTCATCCGAACCATTGCCAACGAATACGTTTGCCGCCGTGACTCCATGGCGCAGGGCAATGGCCTGCCTCAGCCGTTCGCTGATTGGATCGGGATAGAGCCGCAGCGAATCTCCGATTTCGGCACGCAACGCCTCCAGTACCCGCGGACTGGGGCCGTAGGGATTTTCGTTGGTATTGAGCTTGATCAGGTTGGGTAGCCTGGGCTGCTCTCCCGGGACATAGGGGGTCAGGCCGTGGACCACGGCGCTCCAGAAACGGCTCATCGATGGATCCGATACTGGGCGGATATTGCGTGGGCGGGCAGCCCCTCGCCCGCGGCCAGTTCGGCCGCGATCAGTCCAAGTTTGCGCGCGCCTTCGGGCGAGACTTCGATCAAGCTGGTGCGTTTCTGAAAATCGTAGACGCCGAGCGGCGAGGAAAACCGCGCCGTACGCGAAGTCGGCAACACATGGTTCGGTCCCGCGCAGTAGTCGCCCAGCGCCTCGGACGTATAACGGCCGAGGAACACGGCCCCTGCATGCCGGATTTTTTCCGCCCAGCGCTGCGGATCCTCGACGGACAGTTCCAGATGTTCCGGCGCGATACGGTTGGCGATCGCGCAGGCTTCCTCCAGGTCGCGGGTTTCGATCAATGCACCGCGTCCGTCCAGCGACGCCTTGATTACGCTGGCGCGCGGCATATCCTTGAGCTGGCGCGCGATGCTGGCGGCGACCTTTTCGATGAACCCCGCATCCGGACAAAGCAGGATCGCCTGTGCCATCTCGTCATGCTCGGCTTGCGAAAAAAGGTCCATCGCAATCCAGTCCGGATCGGTTCCGCCGTCGCAGATCACAAGGATCTCGGAGGGGCCGGCCACCATGTCGATGCCGACCACACCAAATACACGACGTTTCGCGGCCGCGACGTAGGCATTGCCGGGGCCGACGATCTTGTCCACCTGCGCAATGGTCCGGGTTCCGTAGGCCAGCGCCGCCACCGCCTGAGCCCCGCCGATGGTAAATACCCGGTCGACCCCCGCTATGCTGGCCGCCGCCATCACCAGATCGCTACGCTCCCCGTGCGGGGTGGGCACCACCATGATGATCTCGGACACGCCCGCAACTTTTGCGGGGAGCGTGTTCATCAATACCGTGGACGGATAGGCTGCTTTCCCACCGGGGACATAAATTCCGACCCGATCCAGGGGCGTGATTTTCTGTCCAAGCGTAGTGCCATCCGCTTCCGTGTATTGCCAGGAAACCAGCGGCTGCCGCTCGTGAAAGCTGCGGATGCGCGCGGCGGCTTGTTCGAGCGCGCCGCGTCGCGCCGCCGGCAATCCCGCAAGCGCCCGGTCGAGATCTTTCCGGGGAATTTCCAGCGAAGCGACCGAACTCGCATCCAGCCGATCGAATTTGTTCGTGTATTCAAGAACAGCTTCGTCGCCGCGTAAGCGCACGTCCCGCAGAATGGCCTCGACGGCGCTCTCGATGCGCTCGTCCTGCGCGCTTTCGAACGCCAGGAGCTTGACGAGTTTCGCCTCGAATCCCGCGTCACGGGTAGACAGACGCGCTATCCCGCTCATGCCCGTTCCTTCGATGCGGCGGCACGAAAAGCGTCGATCACCGGCTGAATCTCCGCGCGTTTGAGCTTGAGGGCGGCCTGGTTGACGATCAAGCGGGCGCTGATCGGCATGATCTCCTCTACCGCCTTCAACTGGTTTGCCCGCAACGTATTGCCACTGGAAACCAGGTCGACGATGGCATCGGCCAATCCAACCAGGGGCGCAAGCTCCATGGAGCCGTAGAGCTTGATCAGGTCGACGTGCACGCCTTTGGATGCGAAGTGTTCACGCGCCGTCTTGAGATATTTGGTCGCGACGCGCAGCCGTGCACCCCGCCGCACGGCCGCCTCGTAGTCGAAGCCCTCGGGCACCGCCACCATCATGCGACATTTCGCGATGTCCAGATCGAGAGGCTGGTAGAGCCCTGTGCCACCATGCTCGAGTAGCACATCCTTGCCGGCGATTCCCAGGTCGGCGGCGCCGTATTGCACGTAAGTGGGCACATCCGAAGCCCGCACGATGATGACGCTCACGTCGCCGCGATTGGTCCGGATGATCAGCTTGCGCGAAATCTCCGGATCCTCGGACGCGACGATGCCCGCCGCTTTCAGCAGCGGCGCGGTCTCTTCGAAAATACGTCCCTTCGACAGGGCGATTCTGATGCTCATGTCCGACAATATCCCGCTGCCATCAATGGGCGCGCCTGATGCGCGCACCCAGTTGACTCAACTTTTCTTCGATGCATTCATAACCCCGGTCCAGATGGTAGACACGGTCGATCATCGTCTCGCCTCTGGCGACCAGTCCGGCGAGGACCAGGCTCGCCGAAGCGCGCAGATCGGTGGCCATGACAGTGGCACCCTGCAAGGCATTCACCCCGTACACGATTGCCGTATTGCCTTCCACCTCGATGTTGGCCCCCAGACGGCGCAACTCCTGCACGTGCATGAAACGATTTTCGAAGATCGTCTCCGTAACCACCGCAGTACCTTCCGCTACGCTGTTGAGCGCCATGAATTGTGCCTGCATGTCGGTGGGAAAGGCCGGATAAGGCGCGGTGCGCAGGCTCACGGCCTTGAGGCTTCCATTGGTCGACAGCCTTATCCAATCGTCGCCTTGCTCGACATGCGCGCCGGCTTCCTGCAACTTGCCGATAACCGAGTCCAGGATATTCGCACGCGTGCCCTTGAGCTTGATTTCACCCCCGGTCGCCGCCGCGGCACAAAGAAAGGTGCCGATTTCGATCCGGTCCGGCATGATCCGATGCGTCGCCTCGTGCAACTCCTCGACACCCTCGATCGTTATCACGTCGCTGCCCGCACCCCTGATGCGGGCGCCCATTGCATTCAGGCATTCCGCGAGGTCGATGACCTCCGGTTCGCGTGCCGCATTTTCGAGCACGGTGACGCCATCTGCCAGCACCGCCGCCATCATCAGATTCTCGGTCCCCGTTACCGTCACCAGGTCCAGGACGATGTGCGTGCCCTTGAGCCGGCCGGCACGGGCCAGGATATAACCCTGTTCTATGTCGATATGCGCCCCCATTGCCTGCAGGCCCTTGATATGCAGATCGACAGGCCGCTGGCCGATCGCGCAGCCGCCCGGCAGCGACACGCGCGCCTCGCCGAAACGCGTAATCATGGGTCCGAGCACCAGAATCGACGCCCGCATGGTTTTGACCAATTCATAGGGCGCCGACAGGTTATGCAGTTTTGCGGCAGTCAGGCCGACGCCCAGTTTCTCGTCGAGCGAGATTTCCACGCCCATCTGCGCGAGCAGGTTCAGCGTGGTGGTCACGTCGCGCAGATGCGGGACATTTTGCAGCCTGAGCGTTCCGGGCGTCAGGAGCGCAGCGCAAAGAATCGGCAGGGCCGCATTCTTGGCGCCAGAAATGCGCACTTCCCCGGTCAGCGGCACGCCGCCCTGGATGATTAGCTTATCCACTTGGCGTACGGGCTAGCGGACGGCCCAATCTTCCGGCGTGAAGGTTTTCATCGATAGCGCGTGAATTTCCTCGCGCATGCGGTCCCCCAGCGCCCGATAGACGACCTGATGCTGCTGCACCCGCGACTTGCCCCGGAATTCGGGGCTGACGATCACAGCCTCGAAATGATGGCCGTCGCCCGCCACGTCGACATGATCGCAAGCGAGGTTTTGCTGGATGTAGGACTTGACCTGTTCAGGGGTGACCATAAGACGACTCTTCAATGACGCAGCTTGTAGCCGCGTTTGAGTAGCGACAAGGTGACGAATGATAAAGCCAAAAGGCAACCGCCCACAATCGCGAAGCTGAGCGTGGGTGAAACATCCGATATGCCGAAGAAGCCGTAGCGGAAACCATCGATCATGTAGAAAAAGGGATTGAAATGCGACACGTCCTGCCAGAACGACGACAGGGAATGCATCGAATAGAACACGCCCGACAGAAACGTCAGCGGAACGATGATGAAGTTCTGGAAGGCGGCGAGCTGATCGAATTTCTCCGCCCAGATGCCGGCGATGATCCCGAGCGTACCCAGCAATGCCGAGGCGAGCAACGCAAACGACAACACCCAGAGCGGGCTTTGCACCGGCACCGGCACGAAGATCGCCGTGATCGCAAACACCCCGAACCCGACCATCACGCCGCGCACGACGGAGGCAAGCACATAGGCTGCAAAGAATTCGAAATGCGACAAGGGCGGCAACAACACGAAGATGATGTTGCCGGTGATTTTCGACTGGATCAGGCTCGAGGAACTGTTGGCAAAGGAGTTCTGCAACAACGACATCATGGCCAGCCCCGGCACGAGGAAGGCCGTATAGCGCACCCCCGGGTAGACCTGCACATGTTCTTCCAGCACATGCGAAAAAATCAGCAGATAGAGCAGCGCGGTGAGCACCGGCGCCAGGACCGTCTGGAAGCTGACTTTCCAGAAGCGCGTGATCTCCTTGCGAAACAGCGTGGGGAAGCCGGCCATCGGCGCAGACTTGTACATGGCTCAATCCCTGCGCATGATCTCGACGAATACTTCCTCGAGATCAGGCTGTTCAAGCTCCATGAATACCACCATTAGGTTGTTTTTCCGGATCTCCGAGAGCACGGTTTCGACTTCCGCATAGTCCCGCAGTGTAAGCAGGTATTCCCCGTTGGTCGGCGGCGTCGCCAACAGCGGTGCGAGCGCCGCCGGCAGGACGCCCTGCGCCAATCTCAGGCGCAGGTGGGCACCGGAATAACCTTTGAGCAGATTGTGCGTGGAATCCAGCGCGACCAGCTTGCCCTGCTTGAGCATGCCCACACGACTGCAAAGCGCTTCCGCTTCGTCCAGATAATGCGTGGTCAGCACGATAGTATGTCCATCGCCGTTCAACTGGCGGATAAACTGCCACAAGCCCTGGCGCAGTTCGACGTCGACACCGGCAGTCGGCTCGTCGAGGATGATGACCGGCGGCTTGTGTACCAGTGCTTGCGCCACCAGAACGCGCCGCTTCATGCCGCCCGACAGCGCACGCATGTTGAAATCAGCGCGATTCGTCAAATCGAGCCTGGCCATGACTTCGTCGACCCAGTCATCGTTGCGGCCGAGTCCGAAATAGCCGGACTGGAACTGGAGGGTTTCGCGCACGGTGAAAAAAGGATCGAACACGAGTTCCTGCGGTACTACGCCGAGGGATCGCCGCGCATTGCGGTAGTCGGTAGTTACATCGTGGCCCATCACCCTGAGGCTGCCGGTATCCGCACGAGCCAGGCCGGCAAGGATACTGATGAGCGTGGTCTTGCCCGCGCCATTGGGACCGAGCAGCGCGAAAAATTCCCCTTCAGGGATATCGAGATCGATGTCGGCGAGCGCCCGCACGCTCCCATAGGCCTTGGAGACCCCGCGTATCTCGATGGCAGGCTGCACTGGGAAAGGGGTTGCGTCGGGTTGTCGGAAAACGCTAATCGGCGGCGACCGGAATCAGGTCGACAATGCCGTAAAGCTCCGCCAGGCT
>DASWEZ010000165.1:0-11059 GCA_036394495.1 Burkholderiales bacterium
CAGGGGCGAGGGACGAGGGGCGAGGGGCGAGGGAACGGCGTTATCGCCGGCTTTCCGCAGCATTTCGTCTTTCAGGCCCTCGGGCTTCTCCCTCGCCCCTCGCCCCTCGTCCCTCGCCCCTCGGCGGTAGCCGCATGGCGATGCTGCTGGACATCCTCACCACCGCCGCGATCCTCTACAGCGTGGCAGCCGGACTGCTGATCGTGTTCGGCGTGATGAAGATCATCAACTTCGCCCACGGCGGCTTCCTCACCGTCGGCGGCTATTCGGCGCTGCTGATCACCAAGCTGGGATTGAACCCATGGTGGTCGCTACCGTGCGCCTTCGCCATCGGATTCGTCTGCGGGATGATCATCGAGCGCCTGGTGATGAAGCCGCTGTATTCGCGCCCGCTCGATGCGATCCTCGCCACCTGGGGACTCGGCATCATCATCGGCCAGCTGATCACGCTGGGTGTCGGCCGGGAAGTCCAGTTCGTGCAGAGTCCGGTGACCGGAACGATCGACCTGCTGGGCGGATCCTATTCGGAATACCGGTTGTTGCTCGTCCTGGTGGCGATCGTCATCGCGATCGGAATTGCGCTGCTTCTCAACGGCACCCGCCTGGGGCTGGTCACGCGCGCCGTCATCATGAACGAGAACCTGGCGCGCGGGCTCGGCATCAACAGCGGACTGGTGCGTTTCATCACGTTCTCGCTCGGCGCGGGCCTGGCAAGCCTCGCCGGGGCATTGATCACGCCGCTTTCGAGCGTCGATCCGAACATGGGTGTGCCCTGGCTGATCAACGCCTTCATGCTGGTGATGGTGTCCGGCGTGTCGCTGGTGAGCCTGGCCGTGGCCTGCCTGGTGCTCGGTGGGGCACAGGTGCTGGTCAGTTCCTGGGGCAATCCCATTCTCGGCGGGCTGACCATCGTCGTACTCGCCGCCGTTGTGTTGCGGCTGCGGCCGCAGGGCTTCAGCCGTGGCTGACGCGCAGGCTGCCGCACCGGCTGCCGGCGTCGCACCCCGCGTGCTCGGCCGCACCAGCTTGCGCACGCTGGCCATCGTCTGCAGCATCGCGCTGCTGCTGATCGCGGTCGGTCCCTATGTACTACCGACTTACATGGTCAACAGCCTGATCCGGGCTTTCCTGTATGCCGCGGTGGCGTTGACGGTCGATATCCTCTGGGGCTACACCGGCATCCTGACGTTCGGGCAGTCCGCGTTCTTCGGCATCGGTGCCTACGCCGCCGGACTTATTTTTACGCATGCCGGTTTCGGTACCGGCTATGCGGCACTGGCACTGGTCGCCGGCATCGCGGTCGCTATCATCGTCGCGGTCGTGGTGGGCTGGCTGGCCTTTTATCACGGTGCTTCACCGCTCTACGGATCGGTCGTCACGCTGGTGTTGCCGATCGTCGTCAGCCAGATTCTCTATTCCGGGGGCAACTTCACCGGATCGAGCAGCGGTTTGTCCGGGTTCGAAAGCTTCGACGTGTCGATCGAGGCCTGGTTCTGGATTGCGGGCAGCTTCCTCGTCGTGCTTACGGCATTCGCGTGGCTGTTCGTGCGCAGCGACGCCGGCCGCATTCTGGTGGCGATCCGCGAGAACGAGCAGCGTTGTGAATACGTCGGCATCAATGTTTCGCGCGTGAAAATCCTGCTGCTGGTGGTGTGCGCAGCGATTGCCGCCGTCGCCGGCTATATGTTTGCCGGCGTGCAAATGGTGGTTGCACCGGAATACGCCGGCTTCGTGTTCGGGACCGAATTGCTGATCTGGGTGGCGCTCGGCGGGCGCGGCACGCTCATCGGCCCGGTGATCGGCACGCTGATCCTGGATGTCAGTACGTCTTACCTGAGCGGCAACCTGCCTTTCGTCTGGAAGCTGGTCATCGGCTTTGCTTTCGTCGTCGTCATCGTCGCCTTGCCCCAGGGCTTGATGCCCCTGATCAAGGCGGCGATCCGGCGCCTGTTCGGCCGCAAAAAAGCAACGGTGGCTGCATTCGCGCCCCGGCTGGAACCGGCCGTCGAGCAGCCCTACGCGGGATTGGAGGGCGCGGGCAGCCGCGCGCTGGTGGTTCGCGAAGTGCGCAAGCAATTCGGCAGCCTCAAGGTACTGGAAGGCATCGACTTCGAGGCGAATCGCAACGAACTGCTGAGCCTGGTCGGGCCGAACGGCGCCGGCAAGACCACGCTCATGCGTTGCATCGCCGACGGCAACGAGCGTTCCGGCGGGACGGTGCTGCTCAACGACCACGATATTCTCAAATTGCCGCCGTACGCGTGCGTCGCTTTCGGAGTGGGACGGAAATTCCAGACGGCCAATGTGTTCGAAACGCTCACGGTTGCGGAAGCGCTGCGCATCGCGCGCACGCGCCTCGCTCCGCCGTCGTTGTGGAAGCGCGAAGAAACGCTGGCATTGCCTCACGCCTCCATGCAGGTGATCCGCGCAACAGGCCTCCATGAACGACTGGGCGTCGAAGCGCGCCATCTCTCCCACGGCATGAAGCAGGCTCTGGAGCTGGCGATGGTGCTGGCGCTCGAGCCCAGCGTCCTGTTGCTCGACGAGCCGACCGCGGGACTGACCAAGCCGGAGCGCACGCTGATCGGCGGCATCCTCACCGATCTCGCGCGCAATCACCAGCTGTGCATCCTGTTGGTCGAGCACGACCTGGATTTTGTGCGCGAGATCAGCTCGCGCGTGATCGTGCTGCACCAGGGCAGGATCCTGCTGGACGGCACGGTGGCCGAGGTCGTGGAGTCGGAGCTGGTGCGCACGATCTATTCCGGCGGCGGACATGCAAGAGAGGGAACCAGCACGTGAGCACGCTCGCACTGGACGTGAAGGGCGTGCGCAGCGGTTACGGCGAAGCGCCGGTCGTGCGCGATGTGAGCTTCGACGTCAGGCCGGGAGAGATCTTTGCATTGCTTGGCAAGAACGGCATGGGCAAGAGCACCTTGCTGAAAAGCGTGATGGGTTTTCTGCCGCTGCACGCCGGCAGCGTGGGCCTGTTCGGCGCCGACATCACCGGCCTGGCGCCGCACAAGGTCGCGCGCCGGGAAATTGCCTACACGCCGCAGGAGCAGGCGCTGTTCCAGGACCTGACGGTGGAGGACAACCTGCGCCTCGGCATGCGTGATGACACGGCGTTCGACGCCGGCGTGAAGCGCATCGGCCAGTTCTTCCCGGTGTTGCCGACACGGCTCAAGCAGCGCGCCGGCACGCTCTCCGGCGGCGAACAGAAAATGCTGCTGGTGGCGCGCGCGCTGATGTCGCGGCCGAAACTCATGCTCATCGACGAGATCAGCGAGGGCCTGCAACCGTCCGTCATCGAGCGCCTGGCCGGCGTGCTGCGTGCCGAGCGCGACGAATCGAAGGTGTCGATCCTGATCATCGAGCAGAACGTGAAGTTCGCGTTATCCGTCGCCGACCGCTATGCCGTGCTCAAGCTCGGCGAGATCGTCGATCGCGGTGACATCGGCGGGGCGGATGTGGAACGTCGCATCACCGATCAACTGAGTGTATGAGATTACTGTTCACCGATCACTGATCACCATTCACCGCTCTTATGACCTTCTCCATCGTCGCCCATTGTCCCCGCACCGGCATGCTCGGCGTGGCCGTTGCCACCGCCGTTCCGGCCGTGGGCTCGATGTGTCCCTATGTGCAAACCGGAGTCGGCGCCGTGTCCACCCAATCCTGGGTCAATCCTTATCTCGCCATCGACGCGCTGCGCATGATGCAGGGCGGCAGGTCGGGGCCCGAAGCGCTGAATGAGGTGATGGCCGCCGACGAAGGACGCGAAGTGCGCCAGATCGGCGTCATCGATGCGCAAGGCCGCAGCGCGGCGTGGTCGGGAAAAAACTGCACGGACTGGTTCGGCCAGATCGTGGAACCGCATTTCGCGGTGCAGGGAAACATGCTGGTGTCCGCACCGACCATCGGGGAAATGGCAAAGGCGTTCCGTGCCAGCGCAGAGCTTGATCTTGCCGAGCGGCTGATGCTGGCGATGGAAGCCGGTGAAGCAGCCGGCGGCGACAAGCGCGGCCGGCAGTCGGCCGCCTTGAAGGTGCATCACGTCGAAGACTACGCGTTGCTCGACTTGCGTGTGGACGAACACGCCTACCCGGTTGGCGAGTTGCGGCGCGTATTTACCATCGCGAAGCTGCAACTGCTGCCTTTCGTAAATGGCATGCCTACCCGAAGCAGTCCCGGCGCTGCCGCGCCGGAAGCCGTTGTCAGGCTGCTCGGTGTCCCGCCACCGCAGCGTCCCGGTGGCGGCGGCAGCGCGCCTTGATGGAGAAACCATGATCGATCCCGCCAAAATTGATCCGTACGTGGAAATGTTTGGCCTCGACCTGCCGCCCGAACGCCTGCAGGAAGTGCTGGCGGCGTATGGCGACATCCTCGTCGAGATCCGCAAGCTGCGCACGCTGGACCTGACCGATGTGCATCCAGCCATCGTCTTCGAACCGACCGCGCCATATCGGAAAACGCCATGAACGGCGAACTCTGGAAGCAATCGCTGGAAAAACTGGCACCCGCGATCCGCGCCGGCAAGATCTCTCCTGTCGCGATCACCGAAGCCTGTCTCGATCGCATCGAAAAAGTCGACGGCAAACTGGACAGCTTCATTCACGTCTCCAGGCATGCGCTGGATACCGCACGCACCGCCGAGCGCGAGATCAAGGCGGGGAAATGGCGCGGCGCGCTGCATGGCATACCGGTCGGCGTGAAGGACAATTACCTTACGCGCGACATGCCGACCACCGCGGGCAGCACGGCGCCGAACCTGTCGTTTCCGCTGCGCGACTCGGCTGCTGCCGCGCGCTTGCGCGCAGCCGGCGCCGTGCTGATCGGCAAGACGCGCACCCACGAATTCGCCTGGGGCAACGTCACGCCACCGGTGTGCAATCCCTGGGACCTGACGCGCGTACCCTCGGGATCGAGCGGCGGTTCGGGCGCAGCGGTTGCCGCCGGCCTTTGCGTTGCCGCACTCGGTTCCGACACGGGAGGTTCGATCCGCATGCCCGCCGCCGCATGCGGCACGGTCGGCCTGAAAGCGACTTTCGGACGCGTCAGCCGCGACGGCATCGTGCCGCACAGCTGGTCGCTGGATCACGCCGGGCCGCTCACGCGCACGGTGGCGGACACCGCGCTGATGATGCAAGTGCTCGCGGGTTACGACGCCGTGGATCCGGCCTGCCAGGCGCAGCCGGTGCCCGACTACGCCAGGGCGCTGGGCAAACCGGTCGCAGGCCTGAAGATCGGCGTGTGCCGCAATCATTTTTTCGAGAACCTGCAGGAAGACGTCGAAAGCGCGGTCGAAAAAGCGGTTGCCGATCTCGCTGCTGCCGGCGCGCAGGTGATCGAGCTGAAAATCCCGCTGCTGGAGTATGGACTCGGTGCGATCTTCGCGATCGAGTTGTCCAGTTCCACCGCGTATCACGACGCATCTCTGCTCGCCGGCCGCGTGCCGCGATATCAGCCGGACGTGCGCACGCTGGTCGAGATGGGCCGGCTGGTCACCGGACCGGATTACCTGAAAGCCGAGCAATATCGCAGCGCGCTGATGGAGGAGTACCGCAAGGTATTCGAGAGTGTCGACGTCGTAATCGGGCCGACCACGCCGATCACCGCCTGGAAGCGCGGCGAATGGACGGTGCAAGTCGCCGGAAAACCGGAGAGCGTGCTGGCCGCCTCCTGGCGTTTCACGTATCCCTACAACCTGACTGGCCTGCCCGCCATTTCGGTGCCCTGTGGTTTCGACCGCGACGGGCTGCCGATCGGCCTGCAGATCGCGGGACGACCGTTCGATGAATCCACGGTGCTGCGCTTGGCGCACGCGTACGAGCGCGCTCACGAATGGAAAGACCGCTGGCCGCAGCTTTGACCGGAGACAGAGAAAGTGAAACCAGAACGGGAAAGCCGAATGAAAGTGGCCTGTCTGCAGATGGAGCCGAGGATCGGGCAGGTGCAGGCGAATGTTACGCGCAGCCTGGAGCTGATTGCACAGGCGGCGCAGGCGGGCGCGCGACTGGCGGTGCTGCCGGAGCTGTGCAATACGGGTTATGTTTTCGAGACGCGCGAAGAAGCAGTTGCGCTATCCGAAGAAGTGCCGGACGGACCGACCTGCAAGGCCTGGATCGCGGCCGCGCGCAAGCATTCGATGTTCCTCGTCGCGGGCATCACCGAGCGCGAGAGCGGCAAACTCTACAATTCCGCAGTCCTGATCGGACCGGAAGGCCATATCGGCACCTATCGCAAGAATCACCTGTGGGGCGCCGAGAACACCATTTTCGAGCCCGGCAACCTGGGGGTGCCGGTGTTCGACATCGGGGTCGGGCGCGTGGCCTGTGCGATCTGCTACGACATCTGGTTCCCGGAAATTTTCCGTCTCGCGGCCCTGCAGGGTGCCGACCTGCTGTGCGTAGCTACCAACTGGGTGCCGATGCCGGCGCAGCCGGGCAACCTGCCGATGATGGCGAACATCCTGGCGATGGGTGGTGCGCACGCGAATTCAATGTTCGTGGCGGCCGCGGATCGCATCGGGGTCGAGCGCGGACAGCCTTTCCTCGGCAATAGCCTGATCGTGAGCCATACCGGCTGGCCCCTGGCCGGTCCCGCGAGCCTGGACCGGGAAGAACTGATCACGGCCGACATCGACCTCGCTGATGCGCGGCGCAACCGCAACCTGACCGAGTTCAACGAAAGACTGCGGGATCGGCGCACCGATATGTACGGCGAAATGCTCGGTTCCGCCGCAATCCCCGGCTACTGATTCTTCCTCCTGCGCTTTTCCGGGCCGCGACGCGCTGCGCAGCGCGCTTGCCTTTGCCACTGCCCGCGGGCTATCTTCCGCCGGTCTCCGGAATAAAACCCCATCGGCAAATGCAAACGACGGTTCTGCTGGTCTTCGGCGTGGTTTACCTGGGCATGATCCTGGGCGGCCTGCCTTTCCTGTCGCTCGATCGCACCGGCATCGCGCTGCTCGGCGCGATCGCATTGATCGGCGCGGGCGCGCTGAGCCTGGAAGAAGCGTGGGAGGCGGTGCATGTGCCGACGCTGATCCTGCTGTTCGCATTCATGGTGGTGTCCGCGCAATTACGCATGGGCGGCTTCTATACCTGGGTCACGCACAAGACCGGGCACCTGCCGCTGTCGCCGCCGAAGTTGCTTGCGGCGCTGATCGTGATCGTCGCGGCGCTCTCCGCGGTGTTCAGCAACGACGTCATCTGCCTGGCGATGGCGCCGGTGCTGATCGACGTCTGCCTCGCGCGGCGGCTCAACCCGATTCCCTATCTGCTGGCGCTGGCCTGCAGCGCCAATGTCGGCTCCGCGCTGACCTTGATCGGCAATCCGCAGAACATGCTCATCGGCGAGACGCTGAAACTTTCCTTTTCCGGTTATCTGATGGAGGCGGCGATCCCGGTAGTGCTCGGGCTGGTCGTGATATGGGCCATCATTGCCTGGCGCAGCCGCGGGCTGTGGACGCTGGCGGCCGAAGAAGCGGCGACCGATGCGGTTCCGCCCCACCTCGAACCGGCGCCGCGCGTCGACGGTTGGCAGACGGCAAAAGGACTGTCCGTTGCGGCGGCGGTATTCGTCCTGTTCCTGATTGCGCCTCTGCCGCGCGAAGTGATCGCGCTCACCGCGGCGGGCGTGCTGATGATGAGCCGCCGGCTGCATTCGCGAAAAATGCTCGGGCTGGTGGACTGGCAACTGCTGGTCCTGTTCATGGGCTTGTTCGTCGTCAACCACGCGCTGCAGAAGACCGGCCTGACGAGCCAGTTCGCCGGCCACATGGCAGCGCTGGGCGTGGACATGCATCAGCCTCTGCCGCTCTTCGTGTCGACCTTCATATTGTCGAATGTGGTGTCCAACGTACCGGCGGTCATGCTGTTGCTGCCTGTCGCCACCCATGAACTGGCCGGACCGCTGCTGGCACTCGCCAGCACACTGGCCGGCAACCTGCTGATCGTGGGCAGCATCGCCAACATCATCGTGGTGGATGCGGCGCAGGCGCGCGGCGTGTATATCGACTGGAGGCGGCATGCCGCGACCGGCATTCCCGTGACCCTGGTCACCCTGGTGATCTCCTGGATCTACCTTTGGCTCAGGGTATTGCATTGAAAGCGCAACCGAATGGGCCGCCGTGCGTTAATGGCGTCATGAAGACGGTATTCCTTGCGATTCTGTTCCTGCTGTCGTCGCTGGCAAGCGCCGCGGAGGTGCAACCCGTGGAGCTGCATCAGCAACTGCTGCTGCCCGCGGGCGGATCGGACAAGGTCGTGGCGCTGACGCTGGACGCCTGCGGCGGCGGCTTCGACACGGAATTCGCCGTGTTCCTGATCGAGCACCGCATCCATACGACGATCTTTGCGACCCGAATATGGATCCGGCGAAATCCGGATGCGCTCGCACTGCTGAAGGCGCATGCGGACCTGTTCGACATCGAGGACCATGGTGCCAATCATATCCCCGCGGTCATCGGCATCGGCCGCAGCGTGTACGGCATTGCCGGCGTTGCCGACCTGAAGCAACTCAGGCGGGAAGTTTCCGGCGGTGCCAATGCAGTGAAGGCTGCCACCGGCATCGTGCCGCACTGGTACCGGGGCGCAACCGGGGAATACGATCCCGAGGCGCTCAAGACCATCGAGGCCATGGGATACAAGGTCGCCGGATTTTCGGTCAACGCCGACAACGGCGCCACGCTCGGGAAGAAGAAGATCGTCGCGCGGATGAAGAAAGTCCGCAGCGGCGACATCATCATTGCCCACCTGAACAGGCCGGCATCCGACACCGGCGAAGGCATGGCCGAAGGCTTGCAGCGGTTGCTCGACCAGGGCTTCCATTTCGTCAGGCTCGACGGCGCGCAAGTGCGCCCTTTGCAAAAACGCATCTGACCATCCGCTTCGCGTCGCCGCCGGGCGGCATGACGCCGTTGCTTCCTCCAGTTCGACACGCGATCGCTGCTGCACTGCGGCGTTACTTTGCGTGACAAAAACCTTTGCAACCCGGGGTTAACGTGCAGGTCTGACGTACGTTGAATACCGTGAGCGCCCGCGCAATAGCGATGGATTGAACGCGTCGCGGCGGATGGGTGCCGGACAATGGAGGAGGGCAGGCCATGAGCAAGCTTTCCAGAATTCCCGCAGTCGCCCTGGCAGCGCTGTTTGCACTGTCGTCTATCGTCGTGCGCGCGGCGGATGAAGGCATCGAATCCGCAGACGAGTCTTCCGCACAACCGGCCGACGCCGCGTCGTCGCCGTGGCCCGTGCAGGTGACTGACGAAGGCCGCACTTTCCTGATCTATCAGCCGCAGGTCGACAAGTGGGCGAACAATCAACTCGAAGGCCGCTCCGCGGTATCGGTACGCAACGATGCCAGCGGCCAGCAGAACTTCGGTGTGGTTTATTTTTCCGCCCGCACCGCGCTCGACCAGGGCGGCCGTACGGTAACGGTCAGCGATGCCGTGGTCAGCAAGGCCGACTTTCCCGCCGTGACTGCCGGCGCCGATGAGTACCTTTCGATACTGCGCGCGCAGTTTGCGACGCAATCCTGGCAGGTTGCGCAGGACAGGCTGCAATCCGACATGGAGATCGACCAGTACGCCCGACAGTCCGCGAAGCAGCCGCTCAAGAACGATCCGCCGCGCATCCTGTACAGCGAGCGCCCCGCGGTGCTGGTTCCGATCGACGGCAACCCGGTTCTGCGCCCGGTCGCCGATACCGGACTCATGCGCGTCACCAATACGCGCGCGCTGATCCTGCAGGACAAGGCAACGTCACGTTACTTCCTGTTCGTGTCCGATCACTGGATGGAAGCACCTGGTCTGGACGGTCCGTGGCTGGCTACGATCAATCCGTCCGCGCAGCTCGAACAGGCCAGGCAACTCGCCACGCAGCAGGACCAGGTCGATCTGCTGGATGCGGACGCAGCGGATGGCGCCGCACCGCCCGCTGCCGTGTCCATATTCGTCAGCACGACGCCGACGGAATTGCTGCAGACCGACGGTCCGGCGCAATACTCGCCGATCGAGGGCACGCAGTTGCTCTACGTCACCAATTCGCCCAACAAACTATTCCTCGACCTGAGGACGCAGAACCATTACGCGCTGATCTCCGGCCGCTGGTATCGCACGACGTTGCTGACACAAAACCAGTGGAATTATGTGCCCGCCTCCAGCCTGCCCGGCGACTTCGCCATGATTCCCGCCGAGCATCCGACCGAGAGCGTGCGCGCCGCCGTACCGGGCACGCCGCAAGCGCGTGAAGCGGTGATCGCGAATACCGTGCCACAAGTGGCGACGGTGGCACGCAACGCCGCGCATCTGGAAGTCGCCTATGACGGCGAGCCGGTATTCCAGCCGATCGAAGGCACGGTGCTGCAGAACGCGATCAACTCGCCGGTGCCGGTGATTCGTGTCAGCGAAGAATCCTTTTATGCGCTCGACAATGGCGTCTGGTTCGTGGCGTCTTCGCCGTTCGGACCATGGACGGTGACGAGTTACGTGCCGCCGGTGGTCTATTCCATTCCGCGCAGTTCGCCGCTGTACTACGTGACTTATGTGCGCGTGTACGATTCGACGCCCGAGGTGGTGTACGTCGGCTACACGCCGGGCTATGTCGGCTCCTATGTGTCGGGCGATAGCGTCGTCGTGTACGGGACTGGCTGGCCTTATCGTCCCTGGATCGGCAGCGTCTGGTATGGCGCGCCGGTGACATGGGGATTCGGCTTCAGCTTCATGTATAGCTGGTGGCATCCGTATCCGTGGCATTACGGCCATCGCGTGGCATGGGCATCGCCCCGTCCCTACTATCATCCATGGTGGGGGCCGTGGCATGGGCCGGTCTATGGACATCGGGGTTTCGTGGCCGGGGGCGCGCGTGGAATCCGTGCGGCTGGGCCGGGAGGGCACAACGTTGGCCGCATCTATGATCGCTGGGATCGCGGGAGCGTCGTCTGGAACGGACCGCGCGCGATCGCCAATCAACAGCGGCCGGGCGCGCTGGCGATCACGCGCCCAAGGCCGGGCACCGGTTTCGTGGCGGGTTCGGATAACCGTTGGCGCCGCCTT
>DASWEZ010000166.1:0-7299 GCA_036394495.1 Burkholderiales bacterium
GGCGGAGAGACGACCGCCGGCTGAACCTGGTTTTGTCTTTGATCAATGCATCCGATGCGACGAGGATTCCGACAATGGCGCAATATGGAAAAAAGGCATCGACCAAGGTCAGGAGGGCGATGCGCGAGCGCAAGCAAGGCAGCTTGAAGAGCGGCAAGTCCGGGAAAAAGGTCAAAAGCCGCAAACAGGCTATTGCGATCGGGCTTTCCGAAGCGAGGAAGTCCGGTGCGAAGGTTCCGCGGAAGAGCAAGAGAAAGGGTACCGGCAAGTCCAGGAACTAGCGGGCCTCGCAGCGGCGGCCGGGCGGTTAGTTCCGGTCTGGCGGCATTTCCGTAGCCGGCGAGAACGGCCGATTTTCCCTATCGACTCGATGTACGAATTGGAAGGCCGAAATGAAACGCCCCGTTCGCTTTCGCCAACGGGGCGTTTTTTCCTGCCAGGCATTCCGGCCTAGTAGCCAGCCAGACTCCTGAACCTTGTGGTTGATCCAGTTCCAGAGTGCTGCCGACCGGTGTTGCCTTGGTTGTCTCTCACGGGATCACCTCCTTTCAAAGTTGCGAGTTGCCAGTGTATCAAAAGAAAAATGCGAACTACAAGTGCCCGCCATGCGCGATGCCAGGAATGATGGACCTGCAGCCGATCGCAACAATGCGCAAGCCGGAACGCGACATTTCATTTGATCTGCGTTCGCAATGATCTACCATTGAAATCGGGAAACGCCGACATGACTGTCCTCCGACTTGTTTTTGCGACGCTGCTGGTGCTGTTCGCCGGCAGCCTCCCATTAGGTGCTGCCGGCCCGATACCCGCCACGGTGCCGGACACCATGGAGCAACGCCTTCTTGCCTGCGTCACCTGCCACGGCAAGAATGGCGAGGGGGCGCAAAAGAGCGAAACCTATCCCCGCCTTGCCGGCAAGGCCGACGGCTATCTGTACAACCAGTTGCTCAGTTTCCGCGACGGCCGGCGTGTGTATCCGGCGATGAATTACCTGCTGAACCACCTCTCCGACGACTATCTGCGCGAGATCGCGCAGTACTACTCCCGGCTGCAGACGCCTTATCCGGCTCCCGTTTCCGGCGCGCCGCAAGCAGTGCTCGCTCGCGGAGAAGGGCTTGTCATGAAAGGCGACGCCGCCAGGAATCTTCCGGCGTGCAGCGATTGCCATGGCAAGGCGCTGGCGGGAACGGCACCCTTCATTCCGGGACTCGTGGGGCTGTCTCCTTCGTACATCCGCCAGCAGATCGGCGCGTGGCGAGCCCGCAACCGGCATGCGGCCGAACCCGATTGCATGGCGAAGGTTGCGTCATTGCTCAGCACGGAAGAAATTTCCGCGGTGACCGTGTGGCTGGTGGCGCAACCCGTTCCGACGGGTCCGGCGCCGGCAGCGGGAACCGCGCTGAAACTGCCGATGGATTGTGGCAGCGTGCCGCAGCGATAAGGGCCGCGACCATGAAACGCTTTCTGTTTGTTGCCGTTATCGCGCTCATCGGGGGCCTCGGTGCCTTCCTCTTTTTTTCGAGGGAGGGTCCGCACAAGCCGCTGGCACAACGGTTCGACAGCCACGCAAAGCAGATTGCCCATGGTGAATATCTCGCAAGGGCGGGCGACTGCCTGGCCTGCCATACCAGCCGCGGAGGCGAGGCGTATGCGGGCGGCCTGCCGATTCCAACGCCGTTCGGAACGTTCCATGTTCCAAACATCACGCCCGATGCGCAAACCGGCATCGGCACCTGGACTGCAGACGATTTCTGGCGCGCGCTGCACGAAGGCCGCTCCAGGGATGGTTCGCTGCTGTATCCGGCATTTCCCTACACGAACTACACCAAGGTCACGCGTGCGGATGCGGACGACCTCTTCGCCTACCTGCAAAGCCTGAAGCCGGTTCACAACCCGCGCCGTCCGCACGACCTGAGTTTTCCCTACGACCAGCGCAAGATGCTGATCGGGTGGCGGGCGCTGTACTTCCGGTCCGGCGAATACGAAAACGACAAGTCACAGAGCGACGAATGGAACCGGGGCGCCTATCTCGTCAGCGGCCTGGGCCATTGCGATGCCTGCCACAGCCAGCGCAACCTGCTCGGCGCGGTCGCCAACGACGCCAAGAGCGCGGGCGCGCTGATTCCGATGCAGAACTGGTATGCGCCTTCGTTGACTTCCAATCGCGAAGCCGGCCTGGGTGACTGGGACATCGGCGAAGTCGTCGAACTGCTCAAAACCGGCGTGGCCGAGCGCGGTGCCGTGTTCGGTCCCATGGCCGCGGTTGTGCAGCACAGTCTGCAGCATCTTACGCAGGCGGACATCGCCGCCATGGTGATGTATCTCAAATCGCAGGCCCAGGAAGACGGGCTGCCGGAGCCGGACCAGATCCGCGTCAGCGCGAAGCAGGGCGAAGAACTCACGCGCAAGGGGGCGAAACTCTATGCAAAGCATTGCGCCGATTGTCACCAGCGCCGCGGCGAAGGGGTGCCGCGCATTTATCCGCCGCTCGTGAACAATCAGGCCATCCTCATGCGTTATCCCATCAACTCCATCCGCATCGTCGTCAACGGCGGGTTTGCGCCCAGCACTGCGGGCAATCCCCGACCGTACGGCATGCCGCCTTTCGCACAGGATCTCAGCGATGAGGAAATAGCGGCGGTGGTGAGCTACATACGCCAATCCTGGGGCAACCATGCGCCGGCCGTGTCGCCCACGGAAGTGGCCAACGCGCGCGGGCTACCGGTGGAGTGACGCCCCGCGCCGTCATTCACCATGCCGAAAACCACCGGGTCTGCCCGGCCGAAATTCAACGGCGTGCAGGGTATTTGAATTAGACTTCCCTTTCACCGCATCATCCAGTGCCCTGGCCGCGCGGAAAGGCGCCCATCAAAACCCCACCAAGAATCCAGCCGCTCGTCGAGGAAGGCCTCGTCGACGAAGTCATCGGCCAACTCATGAGTGGCAAGGAAGCCGTGGTCTACGTCGTGCGCTGCGGCGACGAGATCCGCTGCGCGAAAGTTTACAAAGAGGCCAACAAGCGCAGCTTCCGCCAGGCCGTTCAGTACACCGAAGGCCGCAAGGTCAAGAACAGCCGCCGGGCGCGCGCCATGGAGAAGGGTTCCAGCTACGGGCGCAAGGAGCAGGAGGACGCCTGGCAGCATGCCGAAATCGACGCCCTGAATCGGCTTGCCGCCGCCGGCGTGCGCGTCCCGCGCCCGTACAACTTTCTCGACGGCGTGCTGCTGATGGAACTGGTGCAGGACGGGGACGGCAATGCCGCGCCCAGGCTGAACGACCTGACGCTGACACCGGAGCTGGCACGCGAATACCATCACATGCTGATCATGCAGGTGGTGCGCATGCTTTGCGCAGGTGTCGTCCATGGCGACCTGTCGGAATACAATGTGCTCGTCGGCAGCGACGGGCCGGTCATCATCGATCTTCCGCAGGCCGTCGACGCCGCGGGCAACAACAGCGCCGAAGCCATGCTCGAGCGGGACGTCGACAACCTGACTGCCTACTTCGGCCGCTATGCGCCGGAACTGCGGGCCACCGACTACGGCAAGGAAATCTGGGCGATCTATCAGGGCGGCACGCTTCAGCCCGATGTCGCGCTGACCGGCTGCTTCGTGCGCAGTGAGGTGCCGGTCGATGTGGATGGTGTCATTCGCGAAATCGACGACGTGGTGAAGGAGGAAGCGGCACGCCAGCGCTACAAAGAAGCGCTGGCACTCGAGAAGTGAACTGCGAACGGGAACTTCAAGGCGCGCACACAATCCCTATCACCAGGGTCGAGAACCGCGCGGACGGTGGGAACAATTGGCCACTAATTTTCTCGTATGGGACCTGACTGAATCTAGATTTTCACCACGAAGGGTCACGAAGGTCGCGAAGAAGTACAAAAGAATTCGCAATCAAGTCAACATGTGGCATGGCAGACTCAACGTTACCCCGGCGAAATTCGCTTTCGATCCCGGTTTTCTTCGTGATCTTCGTGACCCTTCGTGGTGAGATTTTCAGTAGCTGTCGTGGATGTTCAATTCTCAGCAAAGCAAAGGAGCGATCATGGTCAAGAAGGCATGGGCAGTATGGAAGGGCAGCATCAAGGAAGGCGGCGGCACCATTTCCACGGAAACCGGCGTGTTGAAGGAAGCGCCCTACGGTTTCAAATCACGTTTCGAAAACGGCAAGGGCACCAACCCGGAAGAGCTTATCGGCGCCGCGCATGCGGGCTGCTTTTCCATGGCTTTGTCCATGATGCTCGGTATGGCGGGCCTGACCGTCGAGAAAATCGAAACGCACGCCGACATCACGCTCGACAAGGTCGGCGAAGGCTTCGAGATCACCAAAAGCCACCTGACCGTAACGGCGAAAATTCCCGGCGCGACGCAGGCGCAGTTCCAGGAAATCGCGGCCAAGGCCAAGGCCGGCTGCCCGGTATCGAAGCTGTTGAAGGCCAGCATCACGATGGATGCGAAACTGGAGAGCTGAACTTCGTTCAGCCAGAGGAAGGGGAAACAAGTGCTGCGTACTGGGTGCTGCGTGCTGCGAAAAAACAAGATACAGGAACGCGATATCGGTTTAATACTTATCAGGCAGTTGTCTCGCTGTTCTCACAGCACTCAGCACCCAGCACCGGTTCTCGCAACTGCCGCTAGGCAGCCGCTGGCACCAGCCGCAGGTGAGTAATCTCCGACGGCGCGCCGAAGCGCTTGGGCGGACCCCAATAACCCGTACCGCGGCTCACGTAGACCCATAGGCCGTCGAGGCGGTGTAATCCCGCGGCGAACGGTTCCAGTAATTTCACGAGCAGATTCCAGGGAAAGAACTGGCCTCCGTGCGTATGCCCGGAAAGTTGAACGTCGAAGCCGGCCTTGGCAGCGGCGTAAGCAGATCGCGGCTGATGCGCAAGCAGGACTTTGACGCCCGCCTGCGGCGGCGCGCCGGCGATGGCCGCGGCAGGATCGCTTCGTTGCGCGGGATCGAAATGATGTGCGCTGTAATCGGTCACGCCGGCGACGACAACTGCTTCGCCATCGTGTTCGAGCACGATATGTTCGTTGAGCAGCACGCAAAGGCCGAGGCGTCGCAGTTCGGCCACCCAGGCATCCGCGCCCGAATAGTACTCGTGATTGCCCGTGACGAAGAAAGCACCATGCCGCGCCGAGAGCCGCCTGAGCGGCTCGGTGTGCGTAGAGAGCCGCTTGACGCTTCCATCCACCAAGTCGCCCGTGACCGCGATCAAATCGGCGTCGAGGGCGTTCACTGCATCGACGATCCGGCTCACGTAGCCGTTCTTGATCGTCGCGCCGACGTGGATGTCGCTGATCTGGACGATGCTGAATCCATGCAGCCGCGCCGGCAACCCCGCAATCGGTACGTTGACATGGCGAACCACGGCGCGGCGGCGCGCGTTGATGAAGCCGACCAAGGTGACGAGTACCGCGAGAACGGGAACCGCGACCGCACTCCAGCTATGCAAGCGCTGCACGGACGCCACGTCGATCAGCCAGCCGCTCGCGGCAAAGCCTGCAAGCAGCATCACTTCGCGCAGCAACGTGAGCACCAGCAACGACGAGAAAAATCCCATCGCCAGAAACCCCGCCCCGGCCAGATGGTCCCAGAGCGGACTGTGCTTGTTCCGGCGCGCAAACTCGCCGAACGGCATGACGCCCGCCGACAAAACCAGTAGTGAAATCAACGAAACATCACCGGCCATGCCGAACGGCAGATCAGGAAGCAGCCGCCAGCCCATATAGAGGTGGACCACGACGATAATTGCAAACAGCCGCAGCATGGAAACCCGCTATTCGGGTGCAATAGGTCGCCCCCAAATGCGGGGCAGTTCTACCGAGATGGGGGCTCGGACGGCGAACACAAGAAGGGAAGCGGGCAAGACCCTCGCTTTGGGCCGGACATCGACAGCGCCTGGACTTGCGATGAAGGCCGGCATTGGCCCTTTCCTGCTACGCTTCAAGCCTTCCACCTTCAGCCTACCTTTCCAAATGGAAAGGGGAAGACGAAATGAGCGGATTCGCAGAATACGAAAAATACGATGCGCTGGGACTCGCCGATCTGGTGAGGCGCAAGGAAGTCACGCCGGGGGAACTCCTCGACGCCGCGATCGAACGCGTCGAGGCGCGCAATCCGGCGATCAACGCGGTGACCATGAAGCTCTACGACTACGGCAGGAAAGCGATCGCCGACGGGCTTCCGGATGGACCGTTGCGCGGCGTACCTTTCCTCATGAAGGATCTGACGTCGCCGATTGCCGGGGTGCGCATGACGCGGGGCTCCCGGTTCTTTGCCGACACGCCGCCATCCCCCGCGGACAGCGAGCACGTAAAGCGCCTGAAAAAAGCCGGCCTGGTCATTTTCGGCCGCACCAATACCTGCGAGCTCGGCCTCTCGCTGACCTGCGAGCCGCAGCTTCACGGCGCGACGCGCAACCCGTGGAATGTCGCGCACATCTCCGGCGGCTCGAGCGGCGGCGCCGCTGCCGCGGTCGCCGCGCGAATGTTGCCGATCGCGCATGCGTCCGACGGATTCGGTTCGATCCGTGCGCCCGCGGCCTGTTGCGGACTGGTCGGCTTGAAGCCGACGCGCAGCCGCAATACCTTTGCGCCGTTTTCCGGCGAAGGCCTGGGCGGCGTGTCGACCGAGCACGCGGTGACGTTGAGCATTCGCGACAGCGCCGCGTTGCTCGACGCGACACGCGGAGCCGGGCCGGGCGATCCCTACGTCGCGCCGCCGCCCGCGGGCCCGTATCTGAAGGAAGCCGGGGCGAACCCGGGCAAGCTGAAAATAGCGTGGACAGCCGCGGCGCCGAACGGCGCCAGGGTGGACCCGGAATGCCTGCGATTGCTGGCAGAAGCGGTGAAGCTCTGCGCCGATCTCGGCCATCATGTCGAGGAACGCGATCCCGGGATCGATCGGGTTGCAGTGGTGCCGGCCTTCCTTACGCTGGCATCGGCGAATACCGTCGTGAACCTCGCCGGCCATCCGACGGCCGGGCGTCCGGCGCGCGAGGGCGAAGTGGAGCGCATCACCTGGCTGACGGCAAAGATGGGTGAAAATATCAGTGCTCCCGATTACGTTCGCGCCACGCAAACGGCGCATCGTCTCGGGCGGCAGATGGCCGCTTTCCATTCGGAATGGGATGTGCTGCTGACGCCGGGGCTGAGTTCGCCCGCGGTGAAGCTCGGCTGGCTCGACATGATGATGGACGACGTGAACGAGTATTGGCACCGCGTATTCGACTTCTCGCCGTTCACGGTATGGTTCAACCTCACGGGCCAGCCCGGACTCATGCTGCCG
>DASWEZ010000167.1:0-5252 GCA_036394495.1 Burkholderiales bacterium
GAATCCGGCGCGCAACGAGCGCCGCGTGCTGAAGCTGCAGGACTATCCGGTGCTGTGGGGCTTCGTCGAAAGCATCCGCGCCACGCTCGGCGGCGACATCAAGGCCCTGGAGCGCTTCTATCGCGTCGAACTCGAGGGCGCTCCGGGGAAGTGGCAGCTCTACCTCACGCCGCGCGACCGCAAGATGAACGAAGTCATCAGCCTGATCCGCATCGACGGCAGCCGGGCGCGCGTCGACACCATCGAAGTCCAGGAAGCGCGCGGCGACCGTTCGGTCATGAAAATCTACGAGGACGTGCCGTGAATTCGCCGGCGCGCTTGCGCGTCGGCATCTGGCTCGGATTTGTCCTTGCTTGCGCGGTCATCGTCGCGAGGTCGCAGTACGGCGCGGACCTTGCCGCCTTCCTGCCGAGTTCGCCGTCGCCCATACAACGTTTCCTGGTCGATGAGTTACGCGAAGGCGTGGTGTCACGCCTGATCCTGGTCGGCATCGAAGGCCGCGAGCAGGACAAGCTCGCGGCGGTCAGCCGGGCTCTGGCGGCGCGGCTGGAAAAGAACGAAGGCTTCGTCTACGTAGCCAATGGTGCGCAGGACAGCTTGCGCGCCGACGGCGAGTTCCTGTTGCGCAACCGTTACGTGCTCAGCCCGGCGGTCACGCCGGAGCGCTTTACCGCGGCCGGCATCCGGCGCGGACTGGAGCGCCAGCTCGACCTGCTGAGTTCGCCGACCAGCATGCTGGTGGGCAATCTGTTGCCGCGTGACCCGACGGGCGAGATGCTGCAAATGATCGACCGGCTGCAGGGTGAGGGCGGGCCGGCCAAGCGCGATGGCATCTGGTTTTCCGCAGACGGCAACCGCGCACTGCTGGTTACGCAGACGCACGCGGCCGGCTTCGACATCGATGCGCAGGAACAGGCCCTGGCGCAGATACGCGCCGCGTTCGCGGAGGCATTGGCGGAAATGAGCGCCAAGGACGTGCGGCTTGTCGTCACCGGCCCGGGCGTCTTCGCCGTGGAAAGCCGTGCCGCCATCAAGCGCGATGCGATGCGCTTTTCCATACTCGGCACCCTGCTGGTCAGTGCCATCCTGTTGTTCGTCTACCGTTCGCTGCGCGTGCTGGCGTTGACGCTTGTGCCGGTGGCGAGCGGCGCATTGGCCGGTATCGCCGCGGTAAGTCTCGCATTCGGGTCCGTGCATGGCGTGACGCTCGGCTTCGGCGCCACGCTGATCGGCGAAGCGGTGGACTACGCGATCTATCTGTTCACCAACACCGCGCCGGGCAGCACACCGAAGACGACCTTGCAACGCATCTGGCCGACGCTGCGATTGGGCATGCTGACTTCGGTATGCGGTTTCGGCGCGATGCTGTTTTCCGGATTCCCGGGGCTCTCCCAGCTCGGCCTGTTTTCGATCGCCGGGCTTATCGTCGCTGTATCGGTGACGCGCTGGGTATTGCCCGAACTGGTGCCGGAGGGCTACCACGTCAAAACAGCAGCCGGATTGGGCCTGTCATTGATGCGCGTGCTCGCGCGTGCGCATTTTTTGCGCATTCCGCTGCTGGTGCTGGTGGTCGCGGCGGTGGCATGGCTTGCAACCAGGGGTGCGGGCGTCTGGGACGACGAGCTGTCGAGCCTGAGCCCGGTGCCGCTGTCGATACAACGGCTCGATCAGCAGATGCGCACGGATCTGGGCGCGCCGGATGTCGGCCCGCTGATCGTCGTGAAGGGAGATTCGGAGCAAGTGGTACTGGAAACCGCGGAGCAGGTCGGCACTACGCTCGCTGCGCTTCAGTCCGAAGGCGTCCTTGCGGGATTCGATTCGCCGGCGTTCTATCTTCCCAGCGCCGGTGCGCAGCGTGCGCGCCAGCAGGCCATTCCCGATGCAGCCACGTTGAAGCGCAATCTCGCAGGCGCTGCGGAAGGCATGCCGTTCCGTGCCGGGACGTTCGCGCCGTTCGTCGAAGAAGCGCAGGAGGCGAAACGCCGCGCGCCCCTGACAGCGCAGGATCTGGCGGGAACCGGCCTGGGACTGAAGCTGCAGGCATTGCTGGCGCAGCGCCAGGGCGGCTGGTTCGCCATGCTGCCGCTGCACAAGGTGTCCGACATGCACGCACTGGAAGCAGGGCTGTCGAAACACGATCGCTCGCGGGTGGTGCTGCTCGACATGAAGCGCGAGCTCGACGGGTTGTATCACGGTTACCGGCTGCGGGCACTCGGTTTTGCGGTGCTTGGCGTGGCGGCCATCGTCGTGTTGCTGATGGTGACGCTGCGTTCGGTCCGGCGCAGCTGGGATGTGCTGGCACCGCTCGCCGCGGCGGTGCTGGTTACCGCGGGCATCCTGCTTGCAACCGGCGTGCGCCTGAACATTTTCCATCTGGTGGCGTTGTTGCTGGTCGTCGGCGTCGGCTCGAACTACACGCTGTTCTTCGAGCGCGGCAATCCGGGCACAGCCGATCCGCAACGCACCGCCACCTCGGTTCTGTTCTGCAACCTTTCGACGGTGGTGGGTTTCGGCGTGCTCGGCTTCGCAACTACGCCGGTGCTCGGGGCGATCGGCACGACGGTGGCGATCGGGGCGTTTCTGAGCCTGTTGTTTGCGCTTATCCTGAGAGCGCGTTAGACCTTAATTCTCACCACGCGCCGCAAGCGGCACACACCCCTGCGGGTGCATATGAGTGTTCCCTTGAGGCACGAAGGACACGAAGGAACACGAAGAAAAACGAGAGATAAATGTTTGAAGAAGTCTTATCGACGGCTAGCTAGTCGATGCGCACATTCCCACAGCGTTACTGTTGCCAAAGGACAATTGCCAATTTCGTCCTTGTCTTTCTTCGTGTCACTTCGTGTCCTTCGTGCCTTCGTGGTGAGAACTAACGTTTCGCTTCGTGGTGAGATGTAAGCCTACGCCAGGATTGGCTTCCTGCGCTAGTTGGCAAGGAAGGTCGCAATCGTCCCGCGCGTCACCGGCATTCCTTCCAACGCCACCTCGATGCGGTAATGCGTCAGCGGCGGCGCAGCCGCTTCCAGGCTGACCGACACTTGCAGGTCCCGATCCGCCGGCACGCGATCGGTAAAAAAAATCATATCTCGCAGGGCGACCAGATAACCGATGCGGGGTGCGGCATGACCCGCAACCCGCCAGCGCCGCAATGCCTCCCAAGCCGCCGCAGCCTGGGCCGCGGCTTCGATCGCGGCGACCGGTGGCGCGTTGCCGCCGGAAACCATTGCGCAGCGGGCGGGGATGCGGGCGGTACAGGTCAACCCGTCCGCCGTCTCCTGCAGGATGGCGGTGAGGAAACGCATCGGAGGGCGGTGCGGCAGCAGGTCATCGAGTCGGGGGGCGCTGGCGTCCTGCATCGACGATGCCATGGGGGCGGTGGTCCCGCTGCCGGATGCCCGCGGCTGGCCGAGTATGAGTTCGCCGTTGGCTACCAGGACATCGTCGCGTTTCAGGTCGATGCGCAGGCGCGCCTCTTCCGATTTGCGCGCAATGAGTTCCCGCGCTATGAGTTCAAGGCGGTCTCCCGGAAGAACGAGTTGGCGCAGGCGCGCGAATGCGATGCCCTGAAGCGAAACCGGATGGCCCGCCTTGCGCGCGAGTGCGTCCATCACCAGCGCAAGCTCCGCCACGCCGGGAAGAATCGGGCGTCCCGGGAAATGCCCTTCGAACCAGGCGCCCGCGGAGGGAACGTCGATCGTTGCGTTCATGCCGGTCTGGCTACGATGGCCGCGACGACGAAACTCGGGTAGGCGTCGCGGATCGCGGCAATGTCCGGATAAATGCGGATGTCCCTGAAACCATTGGCCGCGAGAGCCGCGGTCCATTGCTCCGGCGTCAGGAAGCCGCCGTTCGGACGCCAGCCGGGCACCAGCACCGCGTCGCGAAACGAACTCAGCAGATTGAATACCAGTTCCAGATGCAGCGGCGTATCCGCAAACGGCCGTACGCATTCGGCCATCACCAGCACGCCGCCGTCGCTCAGCGCGTTGCGCAATTCACCGAGCGTCGCCGTCAGGTCGCGGGCAACATGCAATACGTTGACGCCATAGACGAGGGAATGGGAAGCGGGCGCGATCGACGCTTCTGCAAACGGACGGTCGATGTCGAGCGGGGAAAACTGGAAGCGGCATTGCGGGTGCCGCGCCGAAAGATTGCGCTGCGCGCGTTTGAGGAACAGCGCGGATATTTCCGTGAGGTGATAGGACGAGACCCGCGCCGCATGGCCGCTGCTTTCGAGTTCGCCCAACAGCGTATCCGCGCCGCTGCCCAGCCCGCCGCCGATTTCCAGGATGGCGGCTTCCCCGGCCGGCAGCGCCTGGGCTGCCGCAATCGCACCGACCTTGTTGCTGATGGCGTAGAGCGGATTGTCGTTGGAGAAGTATTTCACCCAGGGAACGATGCCTTCCGGGCCGAACAACGCCTGCTCGCCGGAAGTCTGTCCGCGCAGGACGGCGGGATAGTGCGCCGCCGCCAGCGCCGCGATCTCAAAGCTCGGCAGGCAGCGCGGATCGTGTGCGCGCTGCCGTTCGAGAGTCTCATCCGCATCCAGCACCGGCAATGGCTGCGCCGTTCGATAAAGGCGCTCGCCGTTCGCGGCGACCTTCATTTCGATCCATTTGCGCGAAGCGAGCATCGCCAGGATCCATGACCCCGGCACGAGCGCCACGCCCGGTGTCAGGCCGGCATGCGCGACCGCCCGGGAGACAGTGGTCTCGTTCAGGCAGGCCGCTTCCAGTCCGGTGGACCGGAACAGCGCAAGCGTCAGGCGGGCGACGTACTCTTCGAAGAAGTCGAAGGAGGTGATGAAGGAATCGTCGAAGTAAGGCAGCAGTTCCGGCGGGTACAGGGCTGCCCGATCATCCCGTCCGCTGCGCTGCGAAACGATGGGCATGGACGACGGTTGCTAGGCGCGGGCGCGCAAGGCGCGCATGCCGCCAGGGCGGGTTGATGAAATGCGTTCGGGAGAAAAGCCGGGCGATCGCAAAATTCGCACCCTCGTCTATTGAGTGCGAACGTCGTTACCCGCGCCTGCCCGGGAGCGGTATCGGCGCAATGCCAGGAGGGGAAAACGCAGCAGGAAGCCGAATACAAGACGCACGTGCATCGATATCAGCAGGGCATTGTCGCGCAGATAGCGGAAATGCGAAACGCCGCCTTCGTCCGCGCTGAAATAACGCACCGGCGCCGCAAGGTTGATCGGCCTGGCCCCACGCCATACCAGGCGCACCGCGGATTCGGCGTCGAAGTCGAAG
>DASWEZ010000168.1:0-2324 GCA_036394495.1 Burkholderiales bacterium
GACGGCCTGGGAGACCGGGACAATACCGAGATGGTGAATTACTATCGCGCTAGAAAAACCTGAGCCCGCCGCTATTTTGCGTTCCCGCGGCAGTCTCGGCAGAATGTCGCCATAACTAGAACTACAAAGGCGGGAATTCCATGAATATCGCAAACATCGCAGACCTGCGCCAGCTGGCGTGGCAGCGTCTGCCGCGTGTGTTGTTCGACTATATCGACGGCGGTGCCCAGGACGAAGTGACGCTGCGGGCTAATCAACAGGACTTCAACAACATCACGCTCGTGCAACGCGTGTTGCGCGACGTGTCCACGCGGGACCAGTCCGTCACGGTGCTGGGCCAGAAGTACGACCTGCCGCTCATCCTGTCGCCGACCGGCATGACCGGACTGTTCTGGCCGAACGGGGCGCTCGAAGCGGCGCGCGCGGCATCCGACGCAGGAGCGGGATTCTGTCTGAGTTCGATGTCCACCTCGACCGTGGAAGACATCAAAAAGGTGGTGAAGCAGCCGGCCTGGTTCCAGCTCTATGTGATGCGCGATCGCGGCATGTCGCGGGAATTGATCGAACGCGCAAAGGCCGCGGGATGTTCGGCGCTGGTGCTGACGGTAGACCTGGCGCTGCAGGGCCAGCGCGATCGCGACGTGCACAACGGCCTGACCATTCCGCCGACATTGCGTATTTCCAACCTGCCCAATTTCGCGACGCGTCCGGGTTGGGTATGGCGTTACCTCACCGGTCCGAAAGTCGTGCCGGCCAGCCTGGTGAAACCGGGGCAGAGCACGCTGTTCACCATCGCCGGCTACGTCAACTCGCAGTTCGACCAGTCGGTGACGTGGAAGGACATCGAATGGGCGAAATCCATCTGGGGCGGGCCGGTCGCGCTCAAGGGCATACTCGATCCGGAAGACGCGAAGGCGGCGGTCGACCATGGCGCCGACGCATTGATCGTCTCCAACCACGGCGGCCGTCAGCTCGACGGCGTGCGCTCAGCCATTTCCGCGTTGCCGTATGTGGTGGATGCGGTGACGGGTCGTGCCGAGGTATTGCTCGATGGCGGCGTGCGCCGCGGCACCGACGTGCTGAAAGCGGTGGCGCTTGGCGCGAAGGCCTGCATGATCGGCCGGCCTTACATGTACGGCCTGGCGTCGAAAGGTCGCGCCGGCGTGACCCAGGCGCTGGAACTGTTTCGCAACGAAATCGATCTCGCGCTCGCGCTCAGCGGCAATACGAGTATTGCGGCCCTTAACAGATCTTCGATCCTGTAAGGGCAGGTGCTGCGTGCTGAGAAAAACGGTGCTGGGTGCTGCGTACTGAGTGCTGCGAGAGAGGCGCCAGTACGCTGAGTCGAAGTGTCGCCTTGCAGACGCCTCAGGTTATTAGAGTCGCTTTTCTCCCAGCACGCATCACCGGTTTTTTTCTCCCAGTACGCAGCACTCAGGACCCAGCACCGGTTTTTTCTCGCAGCACGCAGCACCCAGCGCGCAGCACTTTTTCTCCGCGGCTACGCCGCTACCGCCACTACCGTCATCAACTTTGTCGGCACCGATAGTTCGCGCAACGCCCGGTGCACGAACTGCACGCAGATTGAACCTTCACCGACGGCGGCTGCAACGCGCTTGACACTGTCGGAACGCACGTCGCCCACCGCGAATACCCCGGGCAGGCTGGTTTCGAGAAGATAAGGCGCGCGCGGCAGCAACCAGCCCGCCGCCGTAAGGTCCTCGGCGCGCAGCTCGGTGCCCGTGCGCACGAAGTCCTTGTCGTCGAGCGCCACGCAGCCATCCAGCCAGGCGGTGTTCGGCACGGCACCGGTCATCATGAACACGCTGCCGATGTCGCAATCCTCCGACTGGTCGGTCGCAGTGTTATGCCAGGTCAGGCGCTCAAGGCGTTCATTGCCATCCAGTGCCGTGATCTGCGTGTGGGTGTGCAGCGTGATGCGCGGGTTTTCCTCGATGCGCCGAATCAAGTAGCGCGACATGCTGTCGGCCAATCCTTCGGAGCGCACCAGCATGTGCACGTGGCGGCAGCCGCCGGCCAGGAAAACGGCGGCCTGGCCCGCTGAATTGCCGCCGCCGACGATGACGATCTCCTCGTTCTCACACAGCTTCGCCTCGAGGTGGGTGGCGGCGTAGTAGATGCCCGCGCCGATGAATTTCGTCAGGTTGGGGATACTCGGGTCGCGATACTTCGCACCCGTGGCAATGATGACGGTGCTGGTCTGCACGACGCGGCCGTCCGACAATTCCAGCGCGTAGGGACGGCGCTCGCAGAGCAGGCGGGTGGCGTGGCAGGCGACATTGACGTTGGCGCCGAATTTCTGC
>DASWEZ010000169.1:0-8223 GCA_036394495.1 Burkholderiales bacterium
AGGTGATCCGCCACGGTAGTCGCTCCGCTGAGCACCAGTTCACACAGCGCGAGTTTCGCGCTGACGTAGATCGCATCGGGATCGACCTTCGACCAGATCGGATAGAGCATCTTCAGCCAGTCGAACAGGCCGAGCCCGCGCCCGGTGCCGACCGTGCGTGTCAGCGACTGAAACAGATGGTGATGGCAGTTCACCATTCCGGGCATAACCACGCAGCCGCGTGCGCTGATGGTTTTGTCGGGCGAACGAGCAGCCGGATCGGCCGCCATCCACGTTACGACGTCTGCGTCGGTGCCGACCGTTTCGATTGCGTTGCCACGGATGAACACACTGCCGCCGCGAATTTCGCGGCGGACCGCATCCATCGTCACGACGACGTCGGCGCCATGCACGAGCAGCGTGCTCATTCGACTAGCCCTCCAAACTCTAAACCGTTAAATCACCATGACTAAATCTCAACACGCGCCGCGAGCGGCACAAGTGTTCCCTTGAGGCACGAAGAACACGAAGGAACACGAAGAAGGGCAAAACAAAGGGAATAGAGAATATCCTTGGTGCAATTGTCGCGACTCGACTTGGGTAACCTTTTTCACATCCGCCAAAATCAGCCGAATAAATCATCCGTTTCATTTTTTGTCTTCGGTTTTCTTCGTGTCACTTCGTGTACTTCGTGTCTTCGTGGTAGGTGTAGGCATTAGGCAGTAGTAAACCCTTTCCTACCTAACCTCGGAGCTGACGCGCGCGCAGAGGACTCCGTAACGCAGCGCCTTGTCGCGCAGGTAGCGCCGGTAAGCGAGCGACATGCGGTCGCAGCGCACCGGCATTTCCGCGCCCGGGTCCAGTGGCAGCTTCCTCGGCACCTGGTTTTCCAGGATCGGCTTGTCCTGCAGGAAAATGCGATCCTGGAAGGCGCGCAACTCGTCCTCGGATTGCACGAAGTTGGTCAACGCGAGAATGATCCAGACGCGGCTCACGTCTTCTTCGAGCGGTTGCACATGCAGGCTGATGGCTTCACGGAAACCCGATTGCGCCAGCGGCAGCTTGTTCAGGATCGCGGTGAGCGGCCGCACCACGCGGTAGGTGTACTCGACTTCGCTGCCGCCGTGCGAAAGGCTGTTGGTCTGCGGCTGCCATGCGAAACAATGCGTGGCGATGACCCCCCTGCCACCTTCCCCGTCGTCGAATTCGGCGACATCGTAATCGCGCACCTCGGGCCGGACCGGGTCGCCGAGGATGCCGGTATGGATCATGGCGAAATGCGCCATGTCGAGAAAATTCTCGACGATGCGCGGGCCGCTGGTGGCCACGACATAGGGACCGCACAGCACCTTGCGCAAGTTCGGATCGTCGTACTCCGGAAACGGCAGTACGGCCGCGGCCGGCGTGCCGATGCAGACCCAGACCAGGCCGTATTTTTCCACCGCCTGGTAGGCGAGCACGCGCGCCTGCATCTTTGCAGCGACGCCCGGTAATGCCGGAACCAGGGTGCAGCGCGCGCTGCCGTCGAAATGCCAGCCGTGATAGGCGCACACCACTTCGTCGCCATAGATGCGGCCGATCGACAGGCGCGTGCCGCGATGCGGACAGCGATCCTCCCAGGCGCGCACGCGGCCATCCGCGGCGCGCCACAGCACGATCTCGCGCCCCAGCAGCCGTGCAGCCACCAGTTCCCCCGCCGGAACGTCGCCCACGGCCGCGACCGGATGCCAGTCGTCGAGCAGGACGCGGTCCTCTTGCATTTCGATCCTGCCCATTGGTTTTTATTTAGGGATCATTTACGGAAAATCTCACCACGAAGCCACGAAGAACACGAAGAAACACGAAGAAGGGCTGAATGAAATACGGGTAATGTGTTTATCGGTGCGTATGGCGGTCGGCGAAAAATTAGCAGGGATGCAAACTCGGGTAAGGGTACATCCACAGCCATCCGGTTTTCTTCGTGACCCTTCGCGTTCTTCGTGGCTTCGTGGTGAGCCTTTGCCTTAATGTGGTTGGCCCTTGTCTTCATGATAGTCATACGGCCACGGTGAAGCCGTCGATCTGCTTGAGCCAGTACTGCTTTTTCTCCGGCGGCAGGAAGGACGCGGCGATGGAGTTCGACGCCAGTTTGCGGATGTCGTTGCGCGTCAGCTTCAGCGCGCGCTGCACGGCGAGGAAATTCTCCAGCAGGTAGCCGCCGAAATAGGCCGGATCGTCGGAATTCACCGTAACGCGCAGCCCCAGATCGAGCAGGCGCTTCAGGTTGTGGTCTTCCATGCGTTTGAACACCGCGAGTTTCACGTTCGACAGGGGGCAGACGGTCAGCGGCATGTGCTCGGCGGCAAGGCGGCGGCACAGCGCCGGATCTTCTTCGCTGCGCACACCATGGTCGATGCGGGACACCTTGAGGTCGTCGAGCGCTTCAAGGATGTATCCGGGCGGGCCTTCCTCGCCGGCATGCGCGACGGTGAGGAAACCCTCAACTCGCGCTCGCCTGAATACCGCCGAGAATTTCGACGGCGGATGGCCCATTTCGGACGAGTCCAGTCCGACTGCGTGGATCGCGTCCTTGTGGGGAAGCGCCTGTTCCAGCGTTTGCATTGCGGATTCCGCGCTCAGGTGGCGCAGGAAGCACATGATCAGCCGCGAAGTGATGCCGAGCTTGTCGCGCGCCTCGCCCAGTCCGCGGCGAATGCCGTTCAGCGCGGTTTCGAACGCGATGCCGCGGTCGGTATGCGTCTGCGGATCGAAGAAAATTTCGACGTGCACCACGCCCTGGTCGTGCACGCGGGCGATGTACGCCGCGGTCATGGCATGGAAGTCGTCCTCGTCGCGCAACACGTTGGCGCCTTCGTAATAGATGTCGAGGAAGGATTGCAGGTTGTGAAAATCGTAGGCCGCGCGCAATGCATCCACCGACGGATACTTGAGTTTCACGCCATGCTTGCGCGCGAGCGCGAACACCATCTCGGGCTCGAGCGTGCCTTCGATGTGCAAATGCAGCTCGGCTTTGGGAATGCCGCGCATGAATACTTCCATGCCGGCCTCGGTCATGTTCAGCGAATCGGCCACGTCGAACGAAAACAGGACGGCCCGCGCCGCCCCGCCGTCAGGTTGGGAATGCCTAGCTTACTTCGGAATCGTGCCTTCGACACCCTCCACGTACCAGTTGAAGCCCATCAGCTCTTCCATCGGCATCACCTTGCCTGCCGCTACTTTCATGGCGCCCGACTGGTCCTTGACCGGACCCTGGAAGGGATGGAACTTGCCTTCCTTCATCGCTTTGAGCTTGTCGTCGAAGGCTTTCTTGCCGTCGGCCGGCACGGCCGGGTTCACCGGCGACATCACCACCAGGTTTTCCTTCAGGCCCCATTTCACGACGTCCGGCTTCCAGGTTTTCGCCAGGATGGATTTCACCGTGGCGACGTAGTAGACGCCCCAGTTGTTGGTATTCGCCGACAGGTGCGCCTTGGGAGCGAACTTGGTCATGTCCGAATCCCAGCCGAATGCGTACACGCCCTTTTCCGCCGCGACCTGCAGTACGGCCGGCGAGTCGGTGTTCTGGCACATCACGTCCGCACCCTGCGCGACCAGCGTTTCCGCGGCCTGGCGCTCCTTGGCCGGGTCATACCAGGTATTGACCCAGATCACCTTGGTCTTGATTTTCGGGTTCACACTTTGCGCGCCGAGCGTAAACGCGTTGATGTTGCGCACCACCTCGGGAATCGGGAAGGAGCCGACAAAGCCCAGCGTGTTGGACTTGGTCATCTTGCCCGCGAGCACGCCGAGCAGGTACGCACCTTCGTAGAACCGGGCCTCGTAGACACCCATGTTCTTCGACGTCTTGTATCCGGTGGCGTGCTCGAATATCACATCCGGGAAAGCCTTCGCGACTTTCTCGGTTGCGTTCATGTAGCCGAACGACGTGGTGAAGATCACCTTGTTGCCATCGGTCACGAGCTGGCGGATGACACGCTCGGCGTCGGCACCCTCGGGGACGTTTTCCACGAAAGTCGTCTTGACCTTGCCGGCCAGTTCCTTCTCCAGCATCAGCCGGCCTTGATCGTGTGCGTAAGTCCAGCCGGCATCGCCCACCGGACCGACATAAACGAAGCCGACCTTGAGCGGCTCCTCCGCGACGGCGCCTGCGGCTGCTCCCAGCGCCAGAATTGCACCCAGCATGGATGCGGCCAGACGGGAACGTAGTTTGTTCATGGTCTTCTCCTATGTTTCATGTCACCTTCCTGATCACATGCGGCGGCGTACAACCGCATCGGCATATTAACCGGCAACGCCTCCGGCCGGAGGCGTTGCCGCGTGGTGGATCGTCCGGGGTACGCCCCGTCACGCTCGTACCGCCCTAGAAGTGGTACTCCGCCCGGATCATCGGGGTTTTTGCAAAGGCGCCATCGCCCGCCGGACCATTGTGGTCGTTGCCGAATTTGTTCTTCCAGTATTCGTATTCGAGACCCACCTTGAACGTGTCCTTGGGGCCGCCGAGCACCTTGCCCACATCCATCATGATCGCCACATCGAAGTGGGTTTCCGTGGCGGTGTCGCCGCCGAATTCATCCTTGCCCTTGGGGGCGATGATATCGAAGTAACCCTGGAAGCTGAATGGCGAGGAGCCGATGGGAATACCCCACGTCAGATCGAGCATGGCGTGCGTATCGTAGGTATAGCGCTCGCTGATGCCCACGGGCGCATTGCTCTCCCACAGCGCGAGGACACTCACGTTCAGGAACCCGGGGACGTCCATCATGATCGTTGGACCGGCAACGAGCATGCGCTTCTTGGAGGAGTAACCGATGTCGTTCTTGGTATTCCAGTCGAAGCCGGCCGTCGCGCCGACGTCCCTGATGATTCCCCACTTGTATTCGCTGCCCGTGATCTTGCTCAGGTTGACGGTGTTGCGATAGACGATGTAGGCCTCCTGCGCGCCCTCTCCGCCGGCGGCCGGGTCCTTCTTGTCGGACATGAGCAAGTCCACGTTGAAGAAATTCACGCCGTACTTGTAGCCGCTCGCGTGCTGGAAATCGATAATATTCTTGTGAATATCGTTCGTTTCGAACGGTTCGCCAAACTTGGTGCCGTACCGCCAGCCGATCGACGTATCGCTCCACTCCGCCGCGGAGGCGGATTTCACGCCCGCGCCGAGTACGGCTGCCAGTGCCACAATGGCGGCCACGAAAACCGTCGCTGCCTTTAGATATGTCCCGCGATATGTCCCGCTCATTTTAAAAGCCCCCTTGAAGTCTTCAATCCATGAACCGCCGCCGGGAAAACCTGCATCCCGTTTGTCCGGCAACGCGCGAGCACCCATCGAATGCGCGATTGCATCCAATAAAATGCACTGAATGGATACTCTGCAATCCCTATGCCACGGGAATGGCAGCCGCGTCGCGAATGCGCGCGGACAGTCAAAACATGGACTTAAAAAATTTCCCGGGCGCAAGGCTGCGCTTCAAAATGAAGCTTTGGCGTGACATGCGTGTTCACGAATGGTGCGGCACGGAATCGATGGCGGGCGGCGACCAGGCGCGCGCAGAGGCACGCGGGGTGAAGCTGTTTTGCGAAGAGCGTCAGGCGGGGACTGTATACACTTTTCGACGGTAGCCGGCCCACCCGTCAGGCCGCAACGGACTCGATCAGGTAGTGTCCGGGCAGCGGCGCCAGGTCGCAGTTCTCCCCGGGGCCGGCGCGATCGACGACCAGGAAGTCGCTGACGCCGCCAAGCGTGAGCAGCGGATGGTGCCAGACGCCGCGGGCGTAGTTCACGCCCTGGAGGCCGTTGCTCAGAAAGGCGAACGGCTCGCCGGGACGTCCGTCCGCGCCGCCCGCCGCCACCACGATGAGGAAGGGCGTCACGCCCATCGGCATGAAAGCCTGGCTGCCCAGCGGGTGGCGCTCGACTTCGGACAACTGCAGCGGAAACCGCACCGGCTGGCCGCGGAATACGCTGAGCGCCGCGCGGCCGCCCTGCTGCGTGACATCGATTTGCGCGAGATCGTTGAAGCGCATCGCCGACCCATCGTTGATGGCGAAGGAGCGCGAGCCTTCCACTTCGATCACGTCGCCGAAGCGCGTGAACCCTTCGCGCGTGAGCGGCCTGACTGCCAGCTTTTGCGGCGCGCTCATTTGCGCCCCGGCTGAACCTGGCCCCACATCCGCAAACGGCTCACACCGCCGTCGGGGATGATGTTAAAGCGTACATGCGTGATCGCGCCCAGATCGGCGATCTGTCCGGTGAAAACGTGGACCGCGTCCATCGACAGCCGCTGTTCGGGCAGCAGCACCGGCCAGAACATGCTTTGCGTAACCAGCGCCTCGTCCGGCACGTTGCTTGCGTTGGTGGCCTGCAGCGAGCAACGGTCGGGATAATTGCCTTTGAAATGTGCGGTGTCGACTTCGATCCTGCGGATGATGCCGGGCCAGCCCAGCGCGATCACCGCCCAGTCGTTGCCTGGTTCGCGGCGGCGGCGCGTTTCCCAGCCATCGCCCATGTTCTCGCCGCGTCCGGGTGCCAGCAGATTGATCGGGTTGCCGAAGTGCGCGTCGTTCCACGCCACCGGACGGCCGCCGTTCTCGATGGCGGCCAGATCATAGAGCGTGTCGCCGCCACGCTGCGACCAGTCGCGCGCGACCTCGCCGTAAACGCGCAGCCGCGCCACACCACCATCGGGATAAATGTTGAGCCGCACATGGCTCCAGATACGCGGGTCGGCGATGGCCGGGTAGTGGTGCGTGTTGCCGGCAAGCTTCATCGGCGCGAGCAGTTCGACCCATTCCGCGTCCGCACCGGGGGGGCCTTCCGAGAGGCAGGCCTCTATCGAGGCTGCGGGCGGATAATTGCCGGTGAAGTGGCTGGTGTCGATGTCGAATCCGCGTATCGCCCCGGGCAGGCCGAGGCGGATCACGCAGAAGTCGTGGCCCGGCCCGCGCCGGCGCCGCGTCTCCCACCCGTCCATCCATTTGCCGTTGTCGTCGAACTTGCCGGCGATGAACACCGCGGCATCCCGCGCCAGCATGCGCTCCTTCGGCGCGAAGAACTCGTCGCTTGCCGAAAGCGCCCTGGCGCCGATGCGCGGATCGGCCAGGTTCACGCAACGGCGCACGAAATCCGGTGCGTCCGCATTCATCTGCTTGTCCGTCATCGACTGCTCCTTGCCACCGCTATTCTCCGATCACGTCGTGCAGGCGGAACCCGGCTATGCGTCCGATCTCCCGCAGGCAGGTACTGAACTCCTGTTCCACGGAATGCACAAGCCGCTTTTCCATCTGCGCAATGATCTGCGTGCGCGTCAGTCCCCGTACCGCGACGATGAACGGGAAATCGAATTTCCGGCGATAGTCCGCATTCAAGGCCTGCAGCCTGGCGAACTCTTCCGGCGTGCAGCGATCCAGTCCGGCGCCGGCTTGCTCGCTGCGCGATGCATAGGTCAGCCCGCCGGCCAGCGCAAGCCGCCCGGCGAGTTCCGGATGCGCGCGTATCAACGCCAGTTGTTCCCCGCGCGTGGCGGCCGCGACAATTTTTTCCATCGCCGCATGCAACGCATCGCGCGAGCGGAACGGCCGCGCCGGCCATGCACGCTCCGGCACCCAGGGCGAATGCTCGTAGATGCCGCCCAGTTGCGCGATGAACGCGTCGCGGTCCATCGCATCGATTTGCCGGATCGAAATCGTCACGCCGGCGCCGGATAAGCATGATGCTCGGCCCAGTGCCGGGCGATTTCCACGCGCCGGCAGATCCAGACTTTGTCGTATTTCTGCACGTGGTCGAGGAAACGCGCCAGCGCGGCAATGCGCGCGGGACGGCCGGCAAGCCGGCAATGCAGGCCGATCGACAGCATCTTCGGCGCCGACTCGCCTTCCGCATAGAGCACGTCGAAGGCATCCTTCAGATAGCTGAAGAACTGGTCGCCGCTGTTGAAGCCCTGCGCCGTGGCGAAACGCATGTCGTTGGTGTCGAGTGCATACGGCACGATGAGCACCGGCTTGTGGCCGACCATTTCCCAGTACGGCAGGTCGTCGCTGTAGGAATCGGCGTCGTAGAGGAAGCCGCCGTGCTCCGCGACCAGGCGCCGGGTATTCTCGCTGGTGCGCCCGGTGTACCAGCCCAGGGGGGCTGCGCCGGCGACGCGGCGGATCGCCTCGACGGCCAGGCGCACATGCTCGCGTTCGGTGGTTTCATCCACACCGTGATAGTTGATCCAGCGCCAGCCGTGGCTGGCGATTTCGTGGCCG
>DASWEZ010000170.1:0-17119 GCA_036394495.1 Burkholderiales bacterium
ACATCTTGCGCTGATCCAGGGGTTTCAGCGAAATGAACATCTGGCCGCTGTTGCGCTGGCCCCCGCCGGTGAAGCCGATGACGTTCTCGACGGCCGGATCCTGGCGTACGATATTCATGAAATCGTCCAGTTTCTTCTGCATGGCCTGAAAGGAAATGCCCTGGTCGGCCTGGATGGAGCCGCTCAGCCGGCCGGTATCCTGCTGCGGGAAAAATCCCTTCGGGATGTCGATGTAAAGATAGACGTTCAGGCACACCGTCGCCGCCAGCAGCAACATCATGAACAGGCTGTGCCGCAGCGCCCAGGCCAGCGAACGCTGGTAGCCATGCTGCAGCTTCTCGAATGCGCGCCGGCTCAGGCGCGAGAGGCGGCCCGGTTTTTCCGTGCGCGTTTCCCGGCGCAACAGTCGTGCCGCCATCATCGGCGTGGTGGTGAGCGAAAGTACGAGCGAGATCACGATGGCGACCGACAGCGTGACCGCGAATTCGCGGAAGAGGCGGCCGATGATGCCGCCCATCAGGAGAATCGGAATGAACACGGCGATCAGCGACAGGCTCATCGAAAGCACCGTGAAGCCCACTTCGCGTGTGCCCACCAGCGCCGCTTCCATCGGCGGGGTACCTTCCTCGACACGGCGCCAGATGTTTTCCAGCACGACGATGGCGTCGTCCACGACAAAACCGGTAGCGACCGTCAGTGCCATGAGCGACAGGTTGTTGAGGCTGTAACCCGCGAGATACATGGCGCCGAATGTACCGAGCAGGGATACCGGCACCGCGACGGTCGGGATCAGGGTTGCGGTTACCTTGCGCAGGAACAGGAAGACGACCATTACCACCAGCGCGATCGAGATCAGCAAGGTGCGTTCCACTTCACGCAGCGACCCGCGGATCGTCGGCGTGCGGTCGATCACGACGGAGAGATCGATCGCGCTCGGAATCGAGGCGCGCAGATTCGGCAGCGTCGCGCGTACGCGGTCCACCGTTTCGATGATGTTGGCCCCCGGCTGCCGGTTCAGGACGAGCAGGACCGCCGGCTTGCCATCGGCCGATCCGGCATTGCGCACGTCCTGCACGGAATCGACGATCTCCGCCACATCGGTCAGATGCACGGCGGCGCCGTTGCGGTAAGCGACGATGAGCGGGAAGTATTCCGACGCTTCCCTGGCCTGGTCGTTGGCATAGATCTGCCAGTGCCGCGACCCGTCCTCCACCATGCCCTTGGGCCGGTTGGCGTTGGCGGTGGCGATGGCACTGCGCACGTCTTCCGTGCCGATACCATATTTGTGCAGCGCCGACGGGATCATCTCGACTCGTACCGCGGGGAGCGAGCTGCCGCCGACGGAAACCTGGCCGATGCCGTCAACCTGGGAAAGCTTCTGCGCAAGGATGCTGGAGGCCGCATCGTAGAGCTGGCCGCGCGTCATGGTGTCGGAGGTCAGCGACAGGATCATGATCGGCGCATCGGCCGGATTCACTTTGCGATAAGTCGGATTGCTCGGCAGTCCGGTCGGCAGCAGGGTGCGCGCCGCGTTGATGGCCGCCTGCACGTCCCGCGCCGCGCCGTCGATGTTGCGGTTCAGTTCGAACTGCAAGGTGATGCGGGTCGAGCCGAGCGTGCTCTGGGAAGTCATTTCGTTGACGCCGGCGATGCGGCCCAGCGAACGTTCGAGCGGCATGGCGACCGTCGCCGCCATGGTTTCCGGACTCGCGCCGGGCAGCGACGCCTGCACCGATATCGTCGGAAAATCGACCTGCGGCAGCGGCGACACCGGCAGCAACCGGAACGCAATGATTCCGGACAACGCGATGCCCAGCGTCAGCAGCGTCGTCGCTACCGGGCGGTGAACGAAGAAGTCGAGGAACTTCATGGGACCTCACCCCCGGCACGCGGACACGTTACTGACGAAGTCAGCCGTTTGCGGGAAGCGTGCCCAGGCATCGTCTCCCGCCCCGGGCAACTGCGACTCGTTAGCGACTTGTCGCCCGCTTGCGGGAGCAGATGCGCAAGCCCCGGTTGACCTGAAGCGCAGCTGCATGCGCCCCTTCCCGCAAACGGGTCTACGACTAACGAGTCCGGGGCGCTCCGCCAACGCCGAGTCGACGATGCCGTCTCCAGCAAGCTGGAGAGGGCGCTGAGTTCCAGATAAGCCTCAGGCATTTTGAGGTTCCTTGTCACCCTCTCCGCCTTCAGGGGGACTCTTCCCAGTACCCCCTTGAGGGGTGGAGGGGCGGCGTGAGGTGGCGGCCAGCCGGTCGAAGAAGAGGTAGATCACCGGCGTCGTGAACAGCGTAAGTACCTGGCTGAACAGCAATCCACCCACCATCGTGATGCCCAATGGGTGCCGCAATTCGGAGCCCACTCCGCTGCCGAGCATCAGCGGCAACGCGCCGAGCAGGGCGGACAGCGTTGTCATCAGAATCGGGCGGAAACGCAGCAGGCAGGCCTGGCGGATCGCTTCGCGCGGGCTCTTGCCTTCGTTGCGCTCGGCGTCGAGCGCGAAGTCGATCATCATGATCGCGTTCTTCTTGACGATGCCTATCAGCAGGATGATGCCGATGATGGCGATGATGCCGAGGTCGGTGCGCGAGAGCATCAGCGCCAGCAGCGCGCCCACGCCGGCTGAGGGCAGCGTGGAGAGAATCGTGATCGGGTGGATGTAACTTTCGTACAGCACGCCCAGCACGATGTACATCGTCACGATCGCCGCGAGGATCAGCAGCAACGTGTTGTTCAGCGAAGATTCGAATGCGAGCGCCGCACCCTGGAAGCTGGTCTGCATGCTGGCGGGCAGCCCGATGTCCGCTTCGGTCGTGCGGATTGCCCGCACGGCGTCGCCCAGCGAAGCGCCCGGCGCAAGGTTGAAGGAAATCGTGACCGCCGGAAACTGGCCGAGATGGCTGACGGAAAGCGGCCCGGTCTGTTCAACCACGCGCGCGAGCGCGGACAGGCGCACCTGCTGCCCGTCGGTGGACGTGACGTAGATGTCGTTGAGCGAAGCCGGACCGTTCTGATAGTCCGGGTGGACTTCCAGGACGACGCGGTACTGGTTCGATTGCGTGAAGATGGTGGAGATCAGTCGCTGCCCGAAGGCGTTGTAGAGCGCGTTGTCAATGGCCGCCGGCGTGACGCCGAGACGGGCCGCTGTGCTGCGGTCGATGTCGACGTAGGCCTGTAATCCCTGGTCCTGCAAGTCGCTGGCGACGTCGGCGAGTTGAGGCAGCGCGTGCAGGCGTTCGACGAGCTTCGGCACCCAGATGCTCAGGTTGTTCCCGTCGGCGTCTTCCATGGTGAACTGATACTGGGTGCGACTGACGCGGTCTTCGATGGTCAGGTCCTGCACCGGCTGCATGTAAAGCGAAATGCCTTCGACCTGCGCCAGTTGCGGCTGCAGCCGGCGGATGACACCGGCGGCGTCGATGCCGCGCACCTTCAGCGGCTTGAGGTTGATCAGCATGCGGCCGCTGTTCAGGGTCGAATTGATACCGTCTACGCCGATGAAAGACGACAGGCTTTCCACCGCGGGATCCTGCAGGACGACCTTTGCCAATGCCTGCTGGCGCAGCGCCATGGCCGTGAACGAGATGGACTGGGGTGCCTCCGAGATGCCCTGGATCGCGCCGGTGTCCTGCACCGGGAAGAAGCCCTTGGGCACGAAAGCATAAAGCACGACGGTCAGGGCCAGCGTGCCGACCGCGACGAGCAGAGTGGCCGCCTGGCGGTCCAGCACCCAGTCGAGCATGCGGCCATAGCGCTCGATCACGTTGTCGAAGAACCGGCCGCTCACACGGTAGAAGCGGCTTTGCTTGTCTTCAGGCGTGTGGTGCAGCAGCCGCGCGCACATCATCGGGGTGAGCGTCAGCGACACGAAAGCGGAAATGAGGATCGCCACCGCCAGCGTGATGGCGAATTCGCGGAACAGGCGGCCGACCACGTCGCCCATGAACAGCAGGGGAATCAATACCGCGATCAGCGAAAAGGTCAGGGAGATGATGGTGAAGCCGATCTGCTCTGCGCCCTTGAGTGCGGCTTCCATCGGCTTCATGCCCTGCTCGATGTAGCGCGAGATGTTCTCGATCATCACGATGGCGTCGTCGACCACGAACCCCGTCGCGATCGTCAGCGCCATGAGCGTGAGGTTGTTGATGCTAAAGCCGGCCAGGTACATGACGCCGAAGGTGCCGACCAGGGACAGCGGAACGGCCACGCTCGGGATGAGGGTGGCGGCCACGTTGCGCAAGAACAGGAAGATCACCATGACCACCAGCCCCACGCTCAGCATCAGTTCGAACTCCACATCCTTGACCGAAGCCCGGATGGTGGTGGTGCGATCGGTGAGCAGGGTGACTTCCACGGAACCGGGCAGCGTGGCCTGCAACTGCGGCAGCAGTTTCTTGACGCGGTCCACTACCTCGATGACGTTGGCACCCGGCTGGCGCTGGATGTTGAGGATGAGGGCGGCCTTGTCGTTCGACCAGGCGGCAAGGCGGACGTTTTCAGCATCGTCGATCACATCGGCGACGTCGGTCAGCCGGATCGGCGCGCCGTTCTTGTAGGCGATGATCAGGCGCTGGTATTCGACCGCCGACTTGAGTTGGTCGTTGGCGTCGATGGTGGAAGCGCGCGCGGGTCCGTCGAAGCTGCCCTTGGCCTGGTTGACGTTGGCGTTGCCGATTGCGGTACGCAAATCGTCCAGGCTCATGCCGTATGCAGCGAGGGCTTTCGGGTTGGCCTGGATGCGCACGGCGGGCCGCTGGCCTCCGGACAGAGTCACCAGGCCCACGCCGGGCAATTGCGAGAGCTTTTGCGCGATGCGGGTGTCGATCAGGTCCTGCACCTTGGGCAAAGGCAGCGAGGTCGACGTGATCGCAAGCGTCAGGATCGGCGTGTCGGCGGGATTGACCTTGTTGTAGATCGGCGGCGATGGCAGGTCGGCGGGCAGCAGCGATGATGCCGCGTTGATCGCGGCCTGCACTTCCTGCTCCGCAACGTCGAGCGAGAGCGCGAGGCTGAACTGCAGCGTGATGACCGACGCACCGCCGGAACTGGTGGACGACATCTGGTTCAACCCCGGCATCTGGCCGAACTGGCGCTCGAGCGGAGCGGTGATCGACGAGGTCGTCACGTCGGGACTGGCGCCGGGATACAGCGTCATGACCTGGATGGTCGGATAGTCGACTTCGGGCAGCGCCGAGAGCGGCAGCAGCCGGTAGGCGACGATGCCCGAAAGCAGAATGGCGACCATCATCAGCGAGGTCGCCACCGGGCGCAGGATGAATGGGCGCGACGGATTCATGCGTCGCGCCCGTCAGCTGCTGGAGGCAGGCGGTGCATCGCCGTCGCGATGACGGCGGGCGCGTTTCTGTTGTGCGTCGTCTGCAGGCGCGGCGGCGGCATTGCGTTCTCCGACTTCCACCTTGGCGCCTTCGCGCAGTTTGTCCGTGCCGTCGGTGACCACTATTTCCCCGGACGCGATGCCGGAGTCGATCGCGGCGGTTTCGCCTTCGGTCGATCCGACTTTCACCGGCCGCACGGTGACGCTTTTGTCCTCCTTGACCACGTACACGAACGTGCCCTGGGTCCCGCGCAGGATGGCGGCCGAAGGGACGAGGATGGCTTCGTGCTTCACGTCGAGCAGCATGCGCGCGTTGACGAACTGGTTCGGAAACAGGCTGGAATCTTCGTTCGTGAACTGCGCCTTCAGCTTGACCGTACCGGTTGTCGTATCGATCTGGTTATCCACCGTCAGCAACATCCCGGTCGCGAGCTTGACCTTGCCGGCGCGATCGTACGCATCGACCGACAATTTCTCGCCGCCATGCAATTTCTTCATGACCGCGGAGATGTTGTCTTCCGGCAGTGTGAACACGACCGTGATGGGCTGCAGTTGCGTGATGACGACGATGCCGTTGGTGTCGCCGGCATGGACGATGTTGCCGACGTCGACCTGGCGCAGGCCGACCCGCCCGCTGACCGGCGCGGTAATGCGCGAATAGGTGAGTTGCAGCTTGGCACTGTCGATCTGGGCCTGGTCCACCTTGAGTGAGCTTTCGTACTGGCGGACCAGAGAGGCCTGCGTGTCGAGTTGCTGTTTGGCGATGGAGTCCTGCTCGAATAACGTGCGATAGCGCTCGAGGTCGGCCTGCGCGTTTTTCAGCAGCGCCACGTCGTGCGCCATGGTGCCTTCGGCCTGCGCGAGCTGGACCTGGTAGGGACGTGGGTCGATCTGTACGATCAGATCGCCTTTCTTGACCATCTGCCCCTCGCGGAACATCACCGCGATGAGTTCGCCGTCGACATGCGTCTTCACGGTGACGGTATTGAGGGGAACGACCGTGCCCAGCCCGTTGAGATAGAGATTGATGTCGCCGGTGTGGGCCGCGGCCGCCATGACCGGTTGCGGACGATTCATTGCGTTCATGCCGGCCTTGCCGCCGCCTTGCTGGGCACCGGCCGGCTTGCCGCCCTCGGTTTTGGCAAAGACGAAATACGCGGTACCGCCCAGAATGCACAGCACCAGCAGCCAGACCCACGTGCGCCGCCACCAGGCCCTGGAGACGGCTCGGTGCTGCATGCCGGCGGGGATCAGTTCTTCATCCGCCAGCGGGGAAAGGGGGGTGTTGCTCATCGGGCAAGTTCCGGGATGATTGCGAAGGCTTTTCTCGGGAGCGACAACTGTATGTCATGCCCCCTGCCCTTATGTAACGAAATGTCCGGGCGGCGGCGAGGGTTACAGTAAGTGACAAAACTTCTCCCAATTGGTTTCGGTCGGAGGTATAAGAGCAGCCATGCGAGATCGCGTCCTGATTGTCGATGATGATGAAGATATCCAGTCCCTGCTGGAGGAGTACCTGCGCAAGAACGGTTTCGATGCGCATGCCGTGGCCGACGGCAAGGCGATGTGGGAGGCGCTGGGCGCAAAGCCGGTGAGCCTGGTCGTCCTGGATCTCATGCTGCCGGGGGAGGACGGCCTGTCGCTTTGCCGGCAGCTGCGATCGCATTCCCAGGTGCCGGTTCTCATGTTGACCGCCCGCGGGGAAGCGGTGGATCGCATCCTCGGACTGGAAATGGGTGCGGACGACTACCTGCCCAAACCCTTCGACCCGCGGGAATTACTGGCGCGCATCCGCAGCATCCTGCGCCGGGCGAAATCGCTGCCCACGGATACCGAAGTCGATGTACCGGAAACTTTCAGCTTTTCGGGATGGCGGCTCGACACGCGGGCGCGCAACCTGTGCGCGCCGGACGGCGTTGTGGTGCCGCTTTCCGGCGCGGAATACCGACTGTTGCTGATTTTCCTGCAGAATCCGAATATCGTCTTGTCGCGCGACCAGCTTTGCAATTTCACATTCGGGCGCGATGCCGACCCGCTCGATCGCACAATCGACATGCAGGTCAGCCGGTTGCGCGAGCGCTTGCGCGAGCAGGCGCGCGAACCGGAGATCATCAAAACCGTACGGGGCAAAGGTTACGTGCTCGCTACCAGGGTCGATGAGAAACAGGCGGACGAAAAACAGTCGGAGGAAAGGCAATGAGATTGTTTCCGCGGTCGCTGTTCGGGCGCATCGTGCTGATTCTTGCGGGCGGCTTCCTGGCGATCCAGTTGATCACCACCTTCATCGCGATTTCCGACCGCAACGCGCTGGTGTTTCGCGCGGGCGCGACCCAGTCTGCGACGCGGATCGGGGATGTCGTGCGGGTGATGACGGCCGCCAGTCCCGCCGAGCGCACCCGCATCATGAACGCGATTTCCAGCGATACGCTGAAGGTCACTTACGGCAAGCCGGCCGGCTCCGATGCGGCCGCCGGCGAGGAATCGGAATTGATGACCACCGCACGCGATGCCCTTGCGCTGGCATTGCAGCCAGGGCTCGGTTTCAAGGTCATCGACGCGCGCCCGGTTTATCTCAATCCGGATTCCTGGTATGCGCGCGAATTCCGCGAGCGGCACGGCGTCAGGATGTATGCAACAGTCCTGTTGAACGACGGCGTGTGGATCACGGTGGAAAGCATCGACCCTGCCAGGGCAACCCAGTGGGTCATCCGCATGTTTCGCAATCTGGCAATTGTCGATGGGGTGATGGTGATTCTGTGTTTCTTTGCGGTTCGCCTGGTTACCCGGCCGTTGTCCGTATTGGCCCACGCCGCAGAAGATCTCGGCCGCAACATCGATCGCCCGCCGTTGCCCGAACGTGGCGCGAACGAACTGGTGCGCGCTTCGCGTGCACTGAACGTAATGCAGGACCGGCTCAAGCGTTACGTCGATACGCGCGTGAAAGTGCTGGCTGCGATGTCGCACGACCTGAAGACACCGATCACGCGCATGCGGCTTCGCGCCGAGATGCTCGACGATGCGCATATCAAGGCGAAGTTCATCAAGGATCTCGATGAATTGCAGCAGATGGTGGGCTCGACGCTGGACTACATGCGCGGACTGGCCGAAGGCGGCGAAGCGGTTCAGCCAATCGACGTCACGGCCCTGATCTCCAGCCTGAAGGAGGACGCCGAAGAAGCCGGCTATACCGTCACCATGTCGGGCGATGCGCGCGACCCGGTGATGGGCAGGACGCAGGCGCTCAAGCGCTGCCTGCAGAATCTGATCGACAACGCACTCGCCTACGGCCGCCGCGCCGACATTACGCTGCGTGAAGAGAATGGCGCGCTCAATATCGCGATCAGCGATGACGGGCCCGGCATACCGGAGGACGATATCGAGCGGGTATTCGAGCCGTTCTATCGCGTCGAAGGTTCGCGCAACCGCAATACCGGCGGCAGCGGCCTCGGCCTGTCGATCGCGCGCAACATCGCGCAGGCACACGGCGGGTCGGTGCGCCTGCGCAATCTTGCCCGGGGCGGACTGGAAGCGACGCTGCGGATTCCGCGGAGCGTCTAGACGCCCTGTACCCGTTCGTCGTCCTGCGTAAACTTGTGCCGCGAGTAAGATGAATGCTCGCGGGCACCATGCCAACGGGGGGTCAATGGGCGGGCAGATTCAGGAATATCGCGGCGAAAAGATCATCGTGCGTTTCGACGGCGAGAAATGCATCCATTCCCGCAACTGCGTTCTCGGCAGGCCGGAGGTTTTCCAGGCCAATGTGCCGGGGGGCCTGGATCAACCCTGATGCGGTGTCGGCGGAAGAAGTGGTGACAACCGCGCTGGCCTGTCCATCGGGTGCCATTACTTACGAGCGCATCGACGGCGGACCGCAGGAAGCCCCGCCTGCCGTGAATGTCTTGCGAATCCGCGAGAACGGACCGCTTGCGATCCATGCGGATATGCGGATCGGGGAAACGGTTACCCATCTGCGCGCGACCTTGTGCCGCTGCGGCGCATCGAAGAACAAGCCTTATTGCGACGGCACCCCTGTCGCTGCCAGTTTCCAATCTACCGGCGAACCGCCGACGCAACCGTCCGAGCCTCTCGCCGCACGCAACGGAATTCTCGCACTCGCGCCGAAGAAGAACGGACCGTTATACTTTTTCGGCAATCTGGAGCTGGTCAGTGGAACGGGACGCACCGTGAACCGCATGCAGGAAGCCTGGCTTTGCCGTTGCGGGGAATCGAAGAACAAACCGTACTGCGACGGCACGCACAAGAAAACAGGCTTCTGCGCCGATTGAAGGTCAGAGTCCGTCGACGACAATGATCTTCGCGTCCGACGTCTTCTGGCGGATGTCCATGGCCGGACGGTATTCCGGTGATTCGTACCATTGCCGGGCGTGCTCGAGACTTTCGAACTCGCAGATCACTACGCGTTTCGGTTTCCAATCCCCTTCGAGCACGTCGATCCTGCCACCGCGGGCGACGAATTTTCCGCCGTATTTCGCCAGCGAAGCGCCGACGAGCTTGCGATACTCTTCGTAGCCTTGCGGGTCGTGGATTTCGATTTGCGATATCAGATAGGCGGGCATTGCGGTCCTCCATATTGATCCTGAAAAATGAATTCACCACGAAGATACACGAAGAGCACGAAGAAGAGCGATAAGCGACAAGGGGCAAAGTTGATTGGCTAAACCCCATATTGAATATCGCGATGACGACTCCAGACACGCGGAAATTGTTTTGTTCTACACTTCGTCGTGAAACCTTATCTTTCTTCGACGTCCAAAGTTTTTCTTCGAGTTCTTCGTGTCTCAAGGGAACACTTGTGCCGCTTGCGGCGCGTGGTCAATCGCGGTGTTGAGATTGATTCATGTCAGGCTTTCCAGTCCGCGAGGACCATTTCCGCGCCTTTTTCCGCAATCATCGTGGTCGGCGCGTTGGTGTTGCCCGAGGTAATGCGCGGCATTACCGATGCGTCGATCACGCGCAGACCGGCCATGTCCCGCACTTTCAGTCGCTCGTCCACAACCGCCATTGAATCGCGCCCCATCCTGCAGGTTCCGACCGGATGAAAAATGGTGGTGCCGAGGTCGCCGGCGGCACGGGAGAGTTGTTCGTCGGTGTCGATATCCAGTCCGGGCAGAAATTCTTCCGGTTCATATTTTTCCAGCGCCTTTGCCTTCATGATCTGGCGCGTCTTGCGGATGGAGTCGATGGCGACCTTGCGGTCTTCCGGCGTGGACAGGTAATTGAGCCTGATGGAAGGATGCTTGTATGGATCAGGGCTCTTGATGCGCACCTGGCCGCGACTGGTGGGGCGCAGATTGCAAACCGACGGCGTGATCGCCGGAAACGAATGCAGCGGTGAGCCGAATTTGTCCAGGGACAGCGGCTGTACATGCCATTCGATGTTCGCTGATGGCTGTAACGGATCGCTTTTCGCAAAGGCGCCCAGTTGCGAGGGCGGCATGGTCAGCGGACCGGTGCGGTAGAACAGGTACTCGAGCCCCATCGCGGCTTTGCCGAACAAACTGTTCGCGCGCTCGTTCAAGGTACCCACGTTCTTCACCTTGTAGATGATGCGCACCTGCAGGTGGTCATGCAGGTTCTCGCCCACGCCCGGCAGGTTGTGTTCAACCTCGATGCCATGCTCCTTGAGAAGCGCGGCCGGGCCGACTCCCGACAATTGCAGAATCTGGGGAGAGCCGATTGCGCCCGCCGACAGGATGACTTCGCGCCGCGCCTGCGCGATCTGTTTTCCGCGCGGGCCGAGGCGGAATTCGACCCCGGTTGCGCGCCGGAGCATGCCCATGTTTTGCAGAACGATGCGTTCCACGTGGGCGCCGGTGATGACGGTGAGATTCGACCGGTGCATGACCGGTCGCAGGAAGGCCTTGGTATTGCTCCAGCGCACGCCCCGCTTCTGGTTCATCTGAAAATAGGCGTTGCCGAAGTTGTCGCCGCGATTGAATTCCTCGATCTTGGGGATGCCGCATTGCGCAGCCGCTTCCCGCCAGGCATCCAGGATCTCCCAGTTCACGCGCCGTTCTTCGACGCGAAGCTCGCCGCCGGCGCCGTGCAGCGGACTGGCGCCGTGCTCGTAATCCTCCGTGCGCAGGAAATATGGCAGGACCTCGTCCCAGGACCAGCCTTTGTTGCCCAGCGAGGCCCAGTAGTCGTAGTCGCTTTTCTGTCCGCGCATGTAGATCATCGCGTTGATGGACGAGCAGCCTCCCAGCACCTTGCCGCGCGCATAGCCGATGGAACGGCCGTTCAGTCCCGGATCCGCGTCGGTCGTGAAGCACCAGTCGGTGCGCGGGTTGGCGATCGTATAGAGATAGCCGACCGGGACGTGGATCCAGAAATAGTCGTCCTTGCCGCCCGCTTCGAGCAGCAATACCTGAACCTTCGGGTCCGCGCTAAGGCGATTCGCGAGCAGGCAGCCGGCCGAACCGGCGCCGATGATGATGTAGTCGAATGGTCCCAGGGGATGGGCCATCTTTCCCCCACTATATATATGCGTGTTTTTATGGCCGAGGGCGGCAATGCCGTCCCCGGAGTGTTCCTCGACAGGGATTATGCACGATCCGCCGTGCTGGATTCACACGAGCGTTCGCTTTACTCTCTCGTCTTTCGGAGGAGAACAATGAAAATAACCGCGATCAAGACATCGGTGTGCAACGCCGAGATGCGCAACTGGGTGTTTGTGCGCGTGGAGACGGACCAGCCCGGGCTCTTCGGCTGGGGCGAGGCCACGCTGGAATGGAAAACGCGCGGCGTCGTCGGCGCCGTACAGGACCTGGAGCCGCTGCTGATCGGCCGCGATCCGCGCGACATCGAACAGGCGGTGCGGGTTATGGTCAAGCACTCGTTCTGGCGACTGGGCGTGATCGGCAACACGGCGATCAGCGGCATCGAGATGGCGCTGTGGGATATCTGGGGCAAGGAGCTCAATGTCCCGGTGTGGCGGCTGCTGGGCGGCAAGACGCGCGACAAGATCAAGGTCTATACGCACCTGGGCTTCGGCGACATGACCTCGGTCTACGAGAGCATGGAACACAGCAAGGTGGTCGAGCGCGGGCTGCAGGTCATCGAGAAAGGCTATCGCGCGCTCAAAGTGGTCTTTATTCCCTATACGCATTTCACCGCGTCGCCGAAGCAGCAGGATCACGTCGGCGGCATGATGCAGAAGCTGCGCGAGGCGGTTGGCGACGAGATCGAGATCATGATCGATTTCCATGGACGGCCTGCATCGACCAGCGCGGCGCTGCAGTACATTCACGCGCTCGCCCCGGCACGCCCGCTGTTTGTCGAAGAGCCGGTCCAGCCCGGCGATGCACCGGGGATGAAACAGGTCATGGACAAGTCTCCGGTACCGATCGCGACCGGCGAACGGCTGGTCGACCGCCGCGAATTCGATGACCTGTTCCGCCTGCGTGCCATCAACATCGCGCAGCCCGATCTTTGCCACGTCGGCGGGTTCACCGAGGCTCGCAAAATCGCGGCCATGGCGGATACGGCCGGCGTGGGGATTGCGCCACATAATCCATTGGGTCCCCTGGCGGGGGTCGCGGCGCTGCATTTCGACATTGCCACGCCGAATTTCGTGATCCAGGAAGAAATGTCAGGCGCGGTGCCTTGGTACCATGACGTGGTGAAAGGACCGATCCACAGGGTAGACGGCTATTGGCAGATCCCCGACCAACCCGGCCTCGGCGTCGAAGTCGACGAGAAGGAAATTGCCAAGCACCCGTTCAAGCAGGAAGTCATGCACGCGGGCCACGCAAAACTCGACGACGGCACCATCGTCGATTGGTAAGGCGACCTGCAAAATTTACTGTGTAGACAGGAATTCACCACAGAGGCACAGATACCCGACGTGCGTAGCACGTCGGGTATCTGTGCCTCTGTGGTGAAAGTTTAGATTTAAATGGATATTCGTTAAGGAAGAATCATGGCGGAAGCTTTCATCTGTGCTGCGTTAAGGACTCCGATCGGCCGCTACGGCGGCGCGTTGTCTGCAGTGCGTCCCGACGATCTCGCAGCGATTCCGTTGCGCGAACTCATGGTGCGCAATAGGTCGGTGGACTGGAACGCGGTGGACGATGTGGTGTTCGGCTGCGTGAACCAGGCCGGCGAAGACAACCGCAACGTCGCGCGGATGGCGCTTCTGCTCGCCGGTTTGCCGAAAGAAATTCCGGGCAGCACGATCAATCGCCTGTGCGGATCGGGGATGGATGCGGTGGGTATCGCCGCGCGGGCGATCATTTCGGGACAGGCGGATCTGGTGATCGCCGGCGGCGTGGAGAGCATGTCGCGTGCACCCTTCGTCATGCCCAAGGCCGACAGTGCTTTCTCGCGAAACAATGCGGTGTTCGACACGACGATAGGCTGGCGTTTCGTCAATCCGGTCATGAAACAGCTCTATGGCACGGACTCGATGCCGGAGACTGCGGAAAATGTGGCGCAGGAATTCGGCGTCGCGCGCACGGACCAGGATGCGTTTGCATTGCGCTCGCAGGCGAAGGCGTCCGCTGCGCAGAACAACGGACGGCTCGCCAGGGAAATCGTGCCGGTGACGATTTCCGCGAAGAAGGGCGATCCGGTCGTGGTGGATCGCGACGAACATCCGCGTGAAACCAGCATGGAAGCGTTGGCGAAACTGAAGGGCGTAGTAAGACCGGATGGCACGGTGACGCCGGGCAATGCATCGGGCGTGAATGACGGTGCCTGTGCGTTGATCCTTGCCAGCGAAACCGCAGCCAGGCGCCATGGTCTTGTTCCGCTGGCACGCGTAATCGGTTCGGCTGTTGCCGGATGTGCGCCCCGGATCATGGGCATCGGTCCGGTGCCGGCCACGCAAAAACTGCTGGCGAGGACAGGGGTGAGGCTGGATCAGGTCGACGTCATCGAATTGAACGAGGCCTTCGCAGCGCAAGGTCTTGCAGTGCTGAGGCAACTCGGCATCGGCGATGAAGATGCGCGCGTCAATCCGAACGGCGGTGCGATCGCGCTGGGCCATCCTCTCGGGATGAGCGGTGCGCGCCTGGTTGCCACCGCCACCTATGAACTGCAGGAGCGCAAGGCGCGCTATGCGCTGACTACGATGTGCATTGGCGTCGGGCAGGGCATCGCCGCACTCATCGAACGCGTCTGATCAGACTTTCACGCCGGCCGCGACGTAGCAGGATTCCATCAGCTTCAAAGTTTCGAGATTGTCCAGTCTGTCGGTCGCGAACGGCTTGTCGTCGCGCAAGCCGCGCACGAATTCCCGCACCGCGCTGCTGAAGCAGATCTGATAATTCTTCGCCAGATCGAAGGTAACCGGCACATCATTGGAGCCTGCCATTGCCAGGCGGTCGCGATCGAACACCAGGGTGCCGCGGGTGCCCATGATCTCGAACCGGTCGGTCGGCAGCGGGCCACAACCCGGCGCCGAGATATTCCCGTCGAGGACGGCGCTGAAGCCACCGGCGCCCTTGAGCAGGACCACGGCGGCGTCTTCGCCCGCGAGTTCCCGGTTGACCTTCGCGACCTGCGCGGCGACCACTTCCAGCGGGCCCAGCAGTACCCGCATGACGTCGAGGTTGTGGATCAGCGACTCAAAGATCAGCAGCCGCGTGAAATCCTTGAGGTAAGGCTGGCGGTTGAGCAGGAAGGGCGGCACGCCGTTGACTTCGATCATGCCCTGGCAGCGCACGGTCATCTGCGCCTGGGTGATTTCACCGACGCGACCCTGTTCCAGCCATTCGCGGATCTTCACGTAGTGCGGCCGGAAGCGGTAGTTCTCGTGCACCATGAAGCGCACGCGTTCGCCGACGTAGGCGATCAGTTCCTCGGCTTCACGGACCGTGGGTGTCAGCGGTTTCTGGCAGGACACGTGCAATCCCGCATCTGCGGCGAGCCTGGTCAGCGTGGCGTGCGTGCCGACCGGCGTGACGATGTCCACGGCATCGAGTTTTTCGCGCTCGATCATCGTACGGAAATCGGCGTAAACGTTGGGAATGTTGAAGGCCTGGGCCTTGGCGCGGGCCTTCGCCTCGTCGAGGTCGCAAATCGCGACGACCTGCGCATCCGGCATTTCCGACCACCCAACCAGGTGGTATTGGCTGATGGCGCCTGCGCCGGCGAAGCCGATCCTGAGTTTGCTGCTTTTGGAGTTTGTCCTGGACATGTGGCGATTCTAGCGCGATAAATAAAAAGCCCCGCACGTGGCGGGGCTGACGGGACTACTGTCTGCCTATTTCGCCTTCAGGCAATCGCTCATGAATTTCTTGCGTTCGTCACCTATGAGGCTTTTCGCGGCGGCGTCGGCGTTGCACTGCTTCATCTTGGCCTGTTGCGGCGTCTTTTCCTTGGCGGGTTCGGCTGCGGCATCTTTCTTGGCGGACAGGCAGTCCTTCATGAAGGCCTTGCGCGCGTCGCCCTTCAGGCTTTGTTTCGCGGCATCGGCATTACAGGTCTTCATCTTGTCCTGCTGCGCGGTGGCGGCCAGTGCCGGCATCGCGAGAAACGAAAGGCTGAGCAATAGAATGATTTTTTTCATGTAAGTCCCCTGGTCATGTTTTGTAGAGTGCTTCCCGAGCGCGGGAAGCACTCCCGCTAACGCGTCGCAGCGGCCAGGGTTGACGACGGTTCGTGCGCCGATGGCAGCGGGGCCAGCCGTCCTTCGGCATCGAATGCAAACGCTGCCGCCGGGGATACGATCTGGAAATGCTCGGGATGCGCGCGCACTTCGCCGAGCAAAGGTTCGGAAACCTGGATTTGCGCGATGTCCAGGGTATTGCGGATGCGCACGATCCGACAGTTCTCTGGCTTGACCCGCACCACGGTCTTGACGGCGAGCTGGACTGCCTCGCGTTCCGTATTCATGACGATCGGGATGGCGCCGCCGTCGAGGTTCATGGAGGTGATGATGTTGGCGTAGGTCGATGGGATGTCGATTTCCCTGAACAACCGCATGGTGATGATATCGGCCCCGCCCATGCCCGTGGCATTGCCGTGCGTTTCATGGGTGAGCCCGAGCACGACGATCTTCTTGACCTTCGGACCGAAGTTCCATTTCACCGCCCGGCGGTTGCGGCCGGTGATATTCGGGTCGAAACCGGCACCACTGATGTTCTTGCCCATCTCGTCGATGACCAGCACGTCGATCTCGTCGAAATAAAGCTGCGGCATCTGGCGTTTCGCCATTTCCTGCAGCACCGGCTCCCGGGTTGCTATCTGGGTCGCGGGCATAACTTCGATGACTGCCGTCTGGTCGTGCGCGTTTTCCACTATGCCTACGCCGAGCAGGACGTTGCGCTTGGCGAGATTGACGTCGCGCACCTTCGGCAGCAGCGTCGGAAAGGTGTCCATGCCGTGCTGGTGATAAGTGGACGCGCCGTTGATCTTGCCGATGCCGATCGACAGCATCTTGGTGACGCCGCTCTCGGTCGCCCCGCGAAACGCCGTGTGCGGTTTGACCCGGTTGATGACGACGATGCCCTCGGCTTCCGCTGCGAAACGATCCATGTGCACCGGCGTGCCATCATCGAGATTGCCGACGATGACCGTGTCCATGGTCGCCTTGACCGGCACACCCATGGACGCTTCTGAAATGCCGTAACCCTCCAGCACTTTCTTTTGCCCTTCGGCGGTGGCGGCACCATGGCTGCCCATTGCCGGAAAGATGAATGGCCTGGCGCCAAGTGCCTGCAATTCGCGGATCACGCATTTGGTGATGGTCGCGATATTTGCGATGCCGCGGCTGCCGCAGCCCACGGCGATTACCTGCCCGGATTTGACTTGGGCGCG
>DASWEZ010000171.1:0-6329 GCA_036394495.1 Burkholderiales bacterium
ACCTTGCTTCCCTGTGCGCAGATTATAGTCCGCCCACTCAGGTACGGTACTTATCGAGCACGGCCCGATCGACTTCCACGCCGAGCCCCGGACCGGACGGAATCTCGACCCAACCGCCGACATGCTGAATCGGCTTCGTGATCAGTTGCTGGCGAAAAGGATGCGAGGAGCGGTCGTACTCGAGTATGGGCTCTTGCGCGAACAGCGAATGATGCGCAACCGGTACCGCCGCGATGAATTGCAGCGACGCGGCCTGCGCGATTGCCGAGCCCCAGACATGCGGATTGACTTGCACGCCATGCGACTGCGCGAGCGCGATGATGTGCCGACCAGCGGAGAGGCCGCCGCAGGAGCCGAGGTCCGGTTGCGCAACATCCACGGCACCGGCGCCGAGGAATTCGCGAAAACCGTAGAGCGTATGTTCGTTTTCGCCGCCCGCGATCGGCATCGAAAGTTTCTGCCGCATTTCAACGTAACCCTGCACATCCTCGGGGACGACCGGCTCTTCGTACCAGCGCAGGTTGTATTCGTCGAGCGCACGGCCGAGCTTCAGCGCTTCGGCGCGTCCGTAGGCATGGTTGGTGTCGACCATCAGCGTGATCGGCTTGCCCTGGACGGCGCGGCCGATTTCCTTCATGCAGGCGATGTCGTCGTCGACGCCGTAGCCGAGCTTCACCTTCATCAGCGAGAAGCCCGCTTCGAAGTGGCGAATCGCCTCTTCGCCGAGTCGCCTGGCTTCGCCCTGCCCCTTGATGCGATAGAAACCGGTCGCGTACGGCTGAACGCGCGTGCGAAAAGCGCCGCCCAGCAGTTTATAGACGGGCAACTCGTGAAATTTTCCGGCTATGTCCCAAAGCGCGATGTCCACGGCGCTGATGCCGGAGATGACGGAGCCCTTGCGCCCGTAGTCGCGGGTCATGTGATACATGCGATGCCAGAGGACTTCGATGTCCAGCGGATCGGCGCCGATCAGCAAGGGTTTCAGCGCCTTGTCGATGACGGCGGCCGCGATTTCCGGCGGCTCGAGCCCCTGGGCGAACGCTTCGCCCCAGCCCGTAATACCTTCGTCGGTGAAGATCTCCAGCAAGGTGGCCGAGCGTTGTCTGACCCAGCCTTGCGAAAATGCGAACGGTTCGGCCAGCGGACTCTTCAGTACGTGGATCTTCAGGTCGGTAATTTTCATGGTTGTCCGTTTTATAGTTGTAGCCGTTTTCCATTTGATTCCATGGACGCGATAATTACCCATAAGGCGCCGGAACGGTCTATAAATATAAAACATATCCCGTGAAAAGGAGGGCGAGATGTATCGGAAAATCCTGCTGCCGACGGACGGTTCGGCGTTATGCGATTCCGCGGCGCAAAAAGGCATCCAGTTCGCCAAGTTCGCCGGTGCCAGCGTCGTGGCTTTTCACGCGATCCCCGCCACGTCCTACCTGATCTACACGGAAGCCGGCCCCAGCGACATTCTTGCCGAGCAATTCGAGCGCGACGCCAAGCTGCGCGGAACGCGCCTGATCGAGGCCCTCGAAGACCTGGCGCGCAATGCCGGTGTGTCCTGCGAATCGCTGCTGCTGACCAACGACCATCCCTGGGAAGGCATCATCGAGGCCGCGACCACGAGGGATTGCGACCTGATCTTCATGGCATCGCACGGCCGCCGCGGACTGACGGCGATGTTGCTGGGCAGTGAGACAGCACGCGTGTTGACCCACACCAAGATTCCAGTGATGGTCTATCGATAGGAGAAGACGCCCGGACGAACCCTACTTCGGCGGGCAGGGATACGCGGCGCGCAATCCCTGGATGATCAGGTAGCGGCGCGGACGGTAACGTTCTTCTGGATGGGCTTCGAGGTAGGTTTTGACCGCGACGAATCCCGCAGACTGCGGATTGTCCGCCGCGTGCGGGTTGCCTTTTGCAATGCAGAATACGCTTCCGTCCCACCTGGCCCTGACGTCATCGATGTGGGCCAGCGCGATTTCCCTGGTCGCGGACTTTTCCATCAGGCCCAGCAATTCGTCGCCATCATCCTCGGCGAGCGCGAGGCCGGACAATGCCAGCAGCAATAGCAAAACCAGTTTTTTCACGCCCGATCCAATTCCGGCAAAAAAGCAAAAAGCACTTGCGATTCCGGGGCAGATCCGGTCTGCAAGTGCTCTTGTATGGTGCCGCTGGCCGGAGTCGAACTGGCGACCTTCGCATTACGAATGCGCTGCTCTACCAACTGAGCTACAGCGGCGTGGGCGCGCATTATAAGGCCGGGAATCCCCTGTTCACAACCCAACCCCCCACTTCTAACCGCAAAGGGAACGCAAGGAAAGCAAAGGAAAGCAAAGGAAAACGAATAAGTGGACGGTGGGTCGGTTGGTCGCCTATGGTCTTTGTGCCTTTTGCGGTCAAAGAGATGAAATGATGCTGATCCGATTGCTACTGTCTGCCGTGGCTCTCCGCATCGTGCCGTTCCGTTTTCCTTTGCGTTCCCTTTGCGCCTTTGCGGTGAAAGGTTAACGTCAGCGGTGCTTGAAAGAAGGCTTGCGCTTCTCGATGAACGCAGCCATCCCCTCCTTCTGGTCTTCGATCGCAAAGCCGGCATGAAACAGCCGCCGCTCGAAGCGCACGCCTTCCGCCAGCGTCGTCTCGAAAGCGCGGTTGACCGATTCCTTGGCCATCATGACGACCGGCAGGGATAGTTCGCAGATCCTGTCCGCTGCTTTCAGCGCCTCGCTCATCAATTCCGCGAGCGGCACGACGCGGCTGACGAGACCGACGCGCTCGGCTTCCGCCGCATCCATCATGCGCGCCTGGCCAAGCAGCACCATTTCCATGGCTTTGGATTTGCCGACGAAGCGCGGCAGGCGCTGGGTGCCACCGGCGCCCGGGATGATGCCGAGGTTGATCTCGGGCTGGCCGAACTTCGCATTGTCGGCCGCGATGATGAAGTCGCACATCATCGCCAGCTCGCAGCCGCCGCCCAGCGCATAACCCGCCACCGCGGCAATCACCGGTTTGCGGCAACGCGCAACGCGCTCCCATTCGGCGGTGATGAAATCCTCCTTGTAGACGTCCATGAAGGTCCTTTCCTTCATGGCCTTGATGTCGGCGCCGGCGGCAAACGCCTTGTCGCTGCCGGTCACCACCATGCAGCCGATGTTCTCGTCGGCTTCGAAGGCATCGAGCGCGGCAGCGAGTTCGCGCATCAGGTCAGGCGACAGCGCGTTCAGCGCCTTGGGGCGGTTGATCGTGATCAATCCGACCTTGCCGCGGGTTTCGACGATGATATTTTCGTAGGCCATGCCCTGTCCTTCCGGGTGAGTTTTATAATCCGCCGACGCACCGCATCCCGCGGACGAAGACAAGAAGAGGAAAACGCCAGTGAAATTCAATGCCATTTTATTGGATATCTCCGAGGGGGTCGCCACGATCACGCTGAACCGCCCGGACAAACTGAATTCCTTCACCGGCGAGATGCATGCGGATCTGAAGCAGGCGATGCAAATCATCCAGGCCGACCATGGCGTGCGTGTGCTGATGATTACCGGCGCCGGCCGCGGTTTCTGCGCCGGGCAGGATCTCTCCGAGCGCATGATGGGTGCCGGTGAGCAGCCCGCCGATGTGGGCAGTTCGCTGGAAAAGAACTACAACCCGCTATTGAAGCAATTGCGTGCGCTGCCTTATCCGGTGATCTGTGCGGTCAACGGCGTCGCCGCCGGCGCCGGCTGCAACCTGGTGCTTGCCTGCGACATCGTCATTGCCGCGAAGTCGGCGAGTTTCATCCAGGTGTTCAGCCGCATCGGTTTGATTCCCGATGCGGGAGGCACATACACGTTGCCGCGCCTGGTCGGCACCGCGCGCGCAATGGCTGCCGCGATGCTTGCGGAAAAAATCGGCGCCGAACAGGCGCAGCAATGGGGAATGATCTGGAAATGCGTCGACGACGACCGGCTCATGGACGAAGCCAACGCGCTGGCCCGGCAACTGGCCGGACAGGCAACCAGAGCGCTGGGGCTGACCAAGCGCGCGATCTATGCGTCGGCCAGCAATACCTTCGAGCAGCAACTCGATCTGGAACGCGATCTGCAGCGCGAAGCGGCAAAAAGCGAGGATTTCCGCGAAGGGGTGATGGCTTTCAAGGAAAAGCGCCCGGCGAAATTCTCCGGCCGCTGAAGAACTACTGCTGCAGGAAATCCGCGGGTCGCACGCGGATGACGATGTCCATGCCTTCGGTGACCATGCCGGCCGGGAGCGGCGGCAAGCCGGTAACGCGGATATCGGCCGCATCGATGTCGGTCAGCTTGCCTGACTCGACGTCATACATATGGTAGTGGGCTGAGGTGTTCGGGTCGTAGAAGATCTTGTTCGGATCGACGATCACTTCCCGGATGAGCTTCTTTTCCAGAAAGAGGTTGAGCGTGTTGTAGACCGTTGCCTTGGATGTCTCCGAATGGCGTTCATTGACGATCGCCATGATCTGGTCGGCCGACAGGTGCTCGCAGCGGGAAAACAGGGCGTGCGCGATTTCGATGCGCTGATGCGTCGGATTGATCCCGTGAGCGCGAAGCTTGTCCGCCAGATTTTCCCTGTTGTACTGCATCGCTTCCATGGCGGGAATTATAGATTAACAATTGGACTTCGTCTAATATTGACCAATTCCATATAAAAACAATATTTAAGGTCTTTCTGGCCAGACCTCTTTCACGGTTCGCATCACCTATCCTCCCAATCCGCTGCCTGGCCCGGCGGAACTCGGTTCAGAACGCTATCTTCCCGCCATTCGCGAGGACAAATTGTTTGCTGGCACCGTGCATGCCAACACCTGAAACCGCCGCTCGTCCCGTAAATTCCGCCACTTGTCGGGCGGATTTGCGACGCCCCATCGACCTAACTAGGATGCAGTCCATCATAAGGGAGATACAAAAATGCAATCGGGACTTCGATTTGCACTTCATCGGCAACATTCCGCACCCGGACATCCAAGGGGATTCACCCTGATCGAAGTGATGATAGTGATCGCCATCATTGGCATCCTGTCGGCAATCGCTTATCCGAGCTACCAGAACTACGTAATGCGCGCCAAGCGCTCGGCCGCCCAGCAGTTCATGGTCGACATCTCCAGCCGGGAGCAGCAGTACTTGCTGGACGCCCGCAACTATACGGCAACGATCGGCAGCGGCGGTTTGAACATGACCGTTACAACGGACGTTTCACCCTACTATACCTTTGCGATTGCTGTGGACAATACCGCCGCACCGCCGACATTCACGATCACCGCAACTGCGATCGGCTCTCAAGTAGGGGACGGCAATCTGACACTCAATAATCTCGGCCAGAAAACACCTGCCAGCAAGTGGTAGGGACTTCCATGATCCGCCTCATTCAATCCTCGCACGGAAAAAAGCACGCCGCGATTGCCGGCTTCACGGTGATCGAGTTGCTGATCACGGTCATGATACTGGCGATCCTCGCGACCATTGCCGCCCCGAACATAACCGGCTTGGTCTTGTCCACCCGCGTCAGGACGGCCGCCAGCGACCTGTACTCGACACTGATCTTCGCCCGCAGCGAAGCCATCAAGCGTAGCGCCAACATTGACATCGTCCCGATTGCGGCATGGCAGGGCGGCTGGCAGGTGAAAGTGGGTGCCACCATACTCAAGCAACAGGATGCCTATCCGGCGACGCTCAGCATTGTCGGGCCGGCGGGAACCGTCAGCTATCAGCGTGACGGCCGGCTCAGCGGCGCTGCGACCGCCGTTTTTACGATCAGCGCGCCAAGCAATGCGACGGTCAAGACGAAGACGGTCAATGTGGATCTCGGTGGCCGTGCGTTGGTCAAGTAACGACAGGAATGCATCGGAGCCAAACCATGACTGAGTTTCGAAACACGCAGGCGGCCCGGGGATTCTCGATGCTCGAGATCCTGGTGACCATCTTGATCCTGCTGCTCGGACTGCTCGGTCTCGCCGGGCTGCAGACGCGGGCGCATACGGCCGAACTCGAGTCCTATCAACGCGTGCAAGCGTTGATACTCACATCGAAGATAGTCGATGCGATCAGATCGAACCGCAGGACGGCGCAGTGCTTCGCCGTAACCAGCGTCACCGCTGGCACACCATTCGCAGGCACGGCCGGCACCGGGCATGTCGGGTCGCCCTCGTGCGCCGCCAGCACCGCCGCCGAGAACACGCTTGCCGACAATACCTTTACGGAATGGGACCAGGCGCTTCAGGGTGCGGCCGAAACAAAATCCGGTGCATCCGTAGGCGCGATGATCGGCGCGCGCGGCTGTGTCAGCTACGACGCCACCACCGAACTCATCGACCCGGCCACCGG
>DASWEZ010000172.1:0-35877 GCA_036394495.1 Burkholderiales bacterium
AGCGATCCAGGCACTTGGCGGCAACGGCTACATCAACGATTACGCGACCGGGCGGCTCTGGCGCGACGCGAAACTCTACGAGATTGGCGCCGGTACTTCCGAAATCCGCCGCATGCTGATCGGCCGCGAGTTGTTCAACGAGACCCGATAGCGGATTGCGGATGACAATCGTCGCGGCACAGACGCAGCAGGAACTGGCGTTTCTCCTCGCGCAGGGCACGCTGGACGGTTTCAACCGTCACTATCGCCTGTTTCGTGAAACCAGCCGCTATGCAAAGTCGCTGTTCGAAGCCGGGCAATGGGCGGAAGTCCAGCGGATCTCGTGCGAGCGCATCCAGTTCTATGATCGCCGTATCACCGAAACGGTCGACTACCTGCAGCGGCGCTTCAACACCGATCAGCTCCCGGATGTGATTTGGCAGCAGGTCAAGCTCCATTACATCGGACTGCTGAGCAATCACAAACAGCCGGAACTGGCCGAAAGTTTCTTCAACTCGGTGAGCTGCCGCATTTTGCATCGCAACTACTATCACAACGACTTCCTGTTCGTTCGTCCGGCGCTGTCGACCGAACACATCGATTCCGATCCTCCCACCTATCGAAGCTATTACCCGGCCAGGGACGGCCTGCGTGTGACCATTGCGCGCGTCCTGCGCGATTTCGGCTTGCGCAACCCATTCCGTGACTTGAACCGGGATACCCGCTGGCTGCTGCGCGCGGTGCACGCGCACCTCGGACGACCGTTCGCGCTGGAATCCAATCACCAGATCCAGGTGCTCTCGTCGCCGTTCTTTCGCAACAAGGGTGCCTACGTCATAGGAAAGATCGTCAACGGCAATCGCGAAATACCATTCGCGATCGCAATCCTGCGCAATGGCGACGGCAGTTTGTACCTGGATACCATCCTGCTCGACGGCGAGCATCTCGCCATTCTGTTCGGATTCAGCCGTGCCTATTTCATGGTGGACATGGAAGTGCCGTCGGGTTACGTGGAATTTCTGAAGGCCATGCTGCCGAACAAGCCGGCAGCCGAAATCTACACGGTGCTCGGCCTGCAGAAACACGGCAAGACGCTTTTCTACCGCGATTTCCTGCATCACCTGAAACACTCCGGCGACAGTTTCGTGAGCGCGCCAGGCATACGCGGGCTGGTCATGCTGGTGTTCACGCTCCCGTCCTATCCTTACGTATTCAAGGTCATCAAGGATGTTATTTCGCCGCCGAAAGACACCACGCGCCAGCTGGTCAAGGACAAGTATCTGCTGGTCAAGTATCACGACCGCGTCGGGCGCATGGCCGATACGCTCGAATATACGGACGTGGCGTTTCCTGCCGGACGCTTCGCTCCGGAGCTGATCGAAGAGCTGCGCAGGCTGGCGCCGTCCATGATCGAGGAAGAAGGCGACACCCTGATCGTCAGGCACCTCTATATCGAACGGCGCATGATTCCGTTGAACATGTATGTCGACGCGGCGAACGACGAACAACTTGCACATGCGGTACGAGAGTACGGCGATGCAATCCGGCAACTGGCGGCGGCCAATATCTTTCCGGGCGACATGCTGTTCAAGAATTTCGGCGTGACGCGCTTCGGCCGCGTCGTGTTCTACGATTACGACGAAGTTGCCTACATGACGGACTGCAACTTTCGCCGCATGCCACTACCGCGCACCCCGGAGGACGAGATGGCTGCCGAGCCCTGGTATCCGGTCGGGGCGGACGACATCTTCCCCGAGGAATTCGCCGCTTTCCTGCTGGGCGATCCGCGGGTACGCGCGTCGTTTCTCGAACATCATCGTGAATTGCTCGATGCCGATTTCTGGACGGCCACGCAGCGCCGCATCGCAGCGGGCCATGTCGAAGATGTGTTTCCCTATCCCGAGACGCTGCGCTTTCGGCGCCGTTTCGCGCCTGGCGCCATTCCGAAACGAGGAGACTAAAGTCATGGCAACCGATCCGATCGTTATAGTTTCTGTTGCGCGCACGCCGATGGGGGCGCTGCAGGGCGAACTTAAGGATTTCGCAGCACCGCAACTGGGCGCCGCAGCCATCCGCGCCGCGCTGGAGCGCGCCGGCATGAAGCCGGAGCAGGTGCAGGAAGTCATCATGGGCTGCGTGCTGCCGGCTGGCCAGGGTCAGGCGCCGGCACGCCAGGCCTCGCTCGGCGCTGGGCTGCCGTTGTCCGCGGGCTGCACGACGGTCAACAAGATGTGCGGATCGGGCATGAAGGCCGCGATGTTCGCCAATGATCTGCTGGCCGCAGGCACCAACGACATCATGGTTGCCGGCGGCATGGAAAGCATGAGCAACGCGCCTTACCTGCTGCCGAAAGCGCGCACCGGCTACCGCATGGGCCACCAGCAGGTCATCGATCACATGTTTCTCGACGGACTGGAAGACGCCTACGACAAGGGCCGGCTGATGGGCAGCTTCGCGGAGGACTGCGCGACGAAGTTCGCTTTCACGCGCGAGGAGCAGGATCGATTTGCGATCACTTCGCTGGAACGCGCGCAGAAGGCAAACAAGGACGGCTCGTTCGCGTGGGAAACCGTGCCGATCGCCATCAAGGCTGGCAAGGACGAGCGTTTCATCGAATACGACGAACAGCCTTTCAAGGCCAACTTCGACAAGATACCGCTGCTCAAACCGGCATTTCGCAAAGATGGCACCGTTACCGCGGCGAATTCCAGTTCGATCTCGGACGGCGCTGCGGCCATGATCATGATGCGGCGCTCGACGTCCGACAAGCTGGGCTTGAAGCCGCTGGCCACCGTCGTCGGTCATGCGACGCACGCGCAGGAACCGGGATTGTTCACGACCGCGCCGGTCGGCGCGATCCAGAAGCTGTTCGACAGAACCGGCTGGACCGCCGGCAACGTGGATCTCTTCGAAATCAACGAGGCGTTCGCCGTCGTGACCATGGCCGCGATGCGGGAGCACAGGCTGCCACACGAGAAAGTGAACATCCATGGCGGAGCCTGCGCGCTGGGACACCCGATCGGCGCGTCCGGTGCGCGCATACTCGTCACGTTGATCGGCGCGCTCAGGAAAAACGGCTTGAAACGCGGCGTGGCATCGCTGTGCATCGGCGGTGGCGAGGCGACTGCGATGGCCGTTGAACTGATCTAAAGCGAAAACCAATTAGCCACAGAGGTCACAGATACCCTCGCGAAGCGTGGAGTACCCTTTTAGGACACAGAGAAGTGCAATGGAACCAAGGGATGTCCCGATAGTGGTTTGGACTATCGGCGCTATTGATCCTCGGTATAGTTTCCACGTTTTTCTTTGCCGTTCTCTGTGACCTCTGTGGCAAATAATAGATTGAAAGGTTAAATAGATATGGCGAACAAGAAAATCGGTTTCATCGGCGTGGGCCTGATGGGTCACGGGATGGCGAAGAACCTGGTCGAGAAAGGTTTTCCGACCATCGTGCTCGGCCACAGGAATCACGCACCGGTCGAGGATCTGGTCAAGCGCGGCGCGAAGGAAGCGAAGGATGTCGCCGGTCTGGTCAGGGCCAGCGAAATCGTCTTCCTGTGCGTGACCGGATCGCCGCAGGTCGAAGATCTGGTCTATCGAAAGGAAGGCATTCTCGAGAGCGCCGTTTCCGGCCAGATCGTGGTGGATACTTCGACCAGCCAACCCGGTTCGACGCTGAAGATTTTCGCGGACCTCAAAGCGAAAGGCGTGCGCTTCGTGGATGCGCCGCTGGCCCGCACGCCGGTGGAAGCGGAACAAGGCCGGTTGAACACCATGGTCGGCACGGACGATGCGACCTTCCTGGAAATCGAGCCGGCGCTGAAAGCGTTTTGTGAAAACATTTTTCACGTCGGCGAAGTCGGAGCCGGGCACAAGATCAAGCTGATCAACAATTGCGCCGCGATCGGCCAGATGACGTTGATCGCAGAAGCGCTGACGGCCTGTGCCAAGCTCGGCGTGGACCCGAAGAAATACTTCGCACTGGTTTCCAGCGGCGCCGCGAATTCCGGGATTTTCCAGATGCTGGCGGGCAAGGCGGTGGAAGGCGACTTCAGCGGCATGAAGTTCGGCCTCGCCAACGCGCTCAAGGATGTTCGCTACTACCACCAGATGGCGATGGAATTTGGGGTCGCCGGTGCGATGGCGGCGGCCACGCTGCAGACGCTGACCCAGGCCGTGAATCTGGGTTTCGGCGGACCGGAGCATCTGGTGGCGTCGCTGGTCCCGGCGGTTGCGAAAATGAACAACACGACTTTTCCCCCCAGATAAGCGGAGCGACGATGCCTAGTCCGATCCAGTTCCACTACGACTTCGCTTCGCCCTACGGCTACATGGCTGCGACGAAGATCTCCGCCGTCGCGGCGAAACACGGCCGCAGCGTCGAATGGAAACCGATCCTGCTCGGCGTCGTGTTCAAGGTGACCGGTGGCGTGCCGCTGCCCAGCGCCCCGCTGAAGGGCGACTACAGCCGGCGCGACATGGAGCGCTCGGCGCGGTTGTTCAACGTGCCGTTCAGGCTGCCGACAAAATTTCCGATTTCCACCCAGTCGCCATCACGCGTCATCTACTCGCTGGAGTCGCAGGGCCCAACCCGGCAGGAAGAAGTCACGCTCGCGTTGTATCGGGCCTACATGGTTGACGACCGCGATATCTCGAGCCCCGAAGTGACGGCGGATGTAGCGGCATCCGTGGGCATGGACCGGCAGAAGGTGCTTGACCTGATTGCCGATCCGGCAATGAAGGAAAAACTCAAGGCCGAAACGCAGGCCGCCATTGACCGCGGGGTATTCGGCTCGCCTTACATTGTCGTCGACGGAGAGCCGTTCTGGGGGTTCGACCGCCTCGAACAGGTCGATCGCTGGTTGCAGGACGGGGGCTGGTAACGCCATGGCCGAATATCTGCTGTACGGATTCGCGCAATCGGGAAATTCCTACAAGCCGGCGCTCTACCTGGAACTCGCCGGTGCCGATTGGACGCCGCGCTTCGTCGACTTCTTCAATGGCGAAACCAGAACGCCCGCTTACCGCCAGATCAACGTCATGGGCGAAGTTCCCGTGCTGGAACACAAAGGGCAACACCTGGCCCAGTCCGGTGTCATCCTCGACTACCTGCTCGAGCAGTTCGGCAAATACGGCTGGAACGGTGATGGCGAGCGCCGCGAGATCCTGCGCTGGCTGTTGTGGGACAACCACAAGCTCACCAGTTACACGGCGACCTACCGTTTCCTGCGCGTGCTCATGCCGAACCCGAATCCGGTGGTCGTCGAGGAATTCCGCAAACGCGCCGAATCGAGCTGGAAAATTCTGGATACCCAGTTGTCGGGCACGCGCTATCTCGTCGGCGACCGTCTGACGATCGCGGATATTTCCGCCTGCGGCTATCTTTTTTTCGACGACGAACTCGGTGTGGACTGGAACCAGTATCCGAACGTGCGTGACTGGCTGCAGCGAATCCGCTCCGAGCCGGGCTGGAAACATCCGTATGACCTGCTGCCGGGCCATCCCATCCAAAAGCGCGCTTGACTCAAGATGACCGCGATCCAGACCAAACTCAATCCGCGCTCTCCCGAATTCAAAGCCGGGACGGAGGCGATGTCGACCCTGGTGTCCGACTTGCGCGAGAAAGTCGGCCTTGTCGGCAAAGGCGGCGGTGAGGCCGCCCGCGAAAAACATGTCGGCCGCGGCAAGCTGCTGCCGCGCGAACGCGTGCGCCGCCTGCTGGATGTGGGTTCGCCTTTCCTGGAATTATCGCAACTGGCGGCATGGAACATGTACGACAACCAGGTTCCGGCCGCGGGAATCGTGACCGGGGTGGGACGAGTGGCCGGGCGCGAGTGCGTCGTGGTTGCGAATGACGCGACGGTAAAGGGCGGCACCTATTTTCCGATGACGGTGAAAAAGCACCTGCGCGCGCAGGAGATTGCACAGCAGAACCATTTGCCCTGCATTTACCTGGTCGATTCGGGTGGTGCGAATCTGCCGACCTGGGACGAGGTTTTCCCCGACCGCGATCATTTCGGCCGCATTTTCTACAACCAGGCCAACATGTCGGCGCTGGGTATTCCCCAAATAGCCTGCGTGATGGGCTCGTGCACCGCCGGCGGCGCCTATGTGCCGGCCATGGCGGACGAATCGATTATCGTCAGGAACCAGGGCACGATTTTCCTCGCCGGTCCGCCGTTGGTGAAAGCTGCCACCGGCGAAATCGTAAGCGCGGAAGAACTCGGCGGCGCGGACGTGCATGCGCGCGTGTCGGGGGTGGCGGATCACTATGCGAACGACGATCCCCATGCGCTTGAGCTCACGCGGCGTATCGTGTCCCATCTGAATCGCACGAAGGAAGTCGGGCTCGATTTGCGCGAACCGCGCGAGCCGTTGTACGCCGTGGCCGAACTGCACGGTGTGGTCCCGGCCGACACGCGCAAGTCCTTCGACATTCGCGAAGTCATTGCGCGCGTCGTCGACGGCAGCGAACTCGACGAATTCAAACCGCTCTACGGCACCACGCTGGTGTGCGGCTTCGCGCACATCTGCGGCTATCCGGTCGGTGTGGTGGCCAATAACGGCATCCTGTACTCGGAATCCGCGCTGAAGGGCGCGCATTTCATCGAATTGTGCGCGCAGCGCGGCATCCCGCTGGTGTTCCTGCAGAACATCACCGGCTTCATGGTCGGGAAGAAATACGAGGCCGGCGGCATCGCCAAGGACGGTGCCAAACTGGTCACCGCGGTATCGTGTGCGCGCGTGCCGAAGTTCACCGTCATCGTCGGCGGCAGTTTTGGGGCTGGCAACTACGGCATGTGCGGCCGCGCCTACAGCCCTCGCTTTCTGTGGATGTGGCCGAACGCGCGCATTTCGGTGATGGGCGGCGAGCAGGCTGCGAGTGTGCTGGCGCAGGTCAAGCGTGATGGTCGGGAAAAAGGCGGCAAGACCTGGAGTGACGCGGATGAGGAAGCTTTCAAGGCGCCGATCCGCGCGCAGTACGAACTCCAGGGCCATCCTTACTACGCCAGTGCCCGATTGTGGGACGATGGCGTGATCGATCCGGCCGACACCCGCATGGTGCTCGGATTGGGCCTGTCGGCGGCGCTGAACGCGCCGATCGAAAAAACCAGCTTCGGCGTGTTCCGCATGTAGCCATGGACGCGCGCGCCATCCAACAGAACATGGAATCCATCTACCTCACCGAAGAACATGTGGCGTTGCGCGACCAGGTCGCGCGCTTCATCGCGAAGGAGGTCGAACCGTATGGCGCGTCCTGGGAGGAACAAGGCTTTGTCCCGCGCGAAGTTCTGCGAAAAATGGGCGAGCTGGGTTTCTTCGGCATTACTTACCCGGCCGAATTCGGCGGTTCGCAAGCCGATGCACTGACCTCGCTGGTGTTCGCGGAAGCACTGTCGCGCAGTACTTTCGGCGGGTTCGTCGTCACAGCCCTGGTGCATTCCGACATGGCCTCGCCGCATCTGGTAAACGCCGGGTCCAGGGCGCAACTGGAGAAATATCTTTCGCAGATCATTCGCGGCGAACGCATTACCGCGGTTGCCGTGACCGAACCGGATGCCGGATCCGACGTCGCCGGTATTCGTACCCGCGCCCGGCGCGATGGAGCGGAATGGCTCCTGAACGGTGCCAAGATGTTCATTACCAACGGCGTGCACGCCGATCTGTATTTCGTCGCAGCGCGTACCGACCCGGACGCCAAAGGCTCCCGCGGTATTTCCATGTTCATCGTCGAGAAGGGCACGCCGGGCTTTCGCGTCGGGCGCGCCCTGAACAAAACCGGCTGGCTGTGCTCCGATACCGCGGAGCTGGTATTCGAAGACTGTCGCGTACCCGCGGGAAATCTGCTGGGCGAAGAGAACGCGGGATTCTATGCAGTCATGATGAATTTCCAGCGCGAGCGCATAGCGGCAGCCGCGATGGCCGTCGGCAATGCCCTGACATCGCTGCGGCTGACCATCGAGTACGTGAAGAATCGCAAGGCCTTCGGCGGCGTGCTGTTCGACAAGCAGGTAATACGACAACGCCTGGCGATGCTCGAAGCCAAGACCCATGCGGCGCGGCAGTTTCTGTATCACTGCGGCTGGCTAGCTGCGCAGGAGCGCGAATGCGTACGCGAAGTTTCGATGCTGAAGGCGCTGACCGGAGAACTGGCGAACGAGGTGGTCTACACCTGCCAGCAATTCCACGGCGGCATGGGGTACATGCGGGAATCGGCCATCGAACGGCAGGCACGCGACGCACGCGTGCTGGCGATCGGCGGTGGCGCCACCGAAGTCATGCTCGAGGAAGTGGCCAAGCGTTTCGCGCCGGACTGACGAGAGCGAAGACCAATGAATCTAAAAACTGCGATGAACCACGGAGGACACGGAGGAAAAACAAACGGACGAAAAGCGGATCGGTGTTATGAGGAAAGTGACTGTTCGCAACCTGCGGCGCCAATTTTTGCCGCGACGAATCGTCATCAGCGACCAAATGAAGTGTAACCCGTGCATTCTTTCTCTCTTGTCTTTCCTCCGTGTCCTCCGTGGTGAATGCTTTTTCCAGGATGAATCAAGTTATGCTTCAGACTGAAATAAAGGACTGCGTCGCGACGATCCGCATGAATCGTCCCGACGTGCACAACGCTTTCGACGATATCCTCATCGCCGCGCTGACGGCGGAACTGCGCCGTCTCGACCAGCTGCCGGAAGCCCGGGTCATCGTGCTCGCGGCCAATGGCAAGAGCTTTTCCGCCGGTGCCGACCTCAACTGGATGAGGCGCATGGCGAAATATTCGCGCGAGGAAAATCTTCGGGATGCCATGGCGCTCGCGGGCCTGATGCGTACGCTCGATAGCGTGAAAAAACCGACAGTTGCGAGGGTACAGGGAGCGGCATTCGGCGGTGGTGTCGGCCTGGTTGCCTGTTGCGATATCGCAATCGCCAGTACGCAGGCCGCGTTCTCGCTCTCGGAGGTGCGTCTCGGACTGATTCCATCGGTCATCAGCCCGTATGTGATTGCGGCGATCGGCGAGCGGGCGGCGCGGCGTTATTTTCTGACCGCCGAGCGCTTCGATGCCGTGGAAGCCAGGCGTATCGGCCTCGTGCACGAAGTCGTCGACAGCGGCGTACTGGACGAATCTGTAGCGATCATTGTCGGACAACTCCTCAAAGGGGGGCCCCAGTCACTCGCGGCTGCAAAAAAACTGATCGCCGACGTGAGCCGTCGTCCCATGGACGATGCGTTGTCGGCGGAAACCGCGCGGCGCATAGCCGCCATAAGAGTCGAAAGCGAAGGACAGGAAGGTCTTGCCGCCTTCTTCGAGAAGCGCAAACCGGATTGGTGCTGACGTGCAGGTCGCGATGGATTCCCCGGCTGCTGTCGATGCGCAACGAGCGAAGCTGCTGGCGCTGTTCTGCGCGCTTGGCCTGGCGATGTTCATCCTCGATCTTGGCGCCGGGGTCTGGCTTTGGCATTACATGGGGCAATACAAGCTCACCCTGCCCGGGTTCGACAGCCTGCTTGGAGAACTGCGCTCGGCGGACGGCACGGCGCTGGTCGACATTGCGCTCAGGACCCGCGAAGGCTGGGCGGCTTGCGAAGAGGCGCGTGGTGGCACCATCGAGACCGTCGTGCATATTGCGATGACGGCGAGCTTCGTCGGCCTTGCGTTGTTCAGCCTGTGCTTCCTGCTTGCGCTGCCGCTGCATCGCAGTCTTTCGCGCCGGCCCGGCGGCCAATCCGAGCCCTTGCCGCCGGACAACGTGGACGATACCTGGCGGTGAATGCCGTGACGGCGTGACGACGTGACGCGTAACGAATCCAACATGAGCCTCAACCGAGAACCGGATCCGGATGTTTGAAAAAATACTCATAGCCAACCGCGGGGAAATTGCCTGCCGCATCGCGCGCACGGCGAAGCGGCTTGGCATGCACACGGTGGCGGTCTATTCCGAAGCCGACGCAGGAGCCTTGCATGTAGGCAGTTGCGACGAAGCGTGGCTGATCGGCCCTGCGCACCCACGCGAGTCCTATCTGCGCGCGGATCGCATACTCGACGCCGCGACAAAAAGCGGCGCCCAGGCGATTCATCCGGGTTATGGCTTTCTTTCCGAGAATGCGGACTTCGCCCGCGCCTGCCGGCAAGCCGGCATCGTGTTCATCGGACCGCCGCCTGCCGCAATCGAAGCGATGGGTTCGAAATCGGCGGCGAAGGCATTGATGGAAAAGGCCGGCGTGCCGCTGGTGCCCGGCTATCACGGCGATGCGCAGGACCCGGCGATCTTGCAAAAGGAAGCCGGGCGCATCGGTTATCCGGTGTTGATCAAGGCCTCCGCGGGTGGCGGTGGCAAGGGCATGCGCGTCGTGAATCAGGCAGCCGGGTTCGCCGAGGCACTGGCTTCGGCGAAGCGGGAGGCCGCTTCAGCCTTCGGTGATGACAGGGTGTTGATCGAAAAATATCTCGAGCGCCCGCGCCATATCGAAATGCAGGTGTTTGCGGACATGCACGGTGCCTGCCTGCACCTGTATGAGCGCGACTGTTCCGTGCAACGCCGTCACCAGAAAATTCTCGAAGAAGCGCCGGCGCCGGGCATGAGCGACGCGCGGCGCAAGCAGATGGGCGAGACTGCGGTCGCGGCGGCCAAGGCGGTGGGTTACGTCGGTGCGGGAACGGTGGAATTCATCGCCGAGCCGGGCGGGCGTTTCTATTTCATGGAAATGAACACCCGCCTGCAGGTCGAGCATCCGGTCACCGAGATGATCACCGGCCTCGATCTGGTCGAATGGCAGTTGCGGGTTGCCTCCGGCGAGGCGCTGCCGCTGGCCCAGCATGAACTCTCGATCAGCGGCCATGCCATCGAAGCGCGCATCTATGCCGAGGACCCGGCCCGCGGCTTCATGCCGACGGCAGGTCGCGTCGAGCACCTGCGCCAGCCGCAGCCCAGTGCCCACGTGCGCGTCGACAGCGGCGTGCAGGCGGGCGACGAAGTCAGCGTGCACTATGATCCGATGATCGCCAAGCTGATCGCCTGGGACCGGGATCGTCCGTCCGCGCTGCGGCGGTTGCGTGCCGCGCTCGGCGAGTACCAGGTGGCAGGCATCACGACCAATCTTTCCTTCCTGGCCGCGGTCACGGCACTTCCTGATTTCGCCGATGCCGATCGCAACCCGGGCTCGCTCGACACCGGCCTGATAGAGCGGAACAGGATCGCGCTTTTCCCCGAGCCCGTTCCCGTGCCCGACGAGGTCTTGGCGATTGCGTCACTGAGCGAGTCCTTGCGCATGGATAGCGAGGCGGCGGCGGTTGCCGCCCGCTCGAGCGACCCGTATTCGCCGTGGCATCTGCGCCACGGCTGGCGCCTGAATGAAGACAATCACCACGCGTTCGTATTTGTGGACGCAGGAAAGCGTATACAGGTCGTGGCGCATTACCGCGGCGGCGATTATCTGTTGGAATTTTCTGGTGGTGCGAACATGACGGCGTCGGCAAGCAACGCGGGCGATGGCATGATCGAGCTGGAACTCGGCGGCAAACGCAGCCGCGCCACTATCGTACGCAGCGCCGAAGGTCTGACGGTATTCGCCGGAGGCGGCAGTTACCGGCTGGGCTTCGAGAAGCCTGCTGCGATGGAAGACGAAGATCCTTCCGGCCGGTTGGTTTCACCTTTGCCGGGCAGCGTGATCCAGGTGCTCGTCGGCAGCGGCGAGACCGTGGCCAAAGGGCAGGCCCTCATGATCATCGAAGCCATGAAAATGGAACACACCATCAGCGCACCGAAGCGCGGCACGGTCAGGCAGATATACTTTTCGAAGGGCGAGCAGGTGGCCGAAGGCGCGCAACTGCTCGAGTTCGAACCCGAGGAAGCGGTCAAAGCATGAAATATCCAGCACGCGTAAAGATCGTCGACGTCAGCCCGCGCGACGGCTTGCAGAACGAAAAGGGATCGGTGCCTACCGAAGTCAAAGTCGAACTGGTCGATCGGCTGTCGGATGCCGGCCTGCAATCGGTCGAGGCCGGCAGCTTCGTATCGCCGAAATGGGTACCGCAGATGGCCGACTCCGCCGAAGTCATGGCGCGCATCCACCGCAAGCCGGGTGTCGCCTATCCGGTGCTGGTGCCGAACATGAAGGGCCTGGAAGCGGCGATCGCCGCGGGTGTCACGGAAGTCGCCGGGTTCGCAGCCGCGACCGAAGCGTTTTCGAAACGCAACACCAATTGCACCATCGTCGAATCCATGCGGCGCCAGAAGGAAGTCTGTGTCGCCGCCCTGGACGCGGGGCTGCGGGTGCGCGGCTATATTTCCGTCGTGCTCGATTGTCCTTACGAAGGCGAAGTGAAGCCACAGGCAGTAGCCGGCGTGGCGCGGCAACTGCGGGACATGGGTTGCTACGAAATCTCGCTGGGCGACACCATCGGAACAGGCACGCCGGCGCGTGCGCAGCGCCTCATCGATACGCTGGCGCGGGACCTGCCCGTGAGCATGCTCGCGGGACATTTTCACGATACCTATGGCCAGGCGCTTGCCAATATCCTCGCGGTGATGGAACAAGGTGTGGCCGTCTTCGACAGCTCGGTCGCCGGGCTGGGCGGTTGTCCCTACGCAAAGGGCGCGACCGGCAACGTCGCCACAGAGGACGTGCTCTACATGCTGAATGGCCTGAACATCGATACGGGCATCGACATGAATCATTTGCTCGATGCTGCGCAGTTCATCTGCGATCACCTGGGCAGGCCGACGGTATCCCGCGCTGGCCGCGCGCTCGCTGCGAAACGCGACAGGGCCGCCGCTTGAGTACGATGCCAAAAGACATACCTTCTCCCTGCGTAAACGTCTGCCAGATGAATCCGTTCAACGGGCTGTGCCGCGGTTGCCTGCGCACCCTGGATGAAATCGCGGGTTGGCTCGATTTTTCCGCAGCCGAAAAACTTGCCGTGCTCGACAGTCTCGAAGAGCGCCGGCGCACGGGGACTTCACGTTGAATACCGGATTGACTGCAGCCGCTCCACGCAAGCTCATGCACCGTCGCCAGGTCGAATGTATCGGTTACCGCCGCGACGATGGCCGCTGGGATATCGAAGGACATCTGGTCGACACCAAGAGCTACGATCTGAAAGACCTCGATCGTGGCCCGGCGCCGGCCGGACAACCGCTGCACGAGATGTGGCTGCGCCTCACCGTGGACGACGAACTCAATGTCGTCGAGGTGGAAGCCGTCACGGTATGGGGACCGTACAACATGTGCGGGGACATCACGCCGAACTTCCAGGTGCTCAAAGGCCTGGCGATCAAGGCCGGCTGGACGCAGAAGACGCGTGAACTGCTGGGCGGAACCAAAGGTTGCACGCACCTGCTGGAATTGCTCGGCCCGATGGCGACGACTGCGTTCCAGACCGTCTATCCGCTGCGTTCGCGGCGCGAGCGCGAGCAGGGCACGCGTAAACGTCCAGGACTGCTGGATTCCTGTCATGCCTGGGCATCGGACAGCCCGGTGATCGCGAAGCGTTACCCGGAGTTCTATACCGGCCCGAAGAAAGCCACATCCGGTTAAGGAAATAAACGACGGTTGACCGCGCGCCGCAAGCGGCACAAGTGTTCCCTTGAGGCACGAAGATCACGAAGAAATTCTCTCCAAGTACCGTCACCAATTGGGTGCGAGTATTCGCGTTGGATGACATTGCATTTCTTCGTGTACTTCGCACCCCTCAAGGGGGGTATAGAAAAGAATGTTCTTCGTGGTGAAATACTTCTTGAAGGTTAACGATTGATGCGTCCTAAACCGCTGTCCGGCATTCGCGTCCTCGACCTGACCCGGCTTCTGCCCGGACCGGTTTGCACACTGCATCTCGCTGACCTGGGTGCCGATGTGATCAAGATCGAGGATACCGGGGCGGGCGACTATGCGCGCACGCTCGGCGCGGAACCGGGGAAAACAGCGCCGGTGTTCGCCGCGATCAACCGCAACAAGCGCGCGTTGCGGCTCGATCTGAAAAAAGCCGAAGGGGTGGAAGTTTTCCTGCGGCTGGTGCGCGACGCCGACGCCGTGGTCGAAGGTTTCCGCCCCGGCGTGGTCGATCGACTCGGCATCGGTTATGCCGCGTGTTACGAGGTCAATCCGCGCATCGTCTATTGCGCCATTTCCGGTTACGGCCAGACCGGACCGTACCGGGATCGCGCCGGACACGATATCAACTATTGCAGCTACGCCGGATTCATCGACCAGGTGGGCAGCGAGCAGGGCGATCCGGTGCTTCCCAACATCCAGATCGCCGACATTCTCGGCGGCGCGGTGGTCCCGGCGATGGGCATACTCGCCGCTCTGCTCGATGCGCAGCGCAGCGGCAGGGGCCGCTACGTCGATGTCGCCATGACCGAAGGGGTGCTCGCGCATAACCTGCAGGCACTGGCGGCGGTGGCTACGACCGGAAAAGCGCAGCCGCGCGGAGCCGATTTTCTGTCGGGGCGCGAGCCATGCTATTCGGTCTATCGCACGGCCGATGGGCGTCATATGGCAGTGGGCGCCCTGGAGCGCAAATTCTGGGAGCGGGTGTGCGACGTATTGCAGCGGCCTGACCTCAAGGCTTGCCATTGGGAAATCCGTGCCGAACCCGGCGCCAGGGATGCACGATGGGGCAAGGAACAGACCGGGGCGATCTTCGCCGCGAAGCCGCAGGCCTATTGGACGGAAAAATTCGCCGGCGAGGATTGTTGCGTGAGTCCGGTGCTGACGCTGGAAGAAAGTTTCCATGATCCGCAGATCCTTGCGCGCGGGATGGTGGCGCGAAACGGCGGGACATTGCAGTTCGCACCCCCCCTAAAAATGAGCGAATACGAATTCGCCGTCGAACGCCCCGCGCCCGATGCGGGGCAACACACCGAAGAGATCCTGCGCGACGCGGGGTATGCGAGCGCTGACATCTCGCGGCTGCGCACTGCTGGCGTAATCTAGGTCCGGCACTGTTCGCCGGAACCCTTCCGCACTACCGCACTATCTTCGCCCGGTAAATTCACGCCGCCCGGTCTGTCTGTCCGTGCAAGTCCCCTGGCGGTTCGATGCTGCAGTGCCAATTGCTATTGACGCAAAGCCGCCTATAACCAGAGCGGGAAGCCGCTCTGGGTTCCAAGCTTGCGTAATCAGGGCAGGTCACCGCGTTCCGGATAATTTTACCCATCAAAACAACCGGGAGGAAAAATGCAGGACGATTTCGAACTGACTCGAAGACAATTCCTGAAACTGGGCGGCGATGCAGTCTTTCTGTCGCTTGTGCTGGGGACCGGACTCGCGCCGCTCGCCAAGCCTGCTTTTGCGGGCGAAATGAAAGTCCTTTCCGACAGCGATGCGAAGACCTTGCTCGCGGTATCCCGCACCCTGTTTCCACACGATAACGTCGAAGATGGCTATTACATGAATGCAGTCGCCGCCATCGACACCAAGTGCGCCGGCGACCCGAAGACGCTGGACATGGTGAAACAGGCCGTTCGCAAATTGAATGCCGGTCTCGGCAAGCCGTTCGCGGATGCGCCCGAGATCGCACGCACCAATCTGCTGAAGACCATGGAGAAATCCGATTTCTTCGCCCTCGCCTACGGCGAGACCCTCAACAACCTCTACGGCAATCCGGCGATATGGAAGATGTTCGGCTACGAGGGCTCGTCCGTGGAATACGGCGGTTACCTCGAGCGCGGCTTCGACGATATCAACTGGTTGCCTAAGGCCTGACAAGGGAGAAAAAAATGGCGATGTTCGAAAACAGCGACGACTCCGTCGTCGTCATCATCGGCTCGGGCGCGGGTGGTGGCACGCTCGGCAACGAGCTGGCGCAGAAGGGTGTCAAGGTTGTCTGCCTGGAGGCGGGTTCACGCCTCACGCTGGCCGACATCAAGAACGACGTCGGCGAGATGTTCATGAAGCTGTCCTGGCTGGATCCGCGTGTTGGCGCCGGCCAGCTGCCTGCCGGATTTCCCGCCTGGATCTGCAAGACGGTGGGTGGCACCACGGTGCATTGGGCGGGCGCATCGCTGCGCCTGCAGGCGCACGAGTTCAAGACGCTTTCGACGTATGGCAAAGTTGCCGGCGCGAACCTTGCCGACTGGCCGATCTCCTACGGCGATCTGGAGTCTTACTACGAAAAGGCCGAGAACAAGATGGGCACCACTGGCACCGGCGGGCGACCGCGTCTGCCAGGCAACAACAACTACAAAGTGCTGGAATATGGCGCGCGCAAGCTGGGTTATGCGGAGGTCCACACCGGCAACATGTCAATGAATTCGGAGGACTACGACGGCCGGCCGAAATGCCGGCAGATCGGCTTCTGCATGAGCGGCTGTGCCATCGGTGCCAAGTGGTCCACGCTGTATACCGAAATACCCAAAGCGGAGGCTACCGGCAACTTCGAAGTCCGGCCGGATTCGATGGTCGTCAAGATCAACCACGATGCCGGCGGCAAAGTGACCGGTGTCGTGTACGTCGACGGCAGCGGCAACATGCACGAACAGAAAGCTCGCCTCGTCTGTGTGGCCGGTAATTCGATCGAGTCGCCACGGCTGTTGCTCAACTCCGCATCCGCCAAATTCCCGCAGGGGCTCGCCAATTCTTCCGGACAGGTGGGGAGGAATTACATGGCCCATATGACCGGCGCGGTATACGCGATCATGCCGGGCGAAGTGTCCATGCACCGCGGAACGCAGATGGCCGGCATCATCAAAGACGAATCGGTCCACAAACCGAGTCGTGGATTCGCAGGCGGCTACGAGCTCGAGACCATTCCGGCCTTCGGCTTTCCCGGTTTTCCAAGTTATGCCAAACCCGGGGGCTGGGGACGCGAGTACGCGCAGGATATCGAGAAGTATCGCAATGGCGCCGGCCTTTGGATCGTGGGCGAGGATTTGCCGCAGGAGACCAACAGAGTCACCCTCAGCACGGCGGTGAAAGACAAGAACGGCATGCCGGTCGCGCACGTGTACTACAAGGACCATCCGAACGATACGGCGATGCGCATCCATGCGTGGAAGCAGTCCACTGCGTTATACGAGGCCGCCGGCGCGACCAAGGTTTACACGCGCATGCCGTTTCCGTCGACTCATAACATGGGCACATGCAGGCAGAGCGCCAGCGCGCGCGACGGTGTGTGCAACGGTTACGGGCAGACCCATGACGTGAAAAACCTTTTCATCTCGGACGGCAGCCAGTTCACCACCAGCGCGGCGGAGAATCCGACGCTCACCATCGTCGCGCTGGCGATCCGGCAGGCGGATTACATTACCGACCAGATGAACCAGCGCAACATCTGATTGCGCAACGCCAGTGAGAAAAAACGGGGCGCGAAAGCGCCCCGTTTCAACTCCGCCGCGCAAGATCGCGGATCAATCCTCGGGATCCGGTTGCAGCCAGTAATTGACCGTATCCGGATGCGCCGCCATCCAGTTGCGAGCCGCATATTCAGGCGTGAGCTTCTTGACGTTGACCAGGTAGTCCATCTCCGTGACTGCCTTGACCGACAGCGTAATGCGCTGCAGTGCCTTCCACGTATGTTTATCGACTTTCGCATAAAAATCCTTGTGCGCGACCAGATATGCCTTGTCCGCGCCACCCAAAAACTGTTTCGGCTCATCCAGGATGCGCATGCTGGCAAGCCGGTTGAGGTAGTTGGGCTGCGAAAGCGGCATGACGAACCAGCGTTTGGCGGCGATGTTGTCATTGAAGTTCGCCGCACGCTCGGCCGGCTGATTGGGCACGAGTTGATAGCCGGCATCGGCAAGGCCGTATTCTTCCATGATCTTTTTCGAACCGGCCATCAGGCCGGAATCGGGATGCGTGCCGCGAATCTCTTTTTGCATCTTTGCCGCGACTTCGGGTTTGCGCAGATCCGCAACGCTTTTCACTTCGGCCGCGGGAACGTAGTCCGGCACCGACCAGAACAGCCGTGCATCCTCGAACAGCGTCGTGACTTGCACTGAACTGTCCTTGTATTGCTCCCAGTAAGACGCGTGGGCATGCGGCAGCCATACGGCGACGAACAGGTCGACCTCGCCGTTGCCGAGAAGCGGATAGATTTCGGCATGGCTGCCGGTTTTAACAGTGACCGTATAGCCGAGGCGTTCGAGTACGCCCTGCACGACCTTGGCAGTAACCTCGTAAAAGGAGATGTTCACGTGCCCGAGCGTGATGAAGCGCGATTGCGCAAAAGCATTGGGGCAGGAAAGCGCAAAGGCGGCCAGCAGGCCGGCAAGCCAGCGTGTCATTGGATGCATGGAAAGGTCCCGGATGGTTGCATTCGGCGAACCGGAAGTCCGCCTCGCCGATGTGCACCGCATTCTACTTCTTTCGCTTGCGCTGCTCGGGCTGCAGATCTTGCGAAATGTAACCGCGGCCGTTTCACCGGTAAGGCGCCGCTGCCTTGTCAAGTCAGGGGCAGCAACACCACTTTTTTGTAGGCCGGGCGGCTGCTCAGGGTGTCGAACCAGCGCTGCAAATTGGGCAGATCGGCGCGCTCGATGGGCAATCCCATCCAGCGCCAGATCCCGCATCCGATGGGGATGTCGCCCATGGTCAACGCATCGCCGACGATATACGCGCGGTTTTTCAGATGCGCGTCGAGATAACCGAGGACTTCGGCGGTTTTCAACCTCGATTCCTCCATGGCGTCCGCATCCCGCTGGTCGGGCGGAGTGCGCACCAGATTCCAGAACAGCGGGCGAAAGGTCGGCCAGAACGTCGTGTTCTGCCAGTCCATCCATTTGTCGGCCTCGGCGCGGATATTGAGATTCTCCGGCCAGAGCTTGCCGGCGCTGTGTTTGGCGGTGAGGTAACGCACGATTGCGTTGGATTCCCACAGCACGAAGCCGTCTTCCTCGATCGTCGGCACCAGACCGTTGGGATTCAGGTTGCGATATTGCTGCGTATTGACCACGCCGAAGCTGCCGCCTGCGTCGACGCGTTCGTAAGGGAGGTTCATTTCCTCGCAGCACCACAATGCCTTTTGCACATTGACGGAATTGCTGCGTCCCCAGATTCTCAGCATGACGGCCTCCCAGGTTTATCTGTTGTGTCAGCGCGATGCGCCAAGCTCTGCCAGTGAGGCATCGATCAGACGGCGCGATATGCTGATCTTGCTAGGCAATGCCTGCGGCAGCCGGTCGAGCGTGAACCAGTCCGCCGCCTCGATTTCGCCGGGTTCCGGCCTGATCTCCCCGCCGGCGTAATCCGCGTTGAACGCGATCATCAGCGAATGCGGAAACGGCCACGGCTGGCTGGCGAAGTAACGCACGTTGGCGACTTCGATGCCGACTTCTTCGCGCACTTCACGCACCAGCGTCTGCTCCAGCGTCTCCCCGGGTTCGACGAATCCGGCCAGCGCGCTGTACATTCCCGGTGGAAAATGCGGCGAACGCGCCAGCAGCAGTTCGCGCCCACGCCGGACCAGCGCCATGATCGCCGGCGCGATGCGTGGATAGTGAACCTGCTTGCAGCTGGGACATTCACGCGCCCGCTCGTTGTTCTTGATCTGTGTCGGCGTGCCGCATCGGCCGCAGAACTGGTGGGAACGGTCCCAGTCCACGATCTGGAACGCGCGCCCGGCGATCGCAAAAAGCGAATCGTCGATGGAGCCGAACAGTGCCCGCAATCCCGACCAGTGCATGCCGTCCGGCGCGGCGCTGCCTTCTTCCAGCTCGCAGGCGTAACAATGCTGTTCGCCGAGAGTGCCGAGGTACTGGCTGCGCTTCGGTGCCAGCCCCAAGTCGCGCATGTCGTCAGCACGGGGCAGGCTCGCACTCTGCTCGTCGCGCAGCACCAGGATCTGCGCGCCCTGGAATGCGAACCACAACGCGGGCCCGGTCCGGTCGGCCGGTGGCGTGACCAGCGCGGTGAACCGGTCGGGCGTGGCCAGCACCATGGCTATTTCTTCGGCATGTAAAGATCGGTGATGCTGCCTTCGGCGATTTCGGCAGCGAACATGACCGTCTCCGACAAGGTCGGATGCGAATGGATGGTGAGCGCTATGTCTGCTGCGTCCGCCCCCATTTCCAGGGCGAGAACCGTTTCCGCAATCAGTTCACCGGCGTTCGGGCCGACGATGCCCGCACCCAGCAGGCGGCGCGTCTTCTTCTCCAGGATCAGTTTTGTCACGCCCTCGTCGCGAGCCATTGCACGCGCGCGGCCGCTGGCAGCCCAGGGGAAGCTTGCCTTCTCGATTTCGATGCCTAGTACCTTGGCCTGGGTTTCGGTCAAGCCCATCCAGGAAATCTCCGGGTCGGTATAGGCCACGGACGGAATGGTGCGGGCGTCGAATGCGGCCTTGTGCCCGGCAATGACTTCCGCCGCGATCTTGCCTTCATAGCTGGCCTTGTGCGCGAGCATCGGGTCGCCGACGATGTCGCCGATCGCAAAGATATGCGGTACGTTGGTGCGCTGTTGTTTGTCTACCGGCACGAAGCCGCGTTCATTGACCGTCACACCGGCGGCTTCGGCGGCAATCGCCTTGCCGTTCGGGCGCCGGCCGACCGCCAGCAGCACGCGGTCGTATACCTGCGGTGCCGGCGCGTTCTCGCCTTCGAACGTCGCCTTCAGGCCATCCTTCTGCGCTTCGAGTCTGGTCACCTTGGTCTTGAGATAGATGCCTTCGTAGCGCTTCTCGATGCGCTTGTGCAACGGCCGGATCAGATCGCGATCGGCCCCGGGGATCAGGCCGTCGAGCAACTCCACCACCGTGACTTTTGCGCCGAGTCCGTCGTACACGCAGGCCATTTCCAGGCCGATGATGCCGCCGCCGATCACCAGCAAGCGCTTCGGAATGTCCTTCATCTCGAGCGCCGCGGTGGAATCCATCAGACGCGGATCGTCGTAGGGCAATCCGGGAATCTTTGCCGACTGCGAGCCTGCGGCGATGATGGCGTAATCGAAAGACACCTTCTTGACGCCTTCAGGCGTTTTCACTTCGATCATATGTGGTGACGTGAAAGTGCCGGTGCCCTGCACCACGGTGACCTTGCGCTGCTTGGCCAGTCCGGCGAGACCGCGTATCGATTTTTCGACCACGCCGCCTTTCCATTCGCGCAACTTGTCGAGCTCGATCTTCGGTCTGCCGAACGACAGGCCGAAGTGGCCCATTTCCTCGGCTTCCGCTACGACCCGCGCCGCATGCAACAACGCCTTCGACGGAATGCATCCGACATTCAGACATACCCCGCCCAATACCGGATAGCGTTCGATCAGGACCGTCTGCTTGCCCAGATCGGCTGCGCGAAACGCCGCCGTGTAACCACCAGGTCCCGAACCCAGCACGACGACTTCGGCATGGATATCGCCCTTGACGACCGGCGCCAGCGAGGTGGCGGCGGGGGCCTTGACCGGTGCCGCCGCGCGCGCGGGTGGGGATTTCGGCGCCTCTGTTTTCTGCGCTGGCGTTTCCGCTTTCTGCGCTGTCGTCGTCGCAGCGCTTTCGAGCGTAAGGATCAGGCTGCCCTCGGACAGCTTGTCGCCGGGCTTGATCTTCAGTTCCTTGACCACACCGGCGGCCGGTGACGGTACTTCCATCGTCGCCTTGTCCGATTCCAGTGTAACCAGCGAGTCTTCCTTTGCGACCGTGTCGCCTGGTTTGACCAGCACCTCGATCACGGGAATATTCTTGAAATCGCCGATGTCGGGGACTTTGACCTCGATCAGATTACTCATGAGACTCCTCTTGTTCTTATGGGCGCGCCGAAGCGCGCCGGGGAAATGCCTATTGGCGGATTTGGCCGTCGCCGAGGACGATGAACTTGAGCGACGTCAGGCCTTCGAGGCCGACCGGACCGCGGGCATGCAGCTTGTCCGTGGATATGCCGATCTCTGCGCCGAGGCCGAATTCGAAGCCGTCGGCGAAACGCGTCGACGCATTGACCATGACCGACGCCGAATCGACTTCCCTCAGAAAGCGGCGCGCGCGCGTAATGTCCTCGGTGACGATGGCATCGGTGTGCTGCGATCCGTAAACCGTGATGTGCTCGATCGCCTGGTCGAGATCTTCAACGACGCGCACGGCGAGAATCGGTGCCAGATATTCGGTATACCAATCTTCCTCGGTGGCCGGATTCATCTGCACGACGATTTTTCTTGCGGCATCATCACCGCGCAGTTCGACGCCTTTGTCCACGTAGATTTTCGCCAGCGGCGGCAGCAGGCGCATCGCGATGTCCTTGTGCACCAGCAACGTTTCCATGGTGTTGCAGGTGCCGTAGCGTTGGGTCTTGGCGTTGTCGGCGATGCGGATCGCCTTGTCCAGGTCCGCCTTGTCGTCGATATAGACATGGCAAACGCCGTCGAGGTGCTTGAGCACCGGGATGCGGGATTCGCTGGAAATGCGCTCGATAAGGCCCTTGCCGCCGCGCGGCACGATGATGTCGACGTAGTCCTTCATCGTGATCAGCTCGCCCACGGCCGCTCGATCGGTGGTCTCTATCACCTGCACGGCCGTTTCCGGCAATCCCGCCGCTTTGAGGCCTTCATGCACGCAGGCGCCGATCGCCTGGTTGGAGTGGATCGCTTCGGACCCCCCGCGCAGGATGGCCGCATTGCCGGACTTCAGGCACAAACCCGCGGCGTCCGCCGTCACGTTCGGACGCGCCTCATAGATGATGCCGATGACGCCCAGCGGTACGCGCATCCTGCCGACTTGTATGCCGCTCGGGCGGTAACTCATGCCGCTGATTTCGCCCACCGGGTCGGACAGTTGCGCGATCTGGCGCAGGCCTTCCGCCATATCGGCCACGCTCTTCGGCGTCAGCGTAAGGCGATCCACCATTGCCGCCTCGAGACCCTTGGCCCGCGCCGCGTCCACGTCCTTGCGATTCGCATCGAGCAAGCGCGCGATGTCGCGCTCGACGGCCCGCGCCATCGTCATCAATGCGTCAGTTTTCGCGCCGGTTTCGGCCTTCGCCATGGCACGCGACGCAATGCGCGCCGCCCTGCCGATCGAATGCATGTAGGACTGAATGTCCATATTTCTATCCCCGGATACTGGCGCCGATTTTACCCCTATTCGCCGTCTCCCGGCCTTGTTGCGCCGGGCTCATCAGCTCCAGTCCGAGTTGCAGCAGGGCGTCCCAGACGTCGCCACTGGCCAGACCTTTGATCATGCGGTCTATCTCGGCGGCGCGTCGCAGCGCGGCCACCAACTGCGCCTGCGTGCGGCGGCGCAGTGCCGCCGGCATCAAATCCTGCCGGGGTCCCCACACCCGGGCATCGCGCAGGGCTTGCGCAAGCGGGTGGCCGCGAGCCATCGCTGCTTTTACCCTGGCCATGGCACGCGTTTCTTCCGCGATCGCCCACAGCACCAGCGGTGCCGCTGCTCCCTCCGCCTGCAGGCCATCGAGCATGCGCACAAAGTGTGCGCGATCCGAATTGAGCAAGGTCGCGCCGATGTCGAACACGTTGAAGCGCGCCACATCGACGACCGCGTTCTTCACGTCATCGAATGGCAGCGATCCGGCGGGAAACAGCAACGCCAGCTTCTGCACTTCCTGATGCGCCGCCATCAGATTGCCCTCGACGCGGTCGATCAGGAACTCGATGGTCTGCGAATCGGCTTGCTGGTCCTGGAGCGCCAGGCGCAAGGCCAGCCATTGTCCGAGGCGGTCGCGCTTGATCGCGGCGGCCTGCACCGCAACCCCGGCGCTGTCCAGTGCCTCGAACCATTTTGTCTTCTGCGACTGGCGATCCACGCCGGGCAGCGTGATCAATGTAACCGTGTCCTGCGGCAGGGAGCCGGCCAGTTGCTGCAGCGCTTCGCTGCCATCCTTGCCGGGCTTGCCGGACGGAATGCGCAACTCGAGCAATCGCTTCGGCGCAAACAGCGACATGCTGTTGCTTACCATGGCGAGCTCGCCCCAGTCGAAGCCGGACTCGGCGATCAGCACGCGGCGTTCATCGAAGCCCTGCTCCAGCGCCTTTGCACGAATGCGATCGGCCGCTTCCAACGCGAGCAGCAGTTCTTCGCCGTAGACGACGTAGAGGCTCTTGAGTCCGCGGGACAGATGCTGGGCAAGTTGTTCCGAGTCGATGCGCATCGTGGTTACGATGGATTCTGCGGCGCGGGCAATCGCACCGCCGCTTCTTCGATCTTCAGGCGTATGAACTGGCGCCAATGCGTGTCGATGGAGGCGCTGCGGCTGTCGAATTCGGCGGCGATGCTTTCCGCCGCAAACCGGCCGTCGGCAACCATGATTGGCGCCATTTTCTGCACCGGCAGTTCTTCGCCATCGTCTATGCGGCGATGGATGAATCCGGCCGACTCACTCCAGGACAGCACGCGTTCGCGATTCAAACGGTCGTAACAGAGCTGAAACGCGACCACTTCGCCCGCGGCGTCCGTCCATGCGAACAGGTCGAAAAAGTCGTCCTGGAACCAGTGGCGTTCGCGATCGGCATCGTCCTGGCGCACCCGGCGGATTTTCTGCAGCATCTGCGAGCACTCAACCGTTCATGCGTGCCAGCAGCTGCTCGAGCTTTTCGGGATCATCGCTTCTGAGCATCTTCTGGGCTAACACCATGATTTCCTGCAGGTCGGATTTCAGCACCTGCTGCTTCACCGACAACAAGTGTGCCGGATGCATCGAGAACTGCCGAAGCCCAAAGCCGAGCAGCACGCGCGTGAGCCGCACGTCGCCGGCCATTTCACCGCACACGGCGACCGGCACATCGGCGCGGTTGGCACTGCGAATGATATGCGCCACCAGATTGAGCACCGCCGGATGCAGCGGATCGTACAAATGCGCCACGGTATCGTCGGCACGGTCAATCGCCAGCAGGTACTGGATAAGGTCGTTGGTGCCGATCGACAGGAAGTCGAGCTTGCGGGTAAATGTGGAGAGCGACAAGGCTGCCGCGGGAATTTCGATCATGCCGCCGACCTGGATCTTCTTGTCGTAGGCGATTCCGTCCTCGTCGAGGCTGCGCTTGGCTTCCCCGATATGATGCAGTGTCTGGTTGAGTTCGTTCGCCGAGGACAGCATCGGGATCAGGATGCGCACCTTGCCGAAATGCGATGTCTTCAGGATTGCGCGCAGTTGGCGATGAAACATCTGCGGCTCGGCCAGGCACAACCGGATCGCGCGCAATCCCAGCGCCGGATTGGGCGCGACGCGCTCGGCGGCATCGACATGTTTGTCCGCACCCAGATCGAATGTGCGGATGGTGACCGGGCGGCCATCCATGCCCTGAACGACGCGCCGGTAGGCTTCGAACTGCTCGTCCTCGCTCGGCAGGTCGCCGCGATTCAGGTAGAGGAATTCCGTACGGAACAGGCCGACGCCGTCGGCGCCGGCCTCCTTCGCGCCGGCGACATCGTCGGGCAGTTCGATGTTGGCGTGCAGTTCGACGGACGTGCCGTCGAGCGTGGTCGTTTTGGTTTTCCTGATCCGCTTGAGCTTGAGGCGCTCGAGTTCCCATTGTTCCTGGCGCAGTTGGTATTCGGCGAGCACCGTCTTGTCCGGATTGACGATGACCACGCCGCTGCTGCCGTCGATGATCAGGACTTCGTTCTCGCGGATCAGCGTGCGCGCGTGATGCAAGGCCACCACCGACGGGATGTTCAGGCTGCGGGCGATGATCGCGGTATGCGAGGTCGCGCCACCGAGATCGGTGACGAAGCTGGCGAACTGATGACTCTTGAACTGGATGACGTCGGCGGGGGACAGGTCGTGCGCGACGAGAATGCTGTTTTCTTCCGGCGCGCTGCGCGCCAGCACCTGGCCGGGGCGGCCCATGAGCACCTTCAGAATGCGTTCGACGACCTGGACGACATCCGTCTTGCGATCACTGAGATAGCCATCTTCGATGCTCTCGAACTGGTCGATCAGCGCATCCATCTGCAGCTTGAGCGCCCACTCGGCGTTGCACTGCAAGGATTCGATCAGCTGCTTCGGCATTTCCGACAGCGTCGGATCGTCGAGAATCATCAGATGCACGTTGAGAAAAGCTTCGAACTCGGCCGGCGCGCCCGAGGGGATATGCTCCCCGAGGCTGGCGAGTTCCGCGCGGGCCGTGACGACGGCGGCGTCGAAGCGGGCCTTTTCTTCGGCAACGCCTGATTTGGAGATGTCGTAGTGGGCGACCTCGAGCTGGGCATGAGAAACCAACTGCGCATGCCCTATCGCAATGCCGCCCGAAACGCCGATGCCGTGAATGGTGAAGCTCATAAGAACCAGGCGCGAGGCACGAGGCGCGAGGCGCGAGGACCGACACGGTTCTTGCCAGTGCCTGGCGCCTCGTGCCTCGTGCCTTGCACTTCGGTCATTCCCCTTCCCCGAATTTGTCGTTGATCAGTCCCACCAGCGCCGCCATGGCCTGGTCTTCATCGGGGCCGTCGATTTCGATTGCCACCAGCGACCCCTTTGCCGCGGCCAGCATCATCACGCCCATGATGCTCTTGGCGTTGACCTTGCGGCCGTCCCTGGTTATCCAGACTTCGGCCGTGAACTGGCCCGCCATCTGCGTGAGCTTGGCGGACGCGCGGGCGTGCAGCCCGAGTTTGTTGACGATCTCAATTTCCCGTTGCTGCATTTCTCACCTGCGGAATGGGCATTTGCATGACCCCTTCTATCCCGCCGGAGATGGCCTTGGCCACGACGGTTTTCAAGGGCTCGTTGCGATAAGTCAGTGCGCGCACCAGCATGGGCAGGTTCACACCGGCCACGCCTTCTGTTCTTCCGGGTATGAGCAGCTTGCAGGCGATGTTGCTCGGGGTCGCGCCGTATACGTCTGACAGAACCAGGACTCCGCTGCCTTCATCCAGGACGCGAAGCAACTTGATCGCCTGCGGCAGCACGACCTGCGGATCGTCATGCATGCCCACGCCGATCTGCATCAGTTGCGCAGGCCGTCCGCCCATCACATGGCTCGCGCTGTGAATCAGGCTTTCACCGAGCGTACCGTGAGCGATGATCAGTATTCCAACCATGAGTCCCTGTTAGCTTTGACCGGGATGAAGATGCGGATTCTACCTTTGCAGGCCAGGGTGCGATTGGGCGAGGTCGAACCGGAACGCGATGCCGGCGAGCTCACTTCTTGCGTTTAACCGTTTTTTCGAGCGCATCGATCATCAGGGCGGCGACATTGAATCCGGTCTGGTCGGCTATTTCGCGCATGCAGGTGGGGCTTGTCACGTTGACTTCGGTCAGATAGTCGCCGATCACGTCCAGCCCGACGAGCAGCAGGCCCGCCGCCTTCAACTCGGGCCCCAGCGCGCGCGCAATCTCCAGGTCGCGGGCGGACAGCGGTTGTGCCACGCCTGTGCCACCCGCAGCCAGATTGCCCCGGGTTTCGCCCTGCTTCGGGATGCGTGCCAGCGAGTAGGGAACCGGTTCGCCGTCGATAACCAGTACGCGCTTGTCTCCCGCGGCGATCTCCGGGATGAACCTCTGCGCCATGACCGTGCGCTGGCCATTGTGCGTCACTGTCTCGATCACGACGCCAATGTTGTAGTCCTGACGATGCAGGCGGAAAACGGAAATGCCGCCCATGCCGTCCAGCGGCTTGACGACGATGTCGCCGTACTCGGCAAGGAAATCACGGATCAGCGCTTCTTCGCGCGTGACCAGGGTCGGTACGGTGAACTTCGGGAATCTGGCGATCGCCAGTTTTTCATTGTGATCACGCACCGCCCGCGGGTTGTTTATTACCCACGCGCCCTGCCGCTGCGCCAACTCCAGCAAATAAGTGCTGTAGATGTATTCCATGTCGAAGGGCGGATCCTTGCGCATCATCACGACGTCGAAGGTCTCGAGCCCGACAGCCACGCGTTCGCCAATCCGATACCAGTGTTTGGCATCGGACGTCAGCACGAGATCCCGTGCATAGCCGAGCACCTTGCCATCTCGCAGCACCAGATCTTCCTGTTGCAGCGACGCCAGCGTATGCCCGCGGGAAGCCGCTTCCTGCATCATCGCGTAAGACGAGTCCTTACAGGTCTTGATGCTGTCGAGCGGATCGAGGACGAAGGCAATTTTCATTTTGTAGGTGTCCAGGGGGCGCCAGCCCGACCGTCCATACGGGCGACTGTTGCACGCGCACAACGCGGAGTCCCGTTCATCTGTTCAAATCGGCGATGAATCGTAGGTGGTCCTTCCCGACCTGCCTTTCAGGCTGCCGTTGCAAATCTCTCAGGGTGCTTGCGCGACGAGGAACGTTCATGTGCGTCAATAGGTTGGGAGCGCTGGATTGTAGCAGACGTGTCTGCGGCAGCTTGCCCTCTCCCCACCTCAAAGTTTCCCTATAAGAAAAAAAGCTTCCTGTTGGTATTGACTAACTTCACCGGCATCGTCACCATCAAACCCCGATCCGAATTTGTTTTTTCTTCTTCATGCCCCTCAGGCTGCTGCGCTTTGCCCTGAATTCCGAGTACCCGGAACCGCGCATGTTTCGCACTCCGGAGCGGCTGAAGACCAGCTACGACGTGGTGATCATCGGCGCTGGCGGACATGGCTTAGCGGCTGCTTACTATCTTGCCAAAGACCATGGAATAACCAATATAGCCGTGTTGGAGAAGGGCTATATCGGTGGCGGCAACACCGGTCGCAACACCACCATCGTGCGCTCCAACTACCTGACCCCCGAGGGCGTGGCGTTCTATGACGCCTCGGTGCAACTGTGGCAGGACCTTGCGACCGATTTCGACCTGAATCTTTTCTATTCGACGCGAGGCCACTTCACGCTGGCCCATACCGATTCAGCCATGCGCACCATGCGCTGGCGTGCGGAAGTCAACAAACACCTCGGCGTCGACAGCGAATTGGTGGGGCGCAAGGAGATCGAAGAAGCCTGTCCGCAAATGGACCTTTCCTGCGGCGGGCACGCGCCGATCCTCGGAGCGCTTTATCACGCGCCGGGTGCGATCGCGCGTCACGACGCGGTGGCTTGGGGCTATGGCCGCGGCGCCGACCGGCGCGGCGTCGAAATCCATCAGAAAACCGAAGTGCTCGGCATCAAGACCGAGGGCAGCCGCGTCACGGGCGTGCGCACCAGCCGGGGCGACATCGCCACGACCAAGGTGTTATGCGCGGTCGCGGGATCCACGCCGAGAATCACCGACATGGTGGGAATCCGCACGCCCATCTACATCCATCCGTTGCAGGCCATGGTGTCCGAACCGATGAAGCCATGGCTCGACCCGATCTTCGTGTCGGGCAGCTTGCACGTTTACGTCAGCCAGTCCGCCCGCGGCGAACTCGTCATGGGCGCATCTCTCGATCCCTACGAATTGCATTCCACCCGTTCGACCCTCGATTTCGTCGAGGGGCTCGCGGATCACATGCTGGACATGTTTCCTTTTCTCTCGCACGCGAACATCAATCGCCAGTGGGCGGGAATGGCGGACATGACGCCGGATTTCGCGCCCATCATGGGCAAGACGCCGATGGAAGGTTTTTATCTCGATTCGGGGTGGGGAACCTGGGGATTCAAGGCCACGCCGGTATCCGGGAAGACCATGGCTTATACCGTGGCCAAAGATCGCGATCACGAATTGATCGAGGGATTCCGGTTGTCCCGCTTCGCCGACTACGAGTTGACCGGAGAGAAGGGAGCGGCGTCAGTTGGACACTGATATGCGATTTGCCGCCAAGGCGCCAAGAGCGCCAAGGAAACCCTGACCATGAAGCAAGCACGATTTCTTTGCGATCCGTCGAGTTCTGTTTCGGATTTTCTTGGCGCTCTTGGCGTCTTGGCGGCGATAGATTTGGACCCGCCATGAAGCTGCTGCGCTGCCCAATCAACGGCCTGCGACCGGTGTCGGAATTCCAGTATGCCGGCGAAATCCGGCCGATGCCGGATCCGGGCAGCTGTTCGGACGCCGATTGGACGGATTACGTGTTCAACCGCAACGGCGCGCCCGGCATCAAGAAGGAATGGTGGCTGCACCTGGCGAGCGGCATCTGGTTCGTCGCCGAGCGCAACACCGCGACCGACGAAGTACAGCGCACTTACCTGCATGGCGAGGACCCGGCATGAGTACGCGATTGCCTAAAATGCCCGGCGAGTGGATAGACCGTTCGACACCGGTCGATTTCGAGTTCGAAGCCGAACGTTTCCAGGGATTCGTGGGCGACACGATCTCCAGCGCGCTCTGCGCCGCCGGCGTGAGCGCGCTCGGCCGCAGTTTCAAATATCACCGTCTGCGCGGCGTGCTGTCGATGGCGAACCATGACGTCAACGCGCTGTTCCAGGACGGCGGCCGACCGAATCTGCGCGGTGACGTTGTGCCGCTGCGCAAGGGCATGTGTCTCGCCGCTGTCAATACATTTGGCGGCGTCAAATACGATCGCGCACGCATTCTCGACTGGTTGTCGGCGCTGTTTCCGGTCGGCTTCTACTACAAGGCCTTCCACTCGCCGAAGTCCCTGTTTCCGTTCTGGGAGCGGGTGTTCCGCCGTCTCACCGGGCTGGGCGAACTGGACTTCTCGGTGCAGCGATTGCGCACGCCGAAGCGCTACGATTTCTGCGACGTGCTGGTGATCGGAGCTGGCCCGTCCGGCTTGTCGGCGGCGCTGGCTTGCGCGGATGCCGGCGCGAAGGTTTGCATCGTCGATGAGAACGCACGCATCGGCGGCAGTCTGACTTATCAGCGTGGCGGCGAAGATCGTGCGTCGGCGCTGCTGCATGACCTCGACGAACGCGTCAACCGGCATCCGAATATCAGCGTGCGGCCCGGCACGCTGGCTGCGGGTTACTACGCGGACCACTGGCTGCCGCTGATCGAGGACAAACGCATGACCAAGATGCGAGCCCGCGCCGTAATCGTCGCCAGCGGCGCGTTCGAGCAACCCGCCGTATTTCACAACAATGATCTTCCCGGCGCGATGTTGGCATCGGCGGCGCAGCGTTTGATTTATCGCTACGCGGTGAAGCCGATGCAATCCGCGGTCGTGCTGACGGCCAATGACGATGGTTATGAGGCCGCGCTCGATCTGCGCATCAACGACGTCCGCGTCGATGCCGTGGTGGACCTGCGCGGCAATGCCTCCTCCTCTGCCGCAGCAAAGCTCGCGCAGGCCGGTGTGCGCATCTACAGCGGGCATGGAATTCATGAATTGAGATCAAAAAACGGAAGGGTCGGCGCCGCGGTGGTTTGCCCATTGCTCGCCAACGGTGAACTCGACGTTGCCAGGCCGGAAATCATCGGATGCGACGGCGTATTGATGAGTGTCGGCTACGCGCCGGCCGCGGCGCTGCTCTACCAGGCCGGTGCCAAAATGCGCTTCGATGAGACGATCCAGCAATTCGTCCCGGACACATTGCCGTCCGGCATATTTGCAGCGGGCCGGGTGAACGGGATCTACGCGTTGGAAGATCGCCTGCTCGATGGCGTTCGTGCCGGCCTCGAAGCAGCCAGCCATGCCGGATTTGGCGCCGCAGCCGCGACTCCTGTCGCACGCGCGACAGGTTCTCCCAACCATCCTTATCCGGTTTTCGATCATCCGAAGGCTAAAAATTTCGTCGACTTCGACGAAGATCTTCAACTGAAGGACTTCGTCAACGCAGTGCAGGAGGGGTTCGACAACATCGAGTTGCTCAAGCGCTATACCACTGTCGGCATGGGTCCGAGCCAGGGCAAGCATTCGAACATGAATGCAATACGGATTCTGGCGAAGCTGTTGCACAAGTCACCCGGAGAAGTCGGCAGTACGACCGCGCGGCCCTTCTTCCATCCCGTGCCGATGTCGCATCTGGCCGGCCGCGGCTTTCATCCCTATCGACTCACGCCGTTGCATTCCAGGCACGAATCAGCCGGCGCGGTCTTCATGCAGGCCGGAGTCTGGCTGCGGCCCGAATACTACGCCGCCAGCGGAAAATCGAAGGTCGAAGCCGTACGTGAAGAAGCCTCCGCGGTGCGCAACCGGGTCGGAATCATCGATGTCGGTACGCTCGGCAAGATGGAAATCTCCGGACCCGATGCCGCGGCATTTCTGGAACGTTTCTACACCGGCCGCTTCGGCAACATGAAGGCCGGTATGACGCGCTACGCGCTGATGCTCGACGAGGCAGGGGTGATCATCGATGACGGCGTGGTTGCGCGGCTGGGCGAAGAGCGTTTCTATTTCACCACCACGACGACCGGTTCGGCCAACGTATATCGGGAGATGACGCGGCTCAATACGCTGTGGAAGATGCGCGTGGGCATCATCAATGCAACCGGAGGGTATGCTGCGGTCAACCTTGCCGGTCCGCGCTCACGCGACGTGCTGGCGGCGGTCACGCGGCTCGACCTTTCCGCGGAGGCTTTTCCCTATCTCGCGGTTCGCGAAGGCGAGGTAGCCGAAATGCCGGCGCGCATGATGCGCGTGGGATTTGTCGGCGAACTGGGCTACGAGATTCACCTGCCTGCGGACGGGGCGGGCTTCCTGTGGGACACACTGATCCAAGCCGGCCGCGCCCACGGCATCCAGCCATTCGGTGTCGAGGCGCAGCGACTGCTGCGGCTGGAAAAGGCGCACATCATCATCGGGCAGGACACCGACGGCCTGACGACGCCGATCGAGGCCGCAATGGGCTGGGCGGTGAAAATGGACAAACCCTATTTCATCGGCCAGCGCAGCCTGAAAATCGTCGGCGGCAAGAAACCCAAGGCGCAACTGGTCGGCTTCGCGCTGGATTCCGATGACGAGAGCGCTGCTCCCAGGGAATGCCATCTGGTGATTCGCGACGGAACAATTTCCGGCCGCGTGACGAGCATCGCCTTCAGTCCCGCTCTCGGCCGGCATGTCGGACTCGCGTTCGTCGCACCCGACATGGCCGCCGAAGGTACGCGGTTTTTCATTCGCGCCGATCGCGGTCAGATGGTGCAGGCGCGAGTGGTGCCCACACCTTTCTACGATCCGTCGGGCGCCCTGCAAAAGTCGGCGGCTGCATGAACTTGAAGCGATCCAGCCCGGTCCACGATCAACTAGTGCCGTTGCAGCCGCGATGGGAAGAGCGGCGCGGCATGAGTATCGCACCGCGCGTTGCCGGCGATGATGCGGCGAAACTGGATTCGGTGGCGCTGGCCGACCTGAGCTACCTGCCCAGATTCGGGCTCAAGGGACCGGGGGCAGGACAGTGGCTCGAAAGCCGGAACATCGTGCTGCCCGCAAAAGTCAATGGCTGGACTTCGCTGCCCGGCGCCGGCGTGATTGCGAGGCTGGGCAGAAGCGAATTCTTTCTCGAGGACGGCGCCACGACGGATACGGTCGGCACAATCCGGACCGCGCTCGGAAACGGGGCCCCCGGAGTCTATCCGGTGATCCGCCAGGATGCGGGATTCGCGCTCGCGGGCCTGCGCGTCAACGAATTGCTGGTTCAGACCTGCAATGTGAATTTCAGGGAATACGGCGCGGAGGAAGGCATCGCGGTGATGACGCAGATGATCGGCGTCTCCACCCTCGTCATCCGCACCGACAGCAAACAAGTGCTGTGTTATCGCCTCTGGTGCGATCCCACCTTTGCACCTTATTTCTGGGAAACACTTGCAGAAATCGCCGGGGAACTGGGTGGTGGCGTCATCGGCGCGGACGGATTGCCCGCTTAGGCGGCAGGAACGGTTTCAACAATCTCACCAAAGGGAGCATCGAGCGCAATGTCACCCCAATCGGCAAGAAAATACCTGAAGGACAACAAGGTCAAATACATCCTTGCGCAGTTCGTCGACATTCACGGCGCTGCCAAGGCCAAGGCCGTCCCGGTCGAACATCTCGACATGATGCTCAACGAGGGGGCGGGCTTCGCCGGTTTCGCGCTGTGGGGATTCGGCATGGGGCCGCACGGTCCGGACTACATGGCGGTGGGCGATCCTTCCACGCTGTCGGTGATTCCGTGGATGCCGGGTTTTGCGCGCATGGCCTGCTACGGCCACGTCAACGGTGCGCCTTATCAATACTGTTCCCGCGTCGTGCTGAAACGCCAACTCGATGCGTTCGCCAAGCGCGGGCTCACCCTGTACACCGGCATAGAACCGGAGTTCATGCTGCTAAAGCGCGCCAGCGACGGAAGCCTTGGTCCGGCGGACGATACCGACCTGCTGGAAAAGCCCTGCTACGACTACAAAGGGCTCGCGCGTTCCGTGCCTTTTCTCGAAGCGATGGTGGACGCATTGCGCGCTGTCGGCGTCGATGTTTATCAAATCGATCACGAGGACGCCAATGGCCAGTTCGAAGTGAACTACACCTACGGCGACGCGCTGAGTTCCGCCGACCGCCTGGTGATGGTCAAGATGGCCGCCTCGGAAATCGCCAGATCGATGGGCATGATTGCGACATTCATGCCGAAGCCGTTCTCCAACCGCACAGGGACAGGCGCGCACTTTCATATCTCGATCGGCAACAGCAAGGTCAAGAACCTGTTCCATGACGACAAGGACAAGAACGGCCTGGGCCTGTCGAAGATGGCCTACCACTTCATGGGCGGGGTACTGGCGCACGCGAAGGCGCTCACCGCGATCGTCGCGCCGACCATCAATTCGTACAAGCGCCTGGTGGTCGGGCGCGCGCTGTCCGGCGCGACCTGGGCGCCAGCCTACATCACGTACGGCAACAACAATCGTACCGCATGCGTGCGCGTGCCTTACGGCAGGCTGGAACTGCGCCTGCCCGACGGCTCCGCCAATCCCTATCTCGCCAGCGCAGCGATTCTTGCGGCGGGCATGGATGGCGTCGATCGCAAGATCGATCCGGGCAAGCCGATCAACGAGAACCTCTACGAATGGTCGCCGGAAAAGCTCAAGCGCGCGGGAATCGGCCTGCTGCCGCAGAGCCTCAAGGAAGCGCTGGACGAATTCGAGAAGGACAAGGTATTGCGCACCGCGCTCGGGGAAGACCTTTCGCAGGAATTCCTCACGCTCAAGCGCATGGAATGGGTCGAATACTCGCGCCACGTTTCCGAATGGGAACGTGATCGCTACGTGGAGTTTTTCTAAGGCATTTGGCCACAGAGGTCACAGAGGGCACAGAGAACTGCAAAAGCCATCTCACTGGACAGCGCGAATTATCAAAGTGATCTCCGATTATCCCGGCATCGTTTGGCGGCTGAAGTTCTTCGGATTTCCTCTGTGTTCTCTGTGTCCTCTGTGGCAATCGATTTTCAGGAGGTAAGTATGTGTGGAATCGTAGGATTGCTGCTGAAGAAGCCGCAGCTGCGTGAGCAGCTCGGCCAGTTGGCATTGCCGATGCTGATCGGAATGACCGAACGCGGGCCGGATTCGGCCGGCTTCGCCGTATTTACCGATGAACTGCCGGACAACCGGCGCAAGTACAGCCTGCACGCCCCGGGCTGGGACTACGACTGGGCCGGTTTTGAAGCCGAGTTCATCAGGCGCTTCGGTACGCAGGCGCAGATCGAGGTCAAAGGCAATCACGCGGTGCTGGTCTGCGACGAGCCGGCGGACAAAGTGCGGCCCTGGGTCAGGCAGGCATTTCCGAAACTGCACGTGCTCGCGGCCGGCCGGCTGATGGATATCTACAAGGACGTGGGAAGTCCCGCGGACGTGGCCGGCCGCTATCAATTCGAAAAGCTCGCCGGGTCCCATCTGGTGGCGCACACGCGCATGGCGACCGAGTCGGCGGTCACGCCCGATCGCGCGCATCCGTTCACGGCAGGCGAGGACTTCTGCCTGGTGCACAACGGATCGCTGTCGAATCCCTATCAGATCCGGCGCCAACTCGAACCGCTCGGCATCGCTTTCGATACCGACAACGATACCGAGGCCGCCTGCCGCTATTTCGAATGGCGCATGCGTGAGGGCGACGATCTCGAAGCCGCCATTCACAAAGGTTTCGAGGAGCTGGACGGCTTTTATACCTTCCTGATGGGAACCGCGGACGAACTCGCGCTGGTGCGCGACGCCTTTGCGTGCAAGCCGGCGGTGGTCGCGGAGACCGACGACTATGTGGCGATCTCTTCCGAATTCCGTTCGCT
>DASWEZ010000173.1:0-14107 GCA_036394495.1 Burkholderiales bacterium
CCTTCAGGTGAATCGCGACCGGCTTATCCTGCTGGCCCCTGACAGCCTGTCGATCACCGACGCCGAGGCGGTTTCGCTGTGCGCCGCGCTCAATCGCCATTTCGCCGCCGATCACTTCACCTTTCTCGCGCCCCAACCGCATCGCTGGTACCTCAAAACCGCCCGGCCCGCGCGTATTCACACCAGCGGGTTGTCGCGGGCAGTCGGCCACGATGTCGACCGCATGTTGCCCGAAGGCGAAGACCGGTTGGCCTGGCACCGGATATTCAACGAAGTGCAGATGTTGCTGCACGCCCATCCAGTCAACGAGGAACGCGAGCAGCGTGGCGCCCTGCAGATCAACAGCCTCTGGTTCTCGGGCGGCGGAACGCTCCCGCAAGCCCGCACCTCCTTCCAGGTCGTGATGGGCAGCAGCGCATTGGCGCGCGGATTGGCGAAGCTCGCGGGCATCCCGTTTGCCGCGACCGAACAAGGCATCGATGCGATTGTCGCGGATGATGTCCTGATCGAATTGCGCGCCGCGGCAACTGCCTCGATGCGTCTCGATCCCGCCGCCTGGAAAGATGCGCTCGAAGACCTGGAGCAGCGCTGGTTCTCACCCCTGGCAAGGTTGCTGAAAAAGGGGCGCATTCGCCAACTGGTCATTGAGACGGTCGCCAATGGCCGCAGCCATCGATGGTCGGTAAGCCGGAGGAACTGGTGGCGTCTGTGGAGGCCCGCCGTCGCGCTCGACGCCCCGATTCGCAGACCATGACAATTCTCCCCCGCATCCTCGAGCGCGAAGTGCCTCCGGCGGCCTTTGCAAAGCTGCGCGCCAGCGGCCTGCACCCGGTCCTGGCAAAAATCTACGCTTCCCGCGGCGTCCTCGAAGTCTCGCAGCTCGATACCTCACTGGTTGGGCTGCTGCCGTTCGACCCATTGCTCAATTGCGCCCCCATGGCTGCCTTGCTGGCCGACGCGATCGCCGCCGAAAAACGCCTGCTCATCGTCGCCGATTACGACGCCGATGGCGCCACCGCCTGCGCCGTCGGCATGCTCGGCTTGCAAAGTTTCGGGGCGAAAGTCGAATATCTGGTGCCTAACCGTTTCGAATACGGTTACGGACTCACGCCGGAAATCGTGCAACTGGCCGCCACCAGGAAGCCGGATTTCCTGATCACGGTGGACAACGGCATCGCCAGCGTGGAAGGCGTCGTGGAAGCCGCCAGTCTCGGCATCCAGGTGTTGATTACCGATCATCACCTTCCGGGCGCGCAGCTGCCGGCCGCAGCCTGCATCGTCAACCCCAACCAGCACGGCTGCAATTTTCCGAGCAAGCACCTGGCAGGAGTCGGCGTGATGTTCTATGTACTCGTCGCCTTGCGCGCCGAACTGCGGCGTCGGGACTGGTTCAGCCAACGCCAGGAGCCCAACCTTGCCGAACTTCTCGATCTGGTCGCGCTCGGCACCGTCGCCGACGTCGTGCGCCTCGACGACAACAATCGCATCCTGGTCGACCAGGGGTTGCGGCGCATCCGCGCCGGACGCGCCCGCGCCGGGATCGCTGCGCTGTTGCGCGTCTCCGGACGCGATCCATCGCGCGTATCCACCTACGATCTCGGCTTCGTGGTCGGGCCGCGCCTGAACGCAGCCGGGCGGCTGACCGACATGTCGGTCGGCATCGAATGCCTGCTGACGCAGGATCCGGCACGAGCGACGGAACTGGCGAAACAACTCGACGCGCTCAACCGCGAGCGCCGCGACATCGAAGCCGGCATGCAGGAAACGGCGCTGGCACTCATGGAAAAGATCGATGTGGCGGACACCTACAGTCTGAGCCTGTACGACGAGTCCTGGCATCAAGGCGTGATCGGTATCCTCGCGGCCCGCTTGCGCGAGCGCTTTCATCGCCCGGCCATTGCTTTTGCGCCCGCCGACGGCGGCGAAGCCAGGGGGTCGGGACGGTCCATTCCCGGATTGCATTTGCGCGACGCGCTCGACCTCGTCACCAAACGCCATCCAGGCCTGATCCTGCGCTTCGGCGGTCATGCGGCCGCAGCCGGACTGACAATACGCGGAACGGACGTCGCCGCATTCACCGCGGCCTTCGAGGAAGTCGTTCGCGACCTGGTCGGTCCTGCCGACCTGGAACGCCTGATCGAAACCGATGGCAGCCTGCTTGCCGCGGAAATCGACATGGCATTCGCCGAGGCGCTGGACAGCGGGATCTGGGGACAGGGATTCCTGGCGCCGGTGTTTTGCGACGAGTATGAAATCGCCGATCAGCGCATCGTCGTCGGCAGGCACCTGAAGCTGCGGTTACGCACACCCGGCTCCACACGCATTTTAGGTGGCATCCTGTTCGGGCACAGCGATCCGCTACCCATGCGCATCCGCGCGGTATACCGTGTCCAGGTCAATGAATTCAACGCCACCCGATCCGTGCAATTGCTGGTCGAGCATTGGCAGCCGGCCGATTGAGGACAAGACGATGGACTGGAACTGGCTGGATGGAACAGAACTCAGGCACTTGCCAGCATTCGTGACCAGTCTTGCGATCGGCCTTCTGATCGGCCTGGAGCGCGAGCGTCATGCCGGCGTCAAGGCCGGATTGCGTACGTTCGCCCTGGTTGCGTTGTTCGGCGCGCTGGGCGCCTTCCTCAGCGAGCAAACCGGTTCGCCCGCCGTGCTCGTCGCCGGCATCTTGATCGTGGCAGCCATGATCATCACCGCCTATGCGACCGATCCCACCCAACAGGAGCCATGGACCACCACGGTCGTCGCCGTCCTGGTGTGCTACGCGCTCGCGGCCATGGTCTGGTTCGATCATGCAACTACGGCCGTCATGCTGGCCATCATCATTACCGCGCTGCTCTATTTCAAAGCGGAACTGCGCGGCATCACGACCAGGCTGGAACGACGCGATCTGATCTCCATCCTGCAGTTTGGCGTGCTGATGTTCGTCATCCTGCCGATCCTGCCTGACCAGAACTATGGCCCCTACGCCGTCATCAATCCGCGCCAGGTGTGGATCATCGTGGTCCTGATATCCGGCATAAGTCTCGCAGGCTACGTCGCGTTTCGGCTGATCGGACAGCGCTACGGCGCGCCTTTGCTCGGCATTTTCGGCGGACTGGTGTCCAGCACGGCGACGACGTTGGTCTACGCGCGCCATGGACGCGAGCATCCGGAACTGGCCCCGACGGCCACGGTGGTGATCTTGCTCGCCAGTCTGGTCTTGCTGGTCCGTCTTGCCGTGCTCACGGCTTTCATGGCGCCGCAACTATTGCGAACGCTGCTTCCACTATTCGGTTTCGGCCTGCTGCCCGGGGTGGTCAGCCTCGCTTATCTGGGCTGGCGCAACCGGGCGGCGGGAAACAACGGTCCCGTTCCGGACATCAAGAATCCGACCGAATTGCGCACCGCGCTGGCCTTCGGCGCAATGTACGCGGGCGTGCTGCTGCTCGCGGCGTGGCTCTCGGACATTGCGGGAAGCGCCGGCCTTTATGCGGTTGCACTGATCTCGGGCCTGACCGATGTGGACGCGATCACCCTTTCCAGCCTGCGTCTGTTCAACCTGGGCGCTCTGGCGGGCGGCCAGGTCGCGATTGCCGTTGTTCTGGCGATCATCGCCAACACAGTCTTCAAGCTCGGCCTGGTCCTGGTGGTGGGCGGCCAGCCGTTGTTCCGCCGCTGCGCCGGCACCATGACGGCAGTCGTCGCCGGGCTGGTGGTCGCCCTGGTGGTCACCAAACCGGCGGCTTTATAGACGACATCAGTTAAAATGCGCGCCTTTCGGACCTGCAATTCTCACCAGATCGGAATTCACATGGAAGCAGAACGCCTCAATGCGCTGGCCAACCAGCTGGACGGCCTCGATTCACGGACCAAAGAGCTGCGGAGGTATCTTTGACTTCGAAGGCAAGCGCAATCGCCTGACCGAAGTCGTCCAGCTCGCCGAAGATCCCGCGATCTGGAACGATGCGAAGCGTGCCCAGGACCTGGGCCGTGAACGCAAGCAGCTCGAATCGGTCGTCGCCACGCTGGAAAAGCTCGACCAGGGATTGCGCGACGCGCGCGACCTGTTTGCCATGGCCCGTGCCGAGAACGACGATGCCGCGCTGAACGCGATCGCCGCAGACATCGCCGACATGGAAAAGATCGTGGCGGGAATGGAATTCCGCCGCATGTTCTCCAATCCCATGGACCCGAACAACTGCTTCCTCGATATCCAGTCCGGTTCCGGCGGAACCGAGGCGCAGGACTGGGCGTCGATGCTCGAACGCATGTACCTGAAATTCTGCGACCGCCGCGGTTTCACGGTGGAGGTGCTCGAAGAATCGCCCGGCGATGTCGCCGGACTCAAGAGCGCGGCTTTGAAGGTCACCGGGGACTATGCATTTGGAACGCTGCGCACCGAGAGCGGCGTGCACCGGCTGGTGCGCAAGTCACCGTTCGACTCGAACGCGAGGCGCCATACCTCGTTCGCCAGCGTGTTCGTCTATCCCGAGGTGGACGATACGATCGAGATCGCCATCAATCCCGCGGACCTGCGCGTCGATACCTTCCGCGCCAGCGGTGCCGGCGGCCAGCACATCAACAAGACGGACTCCGCGATCCGCATCACGCATTTGCCGACCAATATCGTCGTGCAATGCCAGAGCGACCGTTCCCAGCACCGCAATCGCGCGGAAGCCATGGCCATGCTCAAGGCGAAGCTTTACGAACTGGAAATGCGCAAGCGCAACGAAGAGAAGCAGGCGATGGAAGATTCCAAGACCGACATCGGCTGGGGGCATCAGATCCGCTCCTATGTGCTCGACCAGTCGCGCATCAAGGACCTGCGCACCAACGTCGAACGGGGCGACACGCAGTCGGTACTCGACGGCGACCTCGACGACTTCATCAATGCCAGTCTGAAGCAAGGCGTATAGAACATGGAAGACAAGGACCAACCTGCTCCGGCGGTCGATACCAACCAGATCATCGAGGAGCGCAAGGCAAAACTGAAAGCCCTGCGCAGCGCCGGCAATGCGTTTCCGAACGACTTCCGGCGCACCCACCTCGCTGCGGACCTGCATCGCGACTACGACGCCAGGCCCAACGAGGAACTCGAACCGGCCGCCATCAAGGTCACGGTAGCCGGACGCATGATGCTCAAGCGCGTGATGGGCAAAGCCAGTTTTGCCACGCTGCAGGACATGTCCGGCCGCATCCAGCTCTACATCAGCAATGACGTCACCGGCGAAGAGTCCCACGCCGCCTTCAAGCACTGGGACCTGGGTGACATCCTCGGCGCCGAGGGGACACTGTTCAAGACCAGGACGGGCGAGCTTTCGGTCAAGATCACCGGCCTGCGCCTGCTCTCGAAATCCCTGCGGCCGCTCCCCGAGAAATTCCACGGCCTCGCCGACCAGGAACAGAAATACCGCCAGCGTTATCTGGATCTGATCACCAATCCGGAATCGCAACGGGTATTCAAGGCCCGCTCGGGCATCATCCAGGCCATCCGCGAGTTTTTTGTCGCGCGCGGCTATCTCGAGGTGGAGACGCCGATGATGCAGCCGATTCCCGGCGGCGCGGCGGCGCGCCCTTTCGTGACCCATCACAACGCGCTCGACATGCAGCTCTACCTGCGCATCGCGCCGGAGCTCTATCTGAAACGCCTGGTAGTGGGCGGTATCGAGAAGGTGTTCGAAATCAACCGCAATTTCCGCAATGAAGGCATGTCGACCCGGCACAACCCGGAGTTCACCATGCTCGAGTTCTACGAGGCGTATCAGGATTACCATTACCTGATGGATCTCACCGAAGAACTGCTGCGCGGGCTTGCGCAAAAAGTGACCGGCGGCACGACCTTGAACTACCAGGGCACCGCCATCGACCTGGGCAAACCGTTCGACCGCCTGACCATGGCCGAAGCCATCGCCAAGTACAACACGCGGTATTCGCCGCAGGACTTGTCGAAACCCGAAACTCTGCGCAACGCGCTGGAAAGCTTCAAGGTCGAAGTCTTCCCCACCGACGGACTGGGCCTGCTGCAACTCAAGCTGTTCGAGCAAACCACCGAAGACAAATTGATCCAGCCGACGTTCATCGTCGCCCATCCGACGGACGTTTCTCCCCTGGCGCGCAGCAACGACCAGAATCCGGCGGTAACCGACCGCTTCGAACTGTTCATTACCGGCCGCGAACTGGCCAATGGCTTTTCCGAGCTCAACGATCCGGAAGACCAGGCCGCTCGGTTCCAGCAACAGGTTCAGGCCAAAGAAGCCGGAGACGAGGAAGCGATGTACTACGACGCCGACTATGTCCGCGCGCTGGAGTACGGACTCCCGCCCACGGCTGGCGAAGGGATCGGCATCGATCGCCTGGTCATGCTGTTCACCGACAGCCCTAGCATCCGCGACGTTATCCTGTTTCCCCAGATGCGGCCTGAATAGGGCGTTCTCCACCCAACACAGAAGCACAGAGGACACAGAGAGCACAGAGGAAGGCAAACAAAAAGTATTTAGAAGTGGAAGGAGTAATTTTGGCCGCCAATCGAAACATGTCTCGTTTGTTTCTACCCCATTCCTTGGTTTTCTCTGTGAACTCCGTGTCCTCCGTGCCTCTGTCTTGGGTTTTGACTTTCACTGGCAGGACCAATTCATGAGCAAATCCCCCGACATACTCTGGCAACCGTCGAAGGAGCGCATAGCGCGCTCCAACATCAGCGCGTTCATCAAGCTGGTCAACAAGCGCTGGCAGGCTGGCGTCTCCGATTCGGATGCGTTGTATGACTGGTCGGTAGGCCAACCGGAGCAATTCTGGACGTCGGTATGGGATTTTTGCGGCGTGATCGCCGATAGTCGCGGGGAGCGCGTACTTGTCGATGGCGACAAGATGCCGGGCGCGCAATGGTTTCCGGACGCCGCGCTGAATTTCGCGGAGAATCTTCTGCGCAGGCGCGATGACGAAACCGCCATGGTGTTCTGGGGCGAAGAAAAGGTTCGCCGCCGCATGAGTTTCAGGGAAGTCTACGATGCCGTCTCCCGCACGGCGCAAGCAATGTCTGCTACCGGCGTGAAGCAAGGCTACCGCGTCGCCGCTTTCATGCCGAACATGCCCGAGACCATTATTTTCATGCTTGCAACGGCCAGCCTCGGTGCAATCTGGTCGTCGTGCTCTCCCGATTTCGGCGCGCAAGGCGTGCTCGATCGCTTCGGCCAGATCCAGCCCGTGGTTCTGTTCGCAGTCGAGGGCTATCACTACAACGGCAAGGTCATCGACACTTTGCCCCGCATCGCGGAAATCGCAAAGAACCTGCCGTCATTGAAGCGCACGGTGCTCGTGTCCTATACGCGCGAGCGCCCGGACATCTCCACGATCCAGAAGGCCGTGCACCTGGGTGATTTCGTCGGCAGCTACGCCGGCAAGACCATTGCGTTCAAGCGACTGCCGTTCAACCATCCTCTTTATATCCTGTATTCCTCCGGCACCACCGGCGTGCCGAAGTGCATCGTGCACGGTGCCGGCGGCACGCTGCTGCAACACCTCAAGGAGCATCAGCTCCATACCGACCTGAAACGCGGCGACCGCCTGTTCTACTTCACCACCTGCGGCTGGATGATGTGGAACTGGCTGGCATCCGGCCTCGCAACCGGCGCAACGCTGTTGCTGTACGACGGCTCGCCGTTCCATCCCGCTCCGCGCGTGCTGTTCGACTTTGCCGACGAAGAACGCATGACCGTATTCGGCACGTCGGCCAAATACATCGACGCGCTGAACAAGGCCGGCGCCCGGCCGGTCGAAACCCATGCGCTGGCTTCGCTGACGACCATGTTGTCGACCGGTTCGCCGCTGGTTGCGGAGAGTTACGACTACGTCTACCGCGCGATCAAGAAGGATTTGTTGCTGTCTTCCATTTCAGGGGGCACGGACATCGTCTCCTGCTTCGTTCTCGGCAATCCAAACCTGCCGGTCTATCGCGGCGAAATCCAGTGCCGTGGTTTAGGCCTGAACGTCCAGGTGTTCGATGACGACGGCAGGGCGGTTGTCGGCGTCAAGGGCGAACTCGTCTGCATTTCGCCGTTTCCATCGATGCCGGCCCATTTCTGGAACGACGCCAGCGGAGCCAAATATCGGGCCGCTTATTTCGATCGTTACCCCGGCGTCTGGTGCCACGGCGACTACATGGAACTCACGTCCCGCGGCACAGCCATCATCTACGGGCGATCGGATGCCACGCTCAATCCGGGCGGCGTGCGCATCGGCACCGCCGAGATCTATCGCCAGGTCGAGCGCCTGGAAGAAGTTGTCGAGAGCCTGGTCATCGGCCAGGACTGGGACAATGATGTCCGCGTAGTGCTGTTCGTGCGTCTGCGCGAGAACCTCGTGCTCGACGCAACCCTGATTAAGAAAATCAAGGATCAGGTCCGCGCCAATACCACTCCGCGTCACGTCCCGGCGAAGGTCGTCCAGGTTGCCGACATCCCGCGCACCAAGAGCGGCAAGATCGTCGAGTTGGCGGTACGCAACGTGGTTCACGGCAATCCGGTGAAGAACATCGAAGCGCTCGCCAATCCCGAGGCGCTGGAACATTTCAGGGACATCGTCGAACTGAAGACGTGACCGGATTGCGGGACGAAGGTTCCCCCGCACTCCCGTAATATACCCCTATACGGTACTTGACCAGTACCCCATCCCGGTATTAACTTGGCCGCATGGACCCTGTCATCCTCGTCAAAGTGGATCTGGCGATCGACGGCATGACTTGCGCCGCCTGCGCGGCACGAATCGAGAAAGCCCTGGGCCAACTCCCCGGTGTTGAAGCAGCGGTCAACCTCGCGACCGAGCACGCGCACATCCGCTTTCCGCGCGGCGCGACCGATGTGTCCACCCTGATCGCAACCGTGCGCAAAGCCGGTTACGACGCACGGGAACTGGCCGGGGTATCGCGCGAACAGGAAAAGTTGCGTCACGCAGAAATTTACCGCCGTGAACTCGGGGTGTTCTGGATTTCGGCGGCCTTGACGCTGCCGCTCGTGCTGCAGATGGCTGCAATGTTCGCCGGACACTACGGCGAAGTTCTGCCGCGCGCGCTGCAATGGCTTCTGGCAACGCCGGTGCAATTCTGGATCGGCCGTCGTTTCTACGCGGGCGCCTGGAATGCGCTCCGAGGTGGATCCGCCAACATGGACGTGCTGATTGCACTGGGCACCAGCATGGCTTACTTGTTCAGTGCCGTCGTAACCGCTTTTGGCATGCACGACCTTCATGTCTATTTCGAAGCCAGTGCCGCCATCATCACGCTGGTGTTGATGGGCAAACTGCTCGAAGCGCGCGCCAAAGGAAGAACGTCGGCCGCCATCGAGAAACTCCTCCAATTGCAGCCCAGGCGCGCACAGGTCGAGCGCGATGGGGTCGTCGAGGAAATCGATCTGGAACGCGTGGTTTCGGGCGACTCGGTGATCGTACGCCCGGGCGAACGCATTCCCGTCGACGGCGACGTGATGGAAGGCGCGTCGAGCGTGGACGAGAGCATGCTGACCGGCGAAAGCATGCCGGTCTCCAAACAGCCGGGAAGCCGGGCCTACGCCGCCACGCAGAACCGGACCGGCATGCTGAAAATACGCGCGACCGGGGTCGGATCGCGCACCAGGCTCGCCGACATCGTCCGCCTGGTGGAAGAAGCCCAGGGCAGCAAAGCCCCCATCCAGCAACTCGCCGACCGCATTTCCCGCGTCTTCGTTCCGGTCATCCTGGCGCTCAGCCTGGTGACCCTGATCGGCTGGTGGGTGTTCGACGGGAATTTCACGCACGCACTCATTGCGGCCGTAGCCGTGCTGGTGATTGCCTGCCCGTGCGCGCTCGGACTGGCCACGCCGACGGCGATCGCGGTCGGGACGGGACGCGGGGCGCAATCGGGAATCCTGATACGCAGCGCCGGTGCATTGGAGCTTGCCGGGAAAATCCGCACCCTGGTCGTCGACAAGACCGGAACGCTGACGCTCGGCAAACCGGTCGTGACAACTGTCCTGCCCTGCACCGGCCAAGACGAATCGACCGTGCTGCAGATTGCCGCGTCGTTGGAGCAGCATTCCGAGCACCCCCTTGCGCTGGCAGTATTGGCGCGCGCTCGCGATGCGGGCGTCACCTTGCGGCCGGTCGACGAATTCAGTGCGATACCAGGCATGGGCGTACGCGCGCGCCTCGATGGACGCACTTACCTGCTCGGCTCCCCCCGCTTTGCCGGAGGTGAGCAGTTCGCGATTGGCAATGGCGTGCACCAGCTGACCGCAACCGGAGCCACGGCCGTCGTGATCGCGGACGAAAAACAGGTGATTGGCATGCTCGGCATTGCGGATGAGATCCGGCCCTCTTCCGCCTCTGCGGTTGCACGGCTGCAGGGCATGGGCATCGAAGTGGTCATGCTGACCGGCGACAACGAGGTCGCGGCAGCGGCGATCGCCGCCCGGCTGGGGATCGATCGCTTCCAGGCCGGGGTCTTGCCCGGCGACAAGGCCGCCGAGGTGGGCAGGCTCAAACGCCATGGCGGCGTAGTGGCGATGGCGGGCGATGGAATCAACGATGCGCCTGCGCTCGCGGCCGCCGACGTGAGCTTCGCCATCGGCTCCGGATCCGATATCGCGATCGAGGCGTCGGACATTACTTTGCTGCGCAACGACCTGACCGGCGTGGCCGATGCCATCCGCTTGTCGCGGGCGACCTTGGGCAAAATCCGCCAGAACCTGTTCTTTGCGTTTTTCTACAACGTGCTCGGCGTCCCGCTGGCCGCGTTCGGCATGTTGAACCCCGTCATCGCCGGGGCGGCCATGGCGCTGTCTTCGGTGTCGGTAGTGACCAATTCGCTGCTGCTAAAACGCTGGAAACCTGTTGTTTAGCCGCCAAGGCGCCAAATTTTCTTTAAAGGTAGGAGATGCAATGGAATCGACGGTACTGAAAGTCGATGGCATGACCTGCGGCGGATGCGTGCGCAGCGTGACGAATGTGCTGAAAGCGTTGCCCGGCGTGACAGACGCGCAAGTGTCGCTGGAAAAATCGGAAGCGAAAGTGACTTTCGACCCGGCAATGGCCAGTCCGGCTGCGATGCGCAAAGCAATCGGAGAGGCCGGCTATGAAACGCGCTAAAACCCAGGAAGCTCATATTGCGCACCGCGCCGACAAGCCGAAACTGCTCAAGCGGCTGAACCGGGTGGAAGGACAGGTCCGTGGCATCGCCAGGATGATCGAGGAGGATCGTTACTGCGTCGACGTGCTTACGCAGGTTGCCGCGGTTCGCTCGGCGCTGGACGCCATGGCCTTGCAACTGCTGCGCGACCACACACACGGCTGTGTACAAGGCGCCATCCGTTCCGGCCGGGGCGAAGCCGCCATCGACGAATTGCTGATCGTAGTGGAGAAGTTTGCCCGCTGACCGTTCCCGCCGGAATTTCCCTGTTCCGGCCGGCGACCCAACAGGGCGCATACTGCTCGCTGAGGAACCATGATCGAGTCACTATCGAGTGTCCCGGAGTCCGTCGCGAGGCGCTGCCTGTTGATCGCTCATGTCATCGGCTGGGGCGTTTTCGCGCTCGGACTGAGTGTGCTTGCAGGTTGGTTGTTCGACCTGAGTATCCTGAAGTCCATCATCCCCGGCGCTCTCGGGATGAAATGCAATACCGCTGTTTGCCTGCTGTTTGGCGGCCTGGCGCTGTCGCTCGATCGCCCCGACTCGGGTCGCGTCGCGGGCAACGCCAGGACCTTGCTCACTGGCACGGTGGCGACAATCGCCTTTCTCACTTTGTTCGAGTATTTGTCCGGTCACGATTTGGGCATCGATCAGTTCCTCTTCCGCGATCCCCTCCCGGATAGCTATCCTGGACGCATGTCGCCGGCGACGGCGTTGGCATTTGCCGGATTTTCGCTTGCATTGCTCATCCGGGATCGGGGCGACGATGGTCTGATCCTGTTTCAGTCGCTCCTGTTGGTCCCGCTTACGCTTGGCGCATTCAACCTGATCAGTTATGTGCTGGGACTGCCCGCTCTCTTCAGGTGGGGCAGCGGATTGACGACCATGGCGATTCCTACCGCCGCAGCTTTTGTCGCACTGTCGGTCGGCGTCGGGTTGACCAGGCCGACAAACGGCGTCATCGGCATGGTTGCATCGAAGCGCATGGGTGGCACCTTCGCGCGCCGCGCCTTGCCGATCGCGTTGTTGTTTCCGGTTCTGATTTCCTGGTTGCGCATCAAGGGCGAACTGTTCGGCTGGTACGAGACCCAGTTCGGCTTCCTGATCGTTGCGCTGTCTGCGGTGAGCATATTCTCGGCTCTGATTCTCTTGAGCGCACGCCGGCTGAATCGCCACGACGAACAACTGCAGCAAAGCAACGCATTGCTGGAGACCAATATTTCAGAGCGCACCGCCGAACTGGAATTGAGGGTGGCGCAGTTGCGTGAAGAGATCGTGCTGCGCGAGGCGGCTGAAGGTGCGAGGACGCAGAGCGACATGCGCTTCCACCAGGCGATGGAATTCGCGCCGATCGGCATGGCGATCGTCTCCCTCGAAGGCCGCTGGATCGAGGTCAATCGCGCGGTGTGCGATCTGGTCGGCTACTCGCACGATGCACTGATGAACCTTACCTTCCAGGACATTACGCATCCGGAGGATCTCGATGCCGATCTGGCTAATGTGCGTCAGTTGCTGGATGGCAAGATTCAGACTTATCAGATGGAAAAGCGCTATTTTCACAAGGATGGGCGCCTGGTCTGGGTGCTGTTGTCGGTGTCCCTGGTCCGATCCGCCAAAGGCGATCCGCTGCATTTCATTGCCCAGATCCAGGACGTAACCGGGCGCAAGGAAGCGGAGAGACAGCGTATCGAAAGCGAGGCCCGTTTTCGCAGCCTCACCGCACTTTCGGCGGACTGGTACTGGGAACAGGACGAGAACTTCCGCTTTACGCTGCAGTCGGGCGGAGCGCTCGGTGCCGTCGGCATCTCGGATCAGGACGCGCTCGGCAAGACCCGCTGGGAACTGCCGTACGACAACATGACCGAGGCAGACTGGAACCAACACCGCGTCATTCTTGACGCGCACAAGCCATTTCACGACCTGGAATTGGTGCGCGAACTGGCGGACGGCAAAAAACGCTATGTCAGCATCAGCGGTCAGCCGATGCTGGACGAGGGTGGCCGCTTCACGGGCTATCGCGGTATCGGCCGCGACATATCCGCTCGCCGGATCGCGGAGATCGAACTGGAAAACAGCAAGCGTTTCCTCAGCGAGGTCATAGACGCCATCCCGGTCCCGCTGACGGTGAAAGACGAGAATCGCCGGCTGATCATCGTCAATAGCGCCAACTCTCGCTTCCACGGATGTGCAGCCGCGGACTTCATCGGAAAACTCGACACCGACCTGTTTCCGCCGGACCGCGCCAGACAAATCGAGGCTGAGGACGATGCGGTCCTGCAGACCGGCGAGCCGATGATCGAGGAACAGGCCTTCGAGACCGTCTCCGGCGAATTGCGCTGGATCATCAAGCATAAACGCAGAATCACGCTATCGGACGGTCGGCACTGGCTCATCGCGACGCTGCTGGACATTACCAAACGCCGGGAAACAGAGGCGGCGCTGGCCGAACGTGAATCCTGGCTGCGCCTGGTGACCGACACCAGTGCCGCCTGTGTCGGCTATATCGACACAGAACAGCGTTTCCGCTTCTGTAACCGGACCTACCTCGAGTGGTACGGCATCGAACCGGCCGATCTTCTCGGCAAAAGCATTGCCGAAGTGGTCGGCGAACAATACCCCCGGGTGCAGTCCCACTACCGGCAAGTCCTGCTCGGCCAGCGTGCGAGCTACGAGCGCAAACTGCGGCGCGACGGCGACGAGCGCGATATTTTCGTCGACCTGATCCCCGACATCCGCGATCACGGGATCGTGGCGGGCGCCTTCATCTACTCCTCGGATATCACGGCAAGGGTTCGTGGCGAACAGGCCGTACGGGAAAGCGAGGAACTGTTGAGGCGCACGGAACAAATAGCCAGGATCGGCGGATGGAGTCTGGATGTAGCCACCGCGACGCTGACTTGGTCCGACGAGGTCTATCGCATCCATGAACTCGATCCGGCGCAAAAACCCCGCTTC
>DASWEZ010000174.1:0-4222 GCA_036394495.1 Burkholderiales bacterium
CGCATCCAGCCGACCAGCGCCAGCGCGAAACGGATGATGCGGCGCGCTATGCCTCCGTCGGTGAGGAAAGTACCCGACAGCACGAAAAACGGCACGGCCATGATCGCGAAGCTTTCCAGTCCGGTGAACAGGCGCTGCGAGACGATGTCGACCGTGTCGATCGAGAACGAGGAAAACAGCGCGAGGAAAGTCAGCACGGTCATGCCGAGCGCGATCGAGATCGGCGTGCCGGTCAGCAGCAACGCGAGGAGAATGACCAGGATCAGGGTTACGTTCACCCCGGATCCCCGTGGGCGCTGCCCAGCGTATGCAAGGGCAGTTCGCCGGAGCGCAGGAAGCGCACCAGCACCTGCAGAAAGCGGTAGCACATCAGCGACGAACCCAGCGGGATGCAAAGGTAGATCACCCACATCGGCCACTCGAGGTCGGGCGAAGTCTGCCCGGTGCCGTAGATGAACCAGACCCAGCGCACACCCATGAAGCCTATGACGCCGGTGAAGAATGCGCCCAGCGACAACGCCGTGGCGACCAATACGCGACGCAGGGTCGGACGCACCGCGTTGACCAGCACATCGACGCCGATATGGATGCCGGTGCGCACGCCATAGGCTGCGCCGAACTTCGCCATCCAGATGAAGAGATAGATGCACAGTTCCTGCGCCCAGGAAAAATTCAGCGCGGAGGCGTACTTCCACAGCCATGGCAGCGACGCGGATTGCCGGTGCAATACCGCGGCGAAGATGATGAGGGTGGCCGCCGCCATGAAACTGGCGATCAGCCATTCCTCGAGGTGGTCGAGGATGCGGTTGAATACCCGGATCACAACCTATTTCTTCCTGGTCTTGCGGGATTCGACTTCCGTCGCGATTCGATGGACAGCCTCGAGATTGTCCTTGCCGACGACGCTTTCGAACCTGGCCTGGACGGGAAGCAAGGCTTCCTTCCAGACCTTGCGCTCGGCATCGGACAGGACGTAGACCTCGGTTTTACCCGATGCCTTCACGCTTGCCAGCGCATCGTCGTTTTCCTTCTTGGCGATGTCGCGCTCGTAGCGGGTCGCCTCGGCCATGGCCTTTTCCAACTGGCCGCGGATGTCCGCGGGCAACCCTTCCCAGAATTTACGGTTGGTGACCACCGCGTAGACCAGGCAGCCGTGGTCGGAGATCGTCAGGTTAGCCTGCACTTCATGCATTTTCTGGGTGTAGAGATTCGACAGCGGATTCTCCGTCCCATCGACGACTTTCTGCTGCAGTGCCGAGTAGACCTCGGAAAACGCCATCACCTGCGGCAACGCGCCGAGTTCGCGCATCATCGCCTCCAGTACCTTCGACGACTGGATGCGCATCTTCAGTCCGCGAAAATCTTCCGGTTTACGCAGCGGCCGGTTGGCGGAAAACTGCTTGAAACCGTTGTCCCAGTATGCCAGCCCCTTGAGACCTTTCGGTTCGAGCTTGGCAAACAGGTTCCTGCCGATGTCCCCGTCGGTGACGCGATCCACGGTCTCGGCGTCGGGAATCAGGTAAGGCAGGTCGAACAACTCGAATTCGCGAACGCCCATCGGGCCGAACTTCGACACCGAGGGTGCGAGCATCTGCACGGCGCCGCGTTGCAACGCTTCCATCTCCTCCCGGTCCTTGTACAGCTGGCTGTTCGGGTAGAGCTCGACCCTGACGCGCCCGTCGGTGTATTTCTCGGCGAGCTGCCTGAATTTCTCCGCGGCCTTGCCCTTCGGCGTGTCGTTGGCCACGACGTGGCTGAACTTGATGATGATCGGCTCGGCCGACTGGGCGGCGCTGGCGCAGGCCAGGAACAGTGCGAACAGGAATCTTGTCGATTTCATTTTTGTCTTCGGCGCTGTCATCTGTCCGTGCGTGGCGTACGCCTTCCTCCCTGGCTCGATTCTATCAGCCCGGTTCCCATTCCGGCGCAATGCCGGGCTCCGCCGCGCCCGCGCGAAATTCAGCAGCCACGCCGATACCCGGAACCCAGGCGAGTTGTTCACCGAAGAACACCAGGGGCATGCGGCTGCGCTCCCACGGCGGAATCGCGTGCTCCTGCAGCAGGCTCTTGAGCGCGCGCCGCGGCCTGTTGTCGCCGGGCTGCATGCGTTCGCCGCCGCTGCGGCCCCGCACTGTCGCCGCGCGAATCTCAAAATGCCGGCTGGCGATGCCTTCGCCGACCACCGCCCGAGAGCGCAACACGCCCAGGCCGTCGGGCAGGATCAACTCGTGGTGACCATCCCAGCGCGATTGCCAGTTGGCCGGCATGTCCGGGGAATTCTCGACGAGTTCCACGCGGTCGCGATAACAGCGCAGGCCGGCATCGCCGAAGGTGACCTGGATCTCCGCGTCGCGGCCCGCTTCGCGACATTGCCGCAACGCTTCCTCCAGCCTTGCGCGTGGTGGCATGAGCAAACCGCGGTCCGCGAAAAGCTGGCGCAGCAGGTTCAGCGCACGCGCATCGGACAACTGCCGCAGGCGTTCCGCCGAAATCGCGCTGCGGTCGAGGGACTGCGCGTCGATCCGCGCCAGTTCTTCCGCCAGCAAGGCGTAGTCGGCAAGATTGCGGGCGGCGCGCGCCAGCGTTTCGCGATAGCCGGGAAAGCGCGCGTCCATCTGTACCAGCAATTCATTGCGCAGATAATTGCGATCAAAGCGCGAATCGGCGTTGCTGTCGTCCTCCACCCATTCCAGACTTCGCGATTTTGCGTACGCCTCGATGTCGCTGCGGCGAAGGTCGAGCAAAGGGCGCAGGATGTGCGGCGAAGCAGCCTTGCCGTCCATCGCGGATTCCTGCGGCCTTACCACCGGCATGCCGGCCAGTCCTTTCGGCCCGGCGCCGCGCAACAATTGCAGCAGGAAGGTCTCGGCCTGATCGTCGAGGTGATGCGCGAGCGCCACGAAATCGGTGGCGATCGAAGCATAGGCACGGTAGCGCAATCGTCGTGCCGCGGCTTCCACGCCGGAACCGTCGGGCGTCACCTTTACGCGTTCCACGGTCAGCGCGATTCCGCGCCGCGCGCACAACGCACGGCAGAACGCCTCCCACTCGCCGGCATGCGCGCTGATCTGATGATTCACATGAATTGCCGAGAGCGACAATTCCCTCGAGACATGCAGCTCATGCAGAACATCGAGCAACACGACCGAATCCATGCCGCCGCTCAACCCGATCGCGATGCGCTTGCCGCGCACCCCATGCGCGTCCAGCGTGGCGTTTACGATTTGCGCGAACTCGTCGGTCATGGTTGTTGCCACTCAGTCTGCCAAAACAAGATACCCCGCTTGCGCGGGGTATCCGGATCAATCGTCGGATGCGCTACGACTCAGCGAACCGCCGCTTCCTTGAACTTGCCGTGGGCCATCAGCCGTTCGAAGCGAGCTTCGACGAGCGCATCGATCGGTTTCTCCTGCGCTTCCGACAGTGCATCCATGAGCGCCTTGCGCAAGGTCTGCATGATCACCGTCGGATCGCGATGGGCGCCACCGGGCGGTTCCGCCACCACGCGGTCGACCAGCCCGAGCGTCTTGAGGCGGTTGGCCGTGATACCCAGAGTTTCGGCCGCATCCGGCGCCTTGTCCGCGCTTTTCCACAGGATCGATGCGCAACCTTCCGGCGAAATCACCGAGTAGATGGAATACTGCAGCATCAGCGTGACGTCGCCGACGGCTATCGCCAACGCGCCGCCCGATCCGCCTTCCCCGATGATGGTCACCACGATCGGCACGCGCAACTCCGACATCGCATACAGATTGCGCCCGATCGCTTCCGACTGCCCGCGCTCCTCCGCTCCGACGCCCGGATAAGCGCCCGGCGTGTCGACAAACGTCATTACCGGAACGCCGAACTTCTCTGCAAGCTTCATCAAGCGCAACGCCTTGCGATAGCCTTCCGGCTTGGGCATGCCGAAATTGCGATAGAGCTTGTCCTTGGTGTCGCGCCCTTTCTGGTGCCCGATCACCATCACGGACTGGCTGCCGAAGCGCGCCAGCCCGCCGATGATCGAAGGATCCTCCGCGAAGCATCGGTCGCCCTGCAGTTCCTCGAAGTCGGCGAACAGGTTCTGAAAATAGTCGAGGGAATAGGGCCGCTGAGGATGGCGCGCGACCTGCGAGATCTGCCACGCCGAAAGCTTTCCGTAGATGTCGCGGGTCAGCGTACTGCTCTTTTTTTGCAGGCGTGAAATCTCCTCGGAGATGTCGACCGCGGAATCGTCCTGCAC
>DASWEZ010000175.1:0-6126 GCA_036394495.1 Burkholderiales bacterium
TCGCCGTGGCGGCAGATGTAGGCCCGGTGTTCGGCAAGCTTGTCGCGCATCAGTCCCGTTACCTGCGCGGCACGGGCGCCCAGGCCGGGAACGCGATCGATGACATCCATCACCAGATGGAAGCGATCGATATCGTTGATCACCGTCATGTCGAACGGCGTGGTGGTGGTGCCCTCTTCCTTATAGCCGCGGACATGCAGGTTGTCGTGATTGGTGCGGCGATAGGTCAGCTTGTGGATCAGCGCCGGATAGCCGTGATAGGCAAACACGACCGGCTTGTCCGTCGTGAACAATGCGTCGAAATCGGCATCGTTCAGGCCATGGGGATGTTCGCTGTGCGGTTGCAGCGTCATCAGGTCGATCACGTTGATCACGCGAATCCTGAGATCCGGGAGATGATCCCGCAACATTTCCACCGCAGCCAGCGTCTCCAGCGTCGGAACGTCGCCGGCGCAAGCCATCACCACATCGGGTTCTGCGCTTTCGTCGCTGCTGGCCCATTGCCATACACCCAGTCCCGCGGTGCAGTGTCTGGTCGCGGCGTCCATGTCCAGCCACTGCCAGGCCGGTTGCTTGCCGGCGACGATGACGTTCACGTAGTTGCGGCTGCGCAGGCAATGGTCGGCGACCGACAGCAGCGTATTGGCATCCGGCGGCAGGTAGATGCGGATGACGTCCGACTTCTTGTTGGCCACATGATCGATGAAGCCGGGGTCCTGGTGGCTGAAGCCGTTGTGGTCCTGGCGCCAGACATGCGAAGTCAGCAGGTAGGTCAGCGAGGCGATCGGCCGCCGCCACGGGATTTCGCGCGAGACCTTGAGCCACTTGGCGTGCTGGTTGAACATGGAATCGACGACGTGGATGAAAGCCTCGTAGCAGGAAAAGAATCCGTGCCGCCCCGTCAGCAGGTAACCCTCGAGCCAGCCCTGGCACAGATGTTCGCTCAGTACCTCCATGACGCGCCCGTCGGGTGAAAGGTGCTCGTCGCTGTCGAGGATTTCGCCGGTGAAAGCCCGGTCGCTGGCTTCGAACACCGCCGCCAGGCGATTCGATGCCGTCTCGTCCGGACCGAACACGCGGAAGTTGGCGCTTGCCGTATTGGCCTTGAGCACGTCGCGCAGGAACAGGCCGGTCTGCCGGGTGGCTTCCGCCATCACGCTGCCCGGTGCGGAAAGCTCGATTGCATAGGCGCGGAAATCGGGCAGCTCGAGATCGCGCAGCAGCAGGCCGCCGTTGGTGTGCGGATTCGCGCCCATGCGCCGCTCGCCCTTCGGCGAGATCTCGGCTATGTCGGCGATGAGCTGGCCGGCATCGTCGAACAATTCCTGCGGACGGTAGCTCTTCAGCCACTGCTCCAGAATCAGCAGGTGCTTCGGCTCTTTCTGCAGGTTGGCGAGCGGGACCTGGTGCGAACGCCAGGTGCCTTCGGTCTTCAGGCCATCGACTTCCTTCGGTCCGGTCCAACCCTTGGGCGTGCGCAAGATGATCATCGGCCAGGCCGGACGTCGGGTGAATCCGCGGCTGCGCGCTACGGTCTGGATTTGCCGGATCTCCCCGACAACGCGGTCCAGCGTTCCGGCCATCAACGGATGGACGATTTCCGGGTCGTCGCCTTCCACGAAACATGGTTCGTAACCGTAGCCGCGAAAAAGCTGCTCCAGTTCCTGCCGGCTGATCCGGGACAGCAGCGAAGCGCTGGCAATCTTGTAGCCGTTCAGATGCAGGATCGGCAATACCGCGCCATCGCGCACGGGATTCAGAAATTTGTTGGAATGCCAGCTTGCGGCGAGCGCGCCGGTCTCCGCTTCGCCGTCCCCCACGACGCAGGCGACCAGCAGTTCGGGATTGTCGAAGGCGGCGCCATAGGCGTGCGTGAGGCAATAGCCGAGTTCGCCGCCTTCGTTGATCGAACCCGGCGTCTCTGCCGCGACGTGGCTGGGAATGCCGCCGGGAAACGAGAACTGGGTGAACAGGCGCTTCAGTCCGGCCTCGTCTTGCGAAATCTTCGGGTAGAACTCGCTGTAGGTGCCTTCCAGATAAGTGTTGGCCACCAGCGCCGGACCGCCATGACCGGGACCGGTCACGTAGATCACATCAAGATCATGCTCCTTGATGATGCGATTCAGGTGGACGTAGATGAAATTCAGTCCGGGACTGGTACCCCAGTGGCCGAGCAGCCGCGGCTTCACATGCTCCAGTTTCAGCGGCTGCCTGAGCAGCGGATTGTCCATCAGGTAGATCTGCCCGACGGAAAGATAATTGGCGGCCCGCCACCAGGCGTTCATCTTTTGCAGAAGCTGCGGCGTGAGTGGCTGTGTCATGGGCGTAGGGTGGATTGCAAGGTTGGAGTTGCATCGAGAATCCCGAAGACCGCGCTGGCGATGACGGCGTCTTCGTCGGTATGGATGATGCGCACCGTCGCACGGCTCACATCGGCGGAGACGACCGGACCGCCGGCCGTGTTGAGCATTTCATCGAACTGGATGCCGAGGAAATCCAGGCCCTCGCAGATGCGCGAACGGATTTCGGCGGCGTTCTCGCCGATGCCGCCGGTGAACACGAGCGTATCGAGCCCGCCGAGCGCGGCGGCGAAGGCGCCGATGCATTTCTTGACCTGGTAACAGAATATCGCCACCGCTTCGGCGGCGCGGATGTCGGTGTCCTCTTTCTCCAGCAGGTCGCGCAGATCCGAACTCGTTTCGGAAACACCGAGCAGTCCGGATTCGTGGTTGATCATTTTGTGGAACTGCTGCGCGCTCATGTTTTCGGTCTGCGCGAAGTACGACACCAGTCCGGGATCCAGATCGCCGGAACGCGTGCTCATGGGCACGCCTGCTGCTGGCGTGAACCCCATGCTGGTATCGATACTCTTGCCGTCGCGAACCGCGGCGAGGCTCGCGCCGTTGCCGAGATGGGCCAGCACCACTTTGCCGAGTGCCGCCTCGGCACCGGCCACGCGCGCGAGTTCTCTCATGAGATAGGCGTAGGACAAACCGTGAAAGCCATAGCGCTCGACGCCCTGCGCCTGGTAGCGCCGCGGAATGGGAAGAATCCTGGCAACGCGCGGCATGCTGCGATGAAAAGCGGTGTCGAAACACGCCAACTGCGGCAGGCCCGGCGCGCGCGCGCCGAACAGGTCGATCATCGCGATTTCGGCAGGCAGATGTTCCGGAGCGTAAGTGCTGATGCGGCGCAGTTCGTCGAGCAGCGCTTCGGTGATGACTTGCGGCTCGTAGTAGCGCGCACCGCCGTTGACGATGCGATGCCCGATCGCGCTGATCGACTCGAATCCAGTTCGCTGCGCCAGCCAGTCATAGAGGAACCGGGATGCCGTCGCATGGTCCGCCATCGCGATGGTCTGGCTTTCGCGCTGGTTGCCAGCCGGATCCTGGAAGGCAAGCGACGTTTCGGGCAGGCCGATGCGGTCGATCTTGCCGTACAGACCCCGCTTGGGCGGACGCCCCCGCCGGTACAATGCGAACTTGATGCTCGACGAACCGCAGTTGATCGTCAGCACGTGGGATCCGTCTTGCGCCGGCGGTGATTTCAATGGCATTGCTCGGGCCCGGTCATTCAGGCGCATGGAACTCCGCACCCTCTGACTCTTGACCCCCTTCCGGCCCTATTCGTTCACCTTTCGCGTAACGTCCTCGTCGTCATTGCCAGCGGCATTCACCCGGCTGCTCACCGGATGATGCTCGACTTCGGTCACGCTTGCCTTCAGCGCAGCGGTCATTGCCTGCCCGGGATCGGTGATCTTCAAATCCAGCCACGCGCTTTCTGCATCATTCGACAAGACCACCGGCATGCGATCGTGCACCTCGGCGGCGGGACCGACCGCGTCGCGCGTGAGAATCGCGCAACTCGTTTGCCATTCCTCATCGTTCGCCGGCTTCCACATCGCCATGACGCCGGCAAAGGCGAAGAGCTGATTGTCGGGCAGGTGGAAGAAATGCGGCTGCTTCGCCTTAGTGATTTCCCCGGAGGCCGGATCGATGCACTCGACCTGCTTCCATTCGTACCAGCCGGCGGCGGGAATCAGGCAGCGTGATCTGGCCAGCGGGCCATTCCACATCAGCTTTGTCGCGGCTTCTTCGGAGCGGGCATTGTGGGAGGTTCGCGGCGGCTTCGGGTCTTTCCACCAATTCGGGATCAAGCCCCAGCGCGCATTGACGAGTTCGATCTCGCCGGTGACGCGGTCCAGCCGCAGGACAGGGATGATCGATGTCGGCGTGACGTTGTAGCGCCGGGGGAAGGGATTGTTGTTGTGCCGGCCGATGTGCCAAAAGCGCTCGATCTCGGCTTCCTCGGGACTGACATACCGGCCACACATGGCGGCATTATCGCCGGAACGGCCAGAATCCGGGCTCCGCAAGCGGCAAAATGCAACCAAGCAGGCCGATTTGCCTCTAACGTTTAACCTGGGAAACCGCTTTGTAACATAGAAATCTGTGCACCAACGCGCCCGACGTGCGTTAAACTTTTGGTGTCGTGGAAGTTAGGAGGATCGTCGTGAAAAAGATACTGATTGCTGTCGCACTGATGGGCCTGGTGGCGACAAGTGTCGAGGCGCAGGCTCGTGGCTATTATCGTGGTGGTGGCTACCATGGCGGTTTCCACAGCGGAAGCGCTTTCTTTTTCGGCGCCGCCCTCGGCGCTGCGCTGGCTTTTCCCTTTTATTATTCTTACGCGCGGGATCCGGGGCCGTACTACTACAGCCCCTACTACGCGCCCGGTCCCACGGTTTACATGAATCCGCCGGTTTATGTGCAAAGTCAGCCGGTCTATGTACAGAGCCAGCCGAATTACGCCGTCGCCGCGGCCCAGCCAAGAACTGTCGTATCCCAGACACCGAACAACGGCGTCATCGAGTTGGGGCCGGTCAATGCCCAGCCACCGGTGAATTCCAATTCAGCCCCACCGCAGGGGTCCAATTCGGGCCAGCCATCTTCAGACCAGTGGTTCGTCTATCCCGGCAGAGGTCAAAGCCAGCAGCAGGCGGCGAACGACCGTTACGAATGCAACCGCTGGGCTGTCAGTGAGACCGGCTACGATCCTGAACTTCGGGCGCATCGCAATCCGGAAACGGGACCTGTGAACTACGGACGCGCACTGAGCGCCTGCCTGGAAGGGCGTGGCTACACCGTAAGGTAGGCCGCACCGAAAAAAGATCGCTTTGTCGCACGAAACGGCGGTTGCCGTTGTCGAAGTTCCATGCAACCGATTCATCGTTCGGCGCCGACTGGTTTTCCCGCCTTCCTAGCGGCGCGGCCGTTTTGGCTGCTTGCGGCGTCCTTGGCGCTCTCGTTCCCGTTCAGGGCATCCGCAACGCTGGGTGAGGCGGCGACCTCTACCGAGGCCGACCGGGCATCCATGAAAGCTTCCTTGCGTGCCGTGCCTGCCGGCAGCTACACCATCCACGAAATCCAGACTCCTTCGGGAACTACGGTCCGGGAATATGTCTCCCCGCAAGGGATGGTATTCGCGGTCGCGTGGGAGGGTCCCTTGATGCCCGACCTGCAGCAGGCCTTGGGCCGCTACTTCGATCGCTACGCTGCCGCAGCAAGCGCCAGGCGATCCGGTCGCCGACAGGTTGCGGTTCGCGAATCTGACCTCGTCGTGCAATCGGGCGGGCACATGCGATCATTTTCCGGCCGAGCGTACCTTCCGCAGCTATTGCCCCAGGGAGTCACGCTTGAAGAATTGCGATAACGACGAAAGGGGTTTGCTTGCGTAATCTCGAAAGCCTGGCAGCACCGGGCATCTTTCTATTGATTGCCGGGTGTGGCGGGGGCGGCGGAAACGATACCCCCGCGTCGATTACCGGACCGAACGTGCAATCCGTTCTTGTCGGTCCTGGTCCGGCCAATAACATCAATCTCCTGTTTACGACCGTCACGATCTGCGAACCAGGTAGCACGTCGAATTGCCAATCGATCGACCACGTGCTGATCGATACCGGATCGACCGGCCTGCGCATCATGTCTTCCCTGCTTTCGCCATCATTGGCCTTGAGGCAGCAGACCGATGCGGGCAGCAATCCGATTGTCGCGTGCGGCCGCTTCGTCGACGGCTATACCTGGGGGCCGGTAAAACTGGCGGACGTGAAGATGGCGGGAGAACTGG